>SLAO01000163.1 GCA_007126835.1 Nitriliruptorales bacterium | reverse complement strand
TCGGCTTCGGCAACCCACGCGTTGCCGTTGACGCTGAACGGGCCCAGCGCGAGGCCCACGTGCCGATCGACATCGACGACGAGACGCGTGCCCTCGGCGTGATGCTCCTCGACGTGGACTTCACCGGCCTCATGCGCGGCCGCCACGAGGTCACCACGCTCGTAGGGCACGACCGCCTCGACCCGGTGCCGGGAGGGGGGCAGCCGCTTGGCGATGCGGGCACGCAGGGCGTCGGCGCCCTCGCCCGTGCGCGCGGACATGATCACCGCGTCGGAGTGCTCCCGGCGCAGCTCTGCCACCACCGCCGGGTCAGCGATGTCCGCCTTGTTCAGCGCGATGAGGGTCGGCACCGAGTCGGCGTCGATCTCAGCGAGGACCCGCTCGACGGCGTCGATCTGCGCCGAGGCCTCGGGATGGGCAGCGTCGACGACGTGGACCAGCAGGTCGGCGCGGGTCGTTTCCTCGAGGGTGGACTTGAACGCCTCCACCAGCTGCGTGGGCAGCTTGCGCACGAACCCGACCGTGTCGGTCACCACGATCGTGCGGGCGTCAGGCAGATCGACGCGGCGCGCGGTGGTGTCTAAGGTGGCGAACAGCTGATCGGCCACGTGCAAGTCCGCGTTGGCCAGACGGTTGAGCACCGTGGACTTCCCGGCGTTGGTGTACCCGACGAGCGCGACGGTCGGGACCGCATTGCGCTCCCGCTCCGCGGTCTTGCGCCGGCGGGTCTTCTGGAACTCGGCGAGATCGGCCCGCAGCTTCTTGATGCGCCGGTCGAGCTTACGGCGGTCGACCTCCAGCTGGCTCTCCCCTGGGCCGCGCGTGCCGATCCCGGCGCCAAGTCGCGACAGCGCCTGACCCCACCCCCGCAGCCGTGGGAGCAGGTACGTCAGCTGCGCCAACTCGACTTGCGCCTTGCCTTCTCGGCTGGAGGCGTGCTGCGCGAAGATGTCCAAGATCACGATCGTGCGGTCGAGGACCTTGACCCCGAGGCGCTCCTCGAGGTTGCGCTGCTGCGCGGGCGACAACTCGTCGTCGAACACCGCCGCGTCGGCGGACAGCTCGCGGCATAGATCGCCGAGCTCATCGACCTTGCCGCGCCCGACGAACGTCGCCACGTCAGGCTGCTCGCGTCGCTGGATGACCCGTCCCACCGCCGTCCCCCCCGCGGTGGCCAGCAACAGCTCGAGCTCGTCCAGAGCGGCCTCGACGTCGTGGCGGGTCCGACCGGGTTGCTCGACGGCGACAAGCACCGCCTGTTCGACGGGCCGGAAGATCGCCACGCCCTCCTGGGGCGCGTCGTCGCGGATCCGCTGGGCTTGGGCCCGCCGACGGGCCGCACGCGACAGCTGAAGGGACTCGTCGACCGGGTCGGTCACACGAACTCCTTGGCCGGCGCTGTTGCCACTGCCGCGATCTCGGCGAGCAAGGCGGGAGCAACCGAGCCCGAGGCGACCTCGCGGGCGGGGCCGGTGACGTACAGCGACTCCTCGTCCCAGGAGATCTCGAGCTCGCCGCCGGGAAGGTCCACGGTCACGTCCCGCGTTGCCAGGCCCCGCGTGTGGGCAGCGACCGCCATCGCGGCGGCGCCGGTGCCCGACGCGAGGGTCTCGCCCACCCCGCGCTCGAAGATGCGCCCCTCGACGCGGTCAAGGCCCGGGACGGCGATGACCTCGACGTTGACACCGCCGGCGAAGCGCTCGTCAGCGTTGATGGCCTGCCCCCAGTCGCTCAGCGGGGCGGCGGTCACGTCGCCCATGGCGATGACCGCGTGCGGATTGCCCATCGAGACCGTGGTCAGCTCGATGTCCCCTGCGCCTTCCAGGTCGATGCGCACCGAGCCGATGGCGACCGGGGCCCCCATGTCGACTCGGAGGACGTCCACCGTGCCGTCTTCGTGCCAGGACACCACCTCGACGACCTTGACGCCGGCTCGAGTGTCGACGCGCACCTGCTGTCCGGTATGGCCGCGGTCGGCGACGTACTTGGCCACGCAGCGCACGCCGTTGCCGCACATCTCGGCCAGCGACCCATCGGCGTTGCGGTAGTCCATGAACACGTCGGCCTCGACACCCGGCCGCGCCGGTGCCAGGCGGATCACCCCATCCCCGCCGAGGCCGAGATGGCGGTCGCACAGTGCCCGCACCAGCGCCGGCGTCAGCGAGATCTGGTCATCGGGGTCAGGGACCAGGATGAAGTCGTTGCCCGTGCCGTGGGCTTTCGTGAACTGCATCAGTCGGCCTGTGCCTCCTCCGCAACACGGAGCAGCGTGGCATGGACCTGCTCCGGCATTGCCCATGCTACCCGCGGATCCGCTTGGAACCAGCGCTGCTGGCGCAGGGCGTACCGCCGGGTGCGCACGCGGATCTGCTCGTGGGCGGTGGCGAGGTCGAGTCGGCCGGTTAGATGCTCGAAGACCTCGGCATAGCCGATGGCCTGACGCGCCGTGCGCGACAGCCGACGACCCGCCAGAGCGCGGCATTCCTCCACCAGACCGCGAGCGAGCATGGTCCCGACGCGCTGGTCGACGCGTGCGGACAGGTCGTCGCGGTCGCGGGCCACCCCCACGACGGCGAGGCCCGGGAACACCGAGTGGTGCTCGTCCCATGCCGTGCGCCAGGAACTGAACGTCGACCCGGTGAGCTCGATGACCTCGAGGGCGCGGACCACTCGCCGCAGGTTGTCGGGGTCGATGCGCGCCGCTGCGGCGGGGTCGCGCTGGGCGAGCCGGGCGTGTGCCGCCGGCGGGTCGGCGGCGTGGCGCGCTTCGAGCGCAGCGCGGACGTCGGGGTCGGTGGGCGGGAACACCAAGTCGTCGACGACCGCGCGGAAGTACAGGCCGGATCCTCCGACGAGCAGCGGAGACCGGCCACGCGAGACGACATCGCGGACCGCGGCGCGCGCCTGGGCCTGGAACCACTGGACCGTGCATTCCTGCTCCGGTTCGAGCAGATCGATTGCGTGATGCGGGACCCGGTCGCGCTGCTTGCGCGTCGGCTTGGCCGTGCCGACGTCCATGCCGCGATACACGGTGAACGCGTCCACCGCGACGATCTCGGCGCCCCACCGCGCCGCGAAGTCCAAGGCGATGTCGGACTTGCCCGAAGCCGTCGGTCCGACCAGCGCGAGCACCGGGTCAGGCATCGGCCGGCACGGTGCCCGGGGCACTCGAGGCAACGACGTAGCCCACGCCGCGAGGGGCGGCGTGGAAGGTGACCGCCAGGCGCAGCCCGGCGTGGCGAGCCACCGCCGCGGCGAACACCGACGGAGCCCACCCGCGGCTGCCGACTGCTCGCGCCCGCTTCGGGCCGAGGCCGGCGAGGACGTCCAGGTCACCAGCGTCCAATGCGGCCACGTAGGCGTCCTGCCACGCTGACGCGCCGGCGACCAGGTGCAGAGGCGCCTGCGCGGACAATCCGGCCGAACCATCCCCCACCGCCACGACGCTCCAGCCCGCCGCCTGGGCGGTCAGGACAGCTTCCACGATCCCGGCGAGGTCGACCAACTCGGCAAGCGCGGCCTTTCGCGGGACGGACATGGCCAGCAGTGGCGTCGCCGGTGGCATCTGCAGGCAGAGCACCGACAACTCCAGGGACATCGCTGCACCGTCGAGCGCCAGACCGGTGGCGCCGGCGACCGCCGTCGTCAGCTCATGAGGCACCGACCATCGGGTGCGCACGTCGCTGCGCCCGATCGTGCGCAGGTCGGTGGACGACTGCGTGGCGATCCCCGCCGCGTCGGCACCCGCGACCAGCACGACCCCCTGCGAATCCGACACCGACGCCGCCACGTCGCGAACGGCCCGAGCCACCGCGTCGATGCCCGCTGGACGCACCGAGGTGATGTCCTCGATCAGCAACGGGGCGGCGGGGAGCAGGCCGACCCCCCTGACCATGATCAGGCCACGCGAGCTGGCGCGGGGGCACCGACCGGGTCGGAGACCTCCGCGTCGGTGACCTCCCCGAGCAGGTAGTGGCTGGCGGCGTCGGTCAGCCGGGCGGTCACCAGCTGTCCCGGCTCGAATCCGCCGACGTCAGGGACGTGCACCAGGCGGTTGGTGCGGGTCCGACCGGACAGGCGAGTGGGATCGGTCTTGCTGGGCCCCTCGAGCAGGAGCTGTTGGACCGTGCCGACCTGACGCTCGTTGGCGTGCCGGGACAGCGCGCGGGTCAGGGTCGCGAGCCGCTGGTAGCGCTCGCTGACCACCGCGGGGTCCACCTGGTCGGGCATGTCGGCAGCGGCGGTCCCAGGGCGCTTGGAGTACTCGAAGGTGAACGCCGAATCGAACGCGGCGGTCTCGGTGACCGCGAGGGTCTGGGCGAAGTCCTCCTCGGTCTCGCCGGGAAAGCCGACGATGATATCGGTGGAGATCGCCACGCCGGGGATGGTCTCCCGGGCCTCGGTCACCAGATCGAGGTAGCGACGCGCTCGGTAGCTGCGCTGCATCGCCTTGAGCACCCGGTCTGAGCCCGACTGCAGCGGCAGGTGCAGCTGCTCGCAGACCGCGGGGACGTCGCGCATCGCCGCGAAGACGTCGCTGGTGAAGTCCTTGGGGTGCGGGCTGGTGAACCGCAGCCGCTCGAGGCCGTCTACCTCGCCCAGCGCGTAGAGCAGTTCGGCGAACATGGTGCGGTTGCGCCGGCCGGTGGCGTCGGAGAGCCCGGCACGCACCAGATCCCTGCCGTAGGAGTTGACGTTCTGGCCGAGCAGACTGACCTCGGTCACGCCGTCGGCCACCAGCGAGCGGACCTCGCTGACGATGTCGCCGAGCTTGCGAGATTTCTCCGGTCCTCGCAGCGCCGGAACGATGCAGAACGTGCAGGTGTTGTCACAGCCGATGGAGATCGACACCCAAGCGTGATGGACGACGTCGCGCCGGGCGGGCAGGGCCGACGGGAACATCTCGGTGTGCTCGAGGATCTCGACGACGGGAAGCTCCGCCGAATCGGCCTGGCTGAGCAGCTCGGGCAGCCGTCCCATGTTGTGCGTGCCGTAGACCACGTCCACCCACGGCGCCTGCTCGGCCAAGCCCTCCTGGTCCTTCTGCGCGAGGCATCCGCCCACGACCACGGTCTTGCTGGGATCGGACAGCTTGAGCGGCTTGAGCTGTGACAGTTGCCCGTACAGCTTGTTGTCCGCGTTCTCGCGGATCGCGCAGGTGTTGAACAGCACGAGGTCGGCGGTGTCGATGGTGTCCGCCGGGCGGTAGCCCATCGTTTGCAGGACGCCGGCGGCCCGCTCGGAGTCGTGCTCGTTCATCTGGCACCCGAAGGTGCGGATGAAGTAGGTCTTGGTCGTCACAGCGCCGAGGATAGCGGCGTGGCCGGGTCGGCTGCGACCGGCGCACGCCATCGGGATGCGCGCAGTCGACGGGTCCGATCGGACACCACGGTCACGGCAGGCGACCGATCGGCTCGGTAGCATAACGAACGTTCGAAATATGCCGCGCTCCGGCATCCGCGCACCGTGGGAAGGCAAGGCGCCAGTGAGTGAGCTGCTCGCCGACTGGGGAGCGACCGGTCCGTGGGGCTACGTGGTCGTTGCCGTCGCCGCCGCGACCCCGTGGCTGGAGATCCTGGTGGTCATCCCCCCGGCCATCCTCCTCAACCTCGACCCGGTGGTCGTGACCGCCGTCGCGTTCCTCGGCAACTACGTCCCGGTCGGGGCGATCGTCTTGGTGCACGACGCCTGGACCCGATGGCGTTCGGGTCGGGTAGCGACCCCTCGACGGCGGCACCCAGGTCGGGGCGAGCGCGCCCAGCGCGTCCTCCAGCGCTACGGGGTGCCGGGGTTGGCGCTGCTGGGACCGCTGCTGACCGGCATCCACCTCGCCGCGGTGATCATGCTGGCAACCGGCGCATCACGCCAGCGGGTCCTGGCGTGGACAGGCGCGAGCCTTGCCGCCTGGGCCGTCGGGTTGACCCTGGCCACGGTCGCGGGTGTCAGCGTCGTCACCGGATAGCCAGCCACGAAAGGACCTACCGTGCCCAAGATCGTCGACCACCGCGCCTACCGGGCGCAGCTGCTCGACGCGAGCTTGGCGCTCGCCGCTGCCCGGGGCTACGGAGGCTTGACGATGCGCGAGGTGGCGCGCGAGCTCGGCGTGTCCACCGGCACGCTGTACCACTACTTCTCAGGCAAGCGCGACCTGTACGCCCAGCTCGTCGAGCACCTGACTGACCAGCTCGTGGCCGTCATCGCCGAAGCCATCGCCAGCGCGCCGACGCCCCGTGCGCGCTTGGCCGCCCTGCTCGACCACGTCTGCGCGCACGAGACCTGGTACGCGCAGTACGACCGACTCTGCCTCGACGCGCTCCCCGAGCGCGAAGCAGAGGACTCTCGACTGATGGCCGCGACGATGGACCGGACGGTCGCGGTCCTCGCGCCCACGTTGGAGGTCGACGACGCCGCGGCGCGGTTCGTGTTCGTGTTCACGCTCGGGCTGGTCATCGAGCGGGACCTCGACGGGAAAGCCACACCGTTCGACGAGCAGGCCGAGCTGTTGCTGGCCTGGTTCGACGGGCTACCGCCAGACCGACGGACCGTCCGGGACCGGCGTCACGCCCAGCAGCGGTGAGTTCCGGCTTGCCAGCCGGCGAGCTGCTGGCAACGCGACGCGAGCCGCGGCTGGACTGCCGGGCAACCCAGCGCGGGCCTAGGACGCGATGCCCCTGGCGCGGACTTCGCGGATCACCGTCACGGCGATCTGGCCGGGGTAGGCCATCTCGGCCTCGATGCGCCCGGCGATCTCGCGCGCGAGACGCCGCGCGCGCGTGTCGTCGACGTCGTCGGGGTGCACCATCACCCGGACTTCGCGACCGGCTTGCATGGCGAACACCTGCGTGACGCCCTCGAAGGCGCCCACGAACTCCTCGATGCGGCGCAAGCGGGTGCAGTGGGCCTCGTAGGCGTCACGCCGCGCCCCGGGCCGGCTGGCCGACACCGCGTCGGCTGCTTGGGTCAGCACCGCCTCGACCGACTCGGGGGGGACCTCGTCGTGGTGCGCGGCGATGGCGTGGCACACCTGCTCGGGTTCGCCCAGGCGCCGGGCGATCTCGGCACCCACGGCCGCATGGCTGCCGGTGACCTTGTGCGTCAGGGCCTTGCCGATGTCGTGCAGCAGCCCGCATCGGCGGGCGAGGGCGGGGTCGGTGCCCAGCTCCTCGGCCATGGCCCCGGCCAGCAGCGCGGTCTCGATCGAGTGACCCCGGACGTTCTGCCCGTAGGAGGTCCGGAACTCGAGTTGGCCCAGCAGCCGGATGATCTCGGGGGCGACGCCCTCGACTCGTGCCTCGGCCACGGCTTCGTCGCCGGCGTCGGTGATGACCTGGTCCACCTCCGCGGTAGCGCGCGTGTGGGCCTCCTCGATGCTGGCCGGGTGGATGCGCCCGTCCTCGAGCAACGCCACCAGCGTGCGCCGGGCGGTCTCACGGCGCACCGGATCGAAGCTCGACAGCTGCACCGATCCCGGGGTGTCGTCGACGACCACATCGACCCCGGTGACGTGCTCGAACGCCCGGATGTTGCGGCCGTCGCGGCCGATGATGCGGCCTTTGAGCTCCTCTTCGGCGAGTTCCACCGTCGAGGTCGCCGAGGCCCGGGTCGCCTCCGGGGCAACGCGCTGGATGGCGCTGGCGACGATGTCGTGCGCGCGTCGCGTGGCCTCCTGTTGCGCCCGGGACTGGATGTCGCGCACGAGGTCCCGCGCGTCGGCGCGCGCCTCGGCTTCCACCTGCTCGAGCAGCGCCTGGCGGGCCTCGTCAGCCGAGTAGTCCGCGATCTCCTCCAGGCGCTTGCGCACCACGATCCGGTCGTCGTCGAGGTCGGCGCGGTCGGCAGCCAGACCGCGTTCGCGCTCGATGAGGTTGGACTCGCGCAACTCCAGGGTGTGCGCCTTGGTCTCGACCGTCGACTCCCGCCGGCTCAACCGCTCGTCGCGCTCGTCGAGCTCAGCCGACCGTCGCGCGTACGCTCGGTCGTTCGCCCGGGTGTGGATTCGTGCCAGGGTGACGGCGAGGAACGCAACAGCCACCGCCGCGGTCGCGGTTGCGATCCAGACAGCCGTGGCTCCCATGCACGCTCCAGTCGCTCGTTGGCGCTTTCGCTGTGCGGGACCTCGGCGCGACCTCTCGTCGGGCTGCCGCTGCCTCCCCAGCGGAGCCCCGGACCGAAGCCTCGATCCACCTGACCGGCGCCCCGCACAGCGGCAAACGCCCTGGTCAGCCGAATGATACGGCGATGATCACCGGAGCGTCAACGGCCGCTTACCTACGGTCGCGGTAGGAGGGAGGGTGACGCGCGGGCGGGTCTAGCGGTTCTCCCCTTCGTGCTGGGCCTGGAGGGCACGACTGCCGCTTGTGGGATCGAACGGCTCGGATTCGATATCGCCCCCGCGACCGGCGGCGTACATCAGCGCGACGATCAGCGCGAACACGGCCGCTGAGGCCCGGTCGACGGTGACCAGCACCGCGAAACCGACCAGCAGGAAGAGGTAGCCCAGCAGGGCCCGCCACCACGCCCGGCCGATGAACGCGATGAGCGCGAACGCCAGCGCGGGGACTCCCGCGATGATCCAGGCCTGCACCACCGTCACCGTCGCGCCTTCCGTAGGGGCGCCGCCAGCCTAGAAGATGGATACCCGTGACCGGTGCCGCCGGCCACGGGTGAAGGTCCCGGTGCCGGCCTCGGTCAGTCCCACTGCCGGTCGAGGCCGCTGACCCGGAGGGCGACGCGGCGGGCCAAACCCTGCGGGTACCCGCGGCGCACGAGGAAGGCCACCAGCCGCGACGCGACCTTCTCGGCCTCGAGCGAGTCGGGCAACCGGGCGAAGCGCTCCGAGGCCAGCTGCGTTGCGGTGGCCTCCTCGTCCCGGTCGGCGAGCTGCGTGAGGGCGACGTCGATGACCGGGTCAGGCACCTGCCGCCGCACGAGCTCCTGACGCAGACGCGCAGCGCCGTACCCGCGCTGCTCACCGCGCTCGGTGACCCACGCTCGAGCGAAGGCGGCATCGTCGACCGCGCCCAGCTCCCGAGCCCGGGCCAGCGCCGCTTTGATGCTGTGGGCGGGCACGTCACGATCACGCAGCTTGGCAGCAAGCTCCGCCTCGGTCTGGGGGCGCTGCCGCGTGGACCGCAGGATGAAGCCCACGGCGGCCTCGACCTCACGATCGACTGCGGTGTGCTCCGCGCTCACGCTGACGGGGTGGCCGCGTCCCCGCTGTCGGGCACGGCCTGCTCGTCACCGGTCACGTCGGTGGGGACCAGACCGAGCTGCTCGGTGACCCGCTTGTAGATCTCGTCAGCGGTGTCGGCGTGCTCCTTCAAGAACTTCCGCGCGTTCTCGCGTCCCTGGCCAAGCTGCTCACCCTCGTAGGTGTACCAGGCGCCGGACTTCTTGATGATGCTCTCTTCGACGCCCACGTCGAGGATGGAGCCCTCGCGAGAGATCCCCTCACCGAACAGGATGTCGAACTCGGCCACCCGGAAGGGCGCGGAGACCTTGTTCTTGACCACCTTTGCGCGCACGCGGTTGCCCACGAAGTCGTTGCCGTCCTTGAGCGACTCGATGCGCCTGATGTCAAGACGCACCGACGAGTAGAACTTGAGCGCCCGGCCTCCCGACGTGGTCTCTGGCGACCCGAACATCACGCCGACCTTCTCGCGGATCTGGTTGATGAAGATCGCACACGTCCGCGACTTGCTGAGCGTGCCGGCGAGCTTGCGCAACGCCTGACTCATCAGGCGGGCCTGCAGACCGACGTGGCTGTCGCCCATCTCCCCTTCGATCTCGGCCCGCGGGGTCAGCGCCGCGACCGAGTCGATCACCACGACGTCCACCGCGCCCGAGCGGATCAGCATGTCGGCGATCTCGAGCGCCTGCTCGCCGGTGTCGGGTTGACTGACCAGCAACGCCTCGACGTCGACGCCGAGCGCCTTGGCGTACTGGGGGTCGAGCGCGTGCTCGGCGTCGATGAACGCGGCGATGCCACCGCACTTTTGTGCCTCGGCGATGGAGTGCAGCGCCACGGTGGTCTTGCCCGAGCTCTCCGGGCCGTAGATCTCCACGACCCGACCCCGGGGCAACCCGCCGATTCCCAGCGCCATGTCCAGGCTGAGCGCTCCGGTCGGGATCGAGGCGACCTTGACCTTGGCTTCCTCGCCCATGCGCATGATTGCGCCCTTGCCGTACTGCTTCTCGATCTGGCCGATGGCCATGTCGAGGGCCTTGTCGCGCTCCATCGGTGCTCCTGGTTCGATCGACGGACGGTGGGGACTGCCTGATCACCGTAACCGGAGGGTGGGACATCGGGGGGAAGCGGACGGTGATGCCTGTTGACGAGCATCATAGCGAACAGTTGTTCGACCTGCCGGGAACTGGCCCACTCGATGCAGGATGCCACGCTCGGCGCCTCGCCCCCCGCAGGTCCCGCTGCCCCCTGCATTGACTCCCGCCGCCCCCGTGCATTGACATCGATCGATGCAGCGCTACCATCGCAGCGCTACATTGACACCCGTCGATGTAGTCCGCCCGGCAGGATGAACTCAGCCCAGGAAGGCGCACACCATGGCACCCGAGCGTGAAGTCGCGTGCTGCACTCCGCTGGCCGCGCCGGCGTGGTCCGACGCCGACACGGCCGACATCGCGCGGCTGTGCCGGGCGCTGGCCGACCCCAACCGGGTGCGAATCGTCAACTTGCTGGCGGCAAGCCCTCAACCGGTGTGCGTCTGCGACCTCACCGAGCCGCTCGGGGTGTCCCAGCCCACGGTCAGCCACCACCTGCGGACCCTGCTCGACGCCGGGCTGGTGCAACGCGAGCGACGCGGGACCTGGGCGTACTACTCGCTCGACAACGAGACGTTGCGTCGGTTGGCCGACGTCCTTGCTCCCCCACAACCCCTCGAGGTGACCTGATGAACACCGCGCCACAGGATCGTCCAGAACTGCAGGAGCAGGTCCGGCTGCGCTACGCCGCCGCGGCCTCCGCCGTCGGGAGCACTCAGCAGGCCTCCTGCTGCGATGACACCGGCTTTCAGGAGGGCTTCGGTGCCGCGCTGTACGAGGCCCACGAGACCGGGGACCTGCCCGACGCCGCCCGCCTGTCCAGCCTCGGGTGCGGCAACCCCACCGCCGTTGCCGAGCTGCGCGCCGGCGAGCGGGTGCTCGACCTTGGCTCGGGAGGTGGAATCGACCTGCTGCTGTCGTCCCGGCGCGTGGGTCCTGAGGGCACCGTCTACGGCCTCGACATGACCGACGAGATGCTCGACCTGGCCCGACGCAACGTCGACGAGGCGGGTGCGGCCAACGTGGAGCTGCTCAAGGGCGCGATCGAGGACATCCCCCTGCCCGACCGAAGCGTCGACGTCATCATCTCCAACTGCGTCATCAACCTTTCGCTGGACAAGCCGGCGGTCATGGCCGAGATGCACCGTGTGCTCGATGCCGGCGGACGGGTCGGCGTAAGCGACGTCGTCGCCGAGGCGCGCCTGTCGCCCGCCGAGCGCGCGGAGCGCGGCAGCTTCGTGGGCTGCGTCGCTGGAGCGTGGTCCGACGAGGAGTACCGCGCGGGCTTACACGCCGTCGGCTTCGAGCACGCCGAGGTCGAGTTCACCCACGAAGTCGCCGACGGCATGCACGCCGCGATCATCCGGGCCGTCAAGGCGACCTAGCGGCCACAGCCTTTCAGTGAGGCAGCGGCGCGCTGAACCGCGAGGGGTAGCGCGCCCCGCCCGGCGCGGGCTCGGACCGGCGGACCGCCAGTCGACCCACGTCCCACCCGGCAGTGGGACCGACCCAGTCCACGGTCTTGGCCTCCGCGGGCAACCGGCCCCGCCGAGGGGGTCGGGCCAGGGTCAGGTGGGCATGAAACGGCTTGTCGTCGGTCGCGATGCCGCGATCGGCCAACGCCCCACGCGTGCCGCGAGCCACGTGCTCCAGCGGTGGCGAGGGCGCCAGCCCGGCCCACAGCACCGAGCGGCCGAACGTGCCCAGTGCCCCCGACAGGCGCACCTCGAAGACCCGGATGCCCGCCGCGGCGCAGTGCGCCGCGGCATCAACCGCGGCGGCGCGTCGGGGGCTGACCTGACCGACGAAGGCCAAGGTGATGTGCCAGCTCTCGGGGCGCACCCACCGCAACGAGGGCCACCGCTGTTGCAGGGGCTCGACTGCTTCGGCGAGGGCCGCGCGCGCCTCGTCGGCGACATCGACGGCCACGAACAGCCGCTCCCGCCCAGGCACCGGCGTCACCAGCCGGGTGCCGCTGTCTTCGCCAGCCTGCGGCGCAGGAAGTCGATCGCAGCGCTGGCCGCGAACTCGAGGACCACGTCGCGGCCGCGGCTGGGCAGCTCGACGGTCCGCGTGGGCGTCGAGCGGTCTGGCAGGGCGACGGCGAGGCAGATCGTCCCAGGGTCCAGCCCGCCCTGTGACTCAGGGCCGGCCACCCCGGTCACGCCAAGGCCCACGTCGGCTTCGAGGCGCGCGGCGGCGTTGCGCGCCAGCTCGCCGGAGGTCCCCTCGCTGACGGGTCCAGCCCCCGCCAGCGTCTCGGCATCGACACCGACGAGCGAGGTTTTTGCGTCGGTGGCGTAGGCCACCAGCCCGCCGCGGAACCAGGACGACGCGCCCGGGACGCCGACCAGCCGCCCCCCGACCCGACCTCCTGTCACCGACTCGGCCACCGCCAGCGTCCAGCCCGCGGCGGTCAGCTGACGGGCGACGGCGTGCTCGACGCCCTCGTCGTCAACACCGGCCACCCCCGCACCCAGGAGGCTGGTGAGCTCGTCCACGACCGGGTCGACGAGCGCAAGGGCTGCCGCCCGGGTGTCTGCCTTGCCGGTGACACGCACGCGGGTCTCCCCGCGGGAGGCGAGGAAGGCGACGGTGGGGTTGCCCACCGCGTCGAGCCGGGCCACGAGGTCGGCGGCCATGTCGGCCACGGTCGACTCGCCCATCCCTGCGGTGCGCACCCAACGGCTGACGGTGATACCGGCGCCCGATCGTCGCGCGAGCTCGGGCACCACGTCGCGGTCGAGCAGCGCGATCATCTCCCACGGCACGCCCGGCAGGCAGTACACCGTCGCGCCGTTGATGTCGGCCGCGAACCCCGCCGCGGTCCCCACAGGGTCCAGAACCCGGGCGCCCACGGGGATGTCGGCCTGGCGAAGGTTGCTCGCAGTGGCCTCCCGCCCGCGGGACGCGAAGTAGCCCTCGATGTACTCAACGAGTGCGTTGGAGCGCTCCAGCTCCACGCCGGCGAGCACGGAGATCGCATCGCGGGTGAGGTCGTCCTGGGTCGGCCCCAACCCGCCGGTGACGATGACCGCGCCGGCTCGTGCGGACGCGCCCTCGATCACCTCGCCGAGCCGGGCGAGGTTGTCCCCGACCGTGGTGTGCCGGTAGACGTCCACGCCGATCTCGGCGAGTCGCGCCGAGATCGTCGCCGAGTTCGTGTCCACGGCGTCGCCCAGGAGCAACTCGCTGCCGACAGCGACGACCTCGGCGGCCAGGGATCGGCTGCTCAACGCGCCGCCACTGGATCGCCGAGCAGGTCGATCCCGTCGGTGGCGGTAATGCGGGCGGCCACCGACCGGCCGACGGGGACCTGGCAGCCGCTGACGCGCACCTCCCCGTCGGTCTCGGGCGCCTCCCGATACGACCGTCCCACGACGTGGTCGTCGGTGACGGTCTCGACGAGGACCTCCAGCGTGCGACCCACGAAGGCTTCGGCGCGGTCCTCGGCCACCGACTCGGCCACGCTGAGGAGGTGGTCCCGGCGGGCGCGCGCCTCGTCGAGCGGGACGTGATCGGGTAGCGACGCCGACGCCGTGCCCTCCTCCAGCGAGAAGGGGAAGAACCCGACCCAGTCCAGCGCGGCCGAGGTCAAGAAGCGCTCCAGCACCGCCACGTCCTCGTCGGTCTCCCCGGGAAATCCGACGATGAACGAGGAGCGGAACACCGCCTGGGGGTCGCGCGCGCGGATGCCGTCGATGAGCTCGAGATAGGACCGCTCGCCGCCGCCGCGGGCCATCGCGC
>SLAO01000151.1 GCA_007126835.1 Nitriliruptorales bacterium | reverse complement strand
GCACCGGTTGACCAGGTCCGACAGCTGCTTCTTGCCGATGAGGGTGTTCTCGTAGGGCATGTCGCGGGGCAAGACCTCGTTGAACAGCACGCGCCCCGGGGTGGTCAGCACCCGCACCCCCTTCGGGGAGCGCACGACGCCGTCGGCGACTTCCTCCTCGGGCACCTCGCCGAAGACGTCCTGCACTGCGACCGCACGGTCCTTCAACCGCACCAGCACCCACTCCTGCAAACCGACGGTCTGCAGGTCAAGCGCCATGATCACCTCGGCCGGCGAGGAGAACGACGTGATCGGCTCCTCCCCTGCGCGCAGGCGCTCGGTCAGGCCGGTGGGAGGCAGGCTGCCGTCCTCGTCGCCGCCCAGGGCGTAGGTCAGGTAGTACGAGCCAAGGACCATGTCCTGCGACGGCGTGGCGAGCGGGCGCCCGTGCGCCGGCGACAGGATGTTGTTCGACGACAGCATCAGGATGCGGGCCTCGGCCTGCGCCTCCGACGACAGCGGCAGGTGCACCGCCATCTGGTCGCCGTCGAAGTCCGCGTTGAACGCCGCGCACACCAGCGGGTGGACCTGGATGGCCTTGCCCTCGACCAGCGTGGGCTCGAAGGCCTGGATGCCCAGGCGGTGCAGCGTCGGCGCCCGGTTGAGCATCACCGGGTGGTCGCGGATGACCTCCTCGAGCACGTCCCACACCTGCGGGCGGGCCCGCTCGACCATGCGCTTGGCGCTTTTGATGTTCTGGGCGTAGTTCAGGTCGACGAGCCGCTTCATCACGAACGGCTTGAACAGCTCCAGCGCCATCTGCTTGGGCAGTCCGCACTGGTGCAGCTTGAGCTCGGGGCCGACGACGATCACCGAGCGCCCGGAGTAGTCCACGCGCTTGCCGAGCAGGTTCTGGCGGAACCGCCCCTGCTTGCCCTTGAGCATGTCCGACAGCGACTTCAGGGGCCGGTTGCCGGGGCCCGTGACCGGGCGGCCGCGGCGGCCGTTGTCGAACAGCGCGTCGACGGCCTCCTGCAGCATGCGCTTCTCGTTGTTGACGATGATCTCCGGCGCGCCCAGATCCAGCAGGCGCTTCAGCCGGTTGTTGCGGTTGATCACGCGCCGGTACAGGTCGTTTAAGTCGCTGGTCGCAAACCGCCCGCCGTCGAGCTGGACCATGGGCCGCAGGTCGGGCGGGATGACGGGAACGGCCGACAGCACCATCGCGGTGGGGTCGTTGCCGGTCTGGCGGAACGCCTCGACGACCTTGAGGCGCTTGACGGCGCGGGTGGCCTTCTGACTGCGCGCCTTGCGGGCGCCGCTGCGCAGCTTCTCGCCCTCGGCGCCCAGCACGCCGCGCAGCTCCTCGGCCTCGGCCTCGAAGTCGATCGAGCCGAGCAGGTCACGGATCGCCTCGGCGCCCATGCCGCCGGTGAAGTACTCGCCGAACCGGTCGCGCAGCTCGCGGTACAGCAGCTCGTCGGTGATCAGCTGCTTGGGCGCGAGCTCCTTGAAGGCCTCCATGACCTCGTCGAGGCGCGCGAGGTCCTCCTGCGCCGACTCGGTGACCTGCGCGATCGACTTCTCGTACTCGCGACGCTTCTTGCGCACCGCGTCGGCTTTCGCACCGGCCTCCTCGAGCTCACCGAGCTCCTTTTCGAGGTCGGACAGCAGCTGCTCCCGGTCGACTTCGAGCTGCTTTTCCAGCGCGGTGCGCTCGTTGGCGATCTCGGCCTCCAAGGTGGGCAGGTCGCTGTGGCGCTGCTCCTCGTCGACCGAGGTGATGATGTAGCTGGCGAAGTAGATGACCTTCTCGAGGTCCTTCGGCGCGAGGTCGAGCAGGTAACCCAGCCGGCTGGGCACCCCCTTGAAGTACCAGATGTGGGTGACCGGGGCGGCCAGCTCGATGTTGCCCATGCGCTCGCGGCGCACCTTCGAGCGGGTCACCTCGACGCCGCAGCGCTCACAGATGATGCCCTTGAACCGGACCCGCTTGTACTTGCCGCAGTAGCACTCCCAGTCGCGGGTGGGCCCGAAGATCTTCTCGCAGAACAGCCCGTCCTTCTCCGGCTTCAGCGTCCGGTAGTTGATGGTCTCCGGCTTCTTGACCTCGCCGTTGGACCACATGCGGATCTGGTCCTCGGTCGCGAGGCCGATCCGGAGCTCGTCGAAGTTGTTCACGTCGAGCATGCGCTCACGCTCCTCATTGATGTGACCTCGTGATCTAGGACTGACCGCCGCCGATGGAGAACTCGTCGCCGTAGCGCTCCGGCCGCGACAGATCGATGCCCAGCTCCTCTGCGGCGCGGAACGCGTCGTCGTCCGACTCCCGGAACTCCACCTGCTGGCCCTCCGCGGAGAGCACCTCGACGTTCAGGCACAGCGACTGCATCTCCTTGACGAGCACCTTGAAGCTCTCGGGGATGCCCGGCTCGGGGATGTTCTCGCCCTTGACGATGGCCTCGTAGACCTTGACGCGGCCGAGGACATCGTCGGACTTGACGGTGAGCAGCTCCTGCAGGGCGTAGCTGGCGCCGTACGCCTCCAGGGCCCACACCTCCATCTCCCCGAACCGCTGCCCGCCGAACTGAGCCTTCCCGCCCAGCGGCTGCTGGGTGATCATGGAGTAGGGCCCCGTCGAGCGGGCGTGGATCTTGTCGTCCACGAGGTGCAGCAGCTTCAGGATGTACATGTAGCCGACCGTGATCGGCTGGTCGATCGGCTCGCCGGTGCGCCCGTCGATCAGCGTGGCCTTGCCGTTGCCGTCGACGAGCTGGTTGCCGTCCCGGTTGGGCCGGGAATGCGCGAGCAGGTCGGTCAGCTCGGTCTCGCGGCACCCGTCGAACACCGGAGTGGCCATGCGCTGACCCCCGGGGGTGTCGGCGCGGTCGGCTTCCCAGCCGACGGTCTCGAACCACTCAGGTGCCTTGTCGAACTTCCAGCCGTGCGCGGCGACCCACCCCAGGTGTGTCTCGAGGACCTGACCCACGTTCATCCGGCTCGGGACGCCCAGGGGGTTCAAGATGATGTCCACGGGCGTGCCGTCGGCGAGGAACGGCATGTCCTCCTCGGGCAGGACCTTGGCGATGACGCCCTTGTTGCCGTGCCGACCGGCGAGCTTGTCCCCGTCGGAGATCTTGCGCTTCTGGGCGACGTAGACGCGGACGAGCTCGTTGACCCCTGGGGGCATCTCGTCGCCGGCCTCACGGCTGAACGTGCGCACGCCGATGACGCGCCCGGACTCGCCATGGGGGACCTTCAGGCTGGTGTCCCGGACCTCGCGGGCCTTCTCCCCGAAGATCGCGCGGAGCAGCCGCTCCTCGGGGGTCAGCTCCGTCTCGCCCTTGGGCGTGACCTTGCCCACGAGGATGTCGCCGGGCGAG
The DNA here is from genome assembly GCA_007126835.1 of Nitriliruptorales bacterium. Lineage (GTDB taxonomy): Bacteria > Actinomycetota > Nitriliruptoria > Euzebyales > Egibacteraceae > SLAO01. The sequence continues at coordinate 641 of SLAO01000151.1, read as the reverse complement.
ACCTCCGCGCCGATGCGGATGATGCCGCGCTCGTCGAGGTTGGCCAGCATCTCCTCGCCCACGTTGGGGATGTCCCGGGTGATCTCCTCGGCGCCGAGCTTGGTGTCGCGCGCGTCGACCTCGTGCTCCTCGATGTGGATCGAGGTCATCACGTCGTCCTTGACGAGGCGCTCGGAGATGATGATCGCGTCCTCGAAGTTGTAGCCCTCCCAGGACATGAAGGCGACGAGGAGGTTGACCCCGAGGGCCATCTCGCCGTCCTCGGTGCACGGACCGTCGGCGATGACCTGCCCGGCGACGAGCTCGTCACCTTCGGTGACCAGCGGGCGCTGGTTGTAGCAGGTGCCCTGGTTGGTGCGCTCGAACTTGGTCAGGAAGTGCTTCTCGAGCTTGCCGTCGTGGGTCTTGGAGATGATCCGGTCGGCGGCGACCTCGACCACGATGCCGGACTCGCGCGCGATGACGACGTCGCCGGTGTCGCGAGCGGCCTTGCCCTCGAGCCCGGTGCCAACGTACGGCGACTGGCTCCTGACCAGCGGCACGCTCTGGCGCTGCATGTTCGTGCCCATCAGGGCCCGGTTCGCGTCGTCGTGCTCCAAGAACGGGATCATCGCCGCGGCGACCGACACGGTCTGCCGCGG
>SLAO01000149.1 GCA_007126835.1 Nitriliruptorales bacterium | reverse complement strand
TCCAGGCCCGCGAGGCGGCGAACCCGTTCTACGACCGCCTCCCCGGCGTGATCGCCGAGGTCATGGACCGGCTCGCCGCCCGCACGGGCCGCCGCTACTCGCTGGTCGACTACCACGGGGCACCCGACGCCGAACGGGTCGTGCTGCTGATGGGCTCGGGCGCGGGAGCGGCGCGTGAAGCTGTCGACGCCCTGAACGCGCGGGGCGACAAGGTCGGGATGCTGCAGGTGCGCTTGTACCGGCCGTTCCCCAAGGACGCCTTGATCGCCGCGCTGCCCGACACCGCGCGCGGGCTGGTGGTCCTCGACCGCACCAAGGAGCCCGGCGCGCCCGGCGAGCCGCTGTACACCGACGTGATGACGACCCTGGCAGAGCGGCTCGGCCCCGCCATGCCGCGGGTGATCGGCGGCCGCTATGGGCTGTCGTCCAAGGAGTTCACCCCGCGCATGGTCGCCGGCGCGCTGGACGAGCTCGACGCCGACGTCCCGAAGAACCCCTTCACCGTGGGCATCCGCGACGACGTCACCGGATTGTCGATCGAGCCGGACCACAGCCTGGAGCAGGACACCGCCCGTGTCCGCGCGGTGTTCTACGGCCTTGGCGCCGACGGCACCGTCGGGGCGAACAAGAACTCGGTCAAGATCGTGGGCCAGGGCACCGACTTGCACGCCCAGGGCTTCTTCGAGTACGACAGCCGCAAGGCCGGCGCGGTCACCGTCAGCCACTTGCGCTTCGACGAGGAGGAGATCTCCTCGACCTACCTGATCGAAGAGGCCGACTTCGTCGCGTGCCACCAGTTCGGCTTCCTCGAGCGGATGGACGTGCTAGCCAAGGCCAAGCCGGGCGCGACGTTCCTGCTCAACAGCCCGTACGGTCCCGCAGAGGTCTGGCAGCACCTGCCACAGGAGGTCCAGACCCAGATCATCGACAAGGGACTGGACTTCCACGTCATCGACGCGTACGCAGTGGCGCGGGAAGCCGGGATGGGCGGGCGGATCAACACGGTCATGCAGCCCTGCTTCTTCGCGCTGTCGGGGCTGCTTCCCACCGACGACGCGATCTCCCGCATCAAGAACTCGATCGAGGAGACCTACGGCAAGCGGGGCCGCACGGTGGTGGAGCGCAACGTCGCTGCCGTCGATGCCGCGCTCGCGGCGCTGCACCGCGTGCAGGTCCCCGCGGAGGCCGACAGCGGGCTGGAGATGCGTGCTCCGGTCCCCGCCGACGCTCCCGACTTCGTCCACCGGGTCACCGCCAGGATCATCGCCGGCGAGGGTCATCTGCTGCCGGTGTCGGCGCTGCCAGTTGACGGCACGTTCCCCATGGGTACTGCTCGCTACGAGAAGCGGCAGCTGGCCCTGGAGCTGCCGATCTGGGACCCCGACATCTGCATCGACTGCGGCAAGTGCGCCATCGTCTGCCCGCACGCGGCGATCCGGATGAAGATCTTCCAGCCCGAGCAGCTCGATCAGGCCCCAGCGTCGTTCCAGGCCAAGGACTACAAGGCGCGCGACCTGGCGGGTCACAAGCTGACCATCCAGGTTGCGCCGGACGACTGCACCGGGTGCGGGATCTGCGTCGACGTGTGCCCGGCCAAGTCCAAGGAGGTCAGCGGTTACAAGTCGATCAACATGCGTCCGGCCGAGGACCATCGCGACGTTGAGCGGGACAACTTCGAGTTCTTCCTGGACATCCCAGAGCTCGACCGTGACCTGCTCAAGCTCGACACCGTCAAGGGGTCGCAGGCACTCGAGCCCCTGTTCGAGTTCTCCTCGGCGTGCTCGGGATGCGGCGAGACGCCCTACCTGAAGCTGCTGACCCAGCTGTACGGGGACCGGCTCGTCGTGGCCAACGCCACCGGCTGCTCGTCGATCTACGGCGGGAACCTGCCGGTGACGCCGTGGGGCACAAACGCCGAGGGGCGCGGGCCGGCGTGGTCGAACTCGCTGTTCGAAGACAACGCCGAGTTCGGGATGGGCATGCGCGTCGCCCACGACGCGCATGCGCACGAGGCACGTCAGCTGCTGCGCGCGCTCGCGGTTGAGCTGGGTGACGACTACGTCGACGAGTTGATCGACGCCCCGCAGGGCACCGACGCGGAGATCGCAGCGCAGCGCGACCGGGTGGCCCATCTGGTCGGTCGGCTGGCCGACCTCGATGACCCGCGCGCGCGCCGGCTGGCCACGCTGGCAGGCAACCTCGTCGCGCAGTCGGTCTGGATCATCGGCGGTGACGGCTGGGCGTACGACATCGGCTTCGGTGGGCTCGACCACGTCCTGGCCAGCGGGCGCAACGTCAACATCTTGATCCTGGACACCGAGGTCTACTCGAACACCGGTGGGCAGGCATCGAAGGCGACCCCGAGGGCAGCCACGGCGAAGTTCGCCATGGGCGGCAAGACCTCCCCCAAGAAGGACATGGGGATGATCGCGATGGCCTACGGTCACGTGTACGTCGCCCAGATCGCCATCGGCGCCAACGACATGCACACCGTCCGGGCGTTCAACGAGGCGCAGGCGTGGCCCGGCCCGTCGCTGATCATCGCATACTCCACGTGCATCGCCCACGGCATCGACATGGAGACGTCGATGACCCACCAGAAGGACGCGGTCAAGAGCGGCTACTGGCCCCTGTTCCGCTACCACCCCGGCGAGACCGAGGAGGACACGCCTTTGCGGCTGGACTCCAAGGCCCCGACGATGCCCGTCCGCGACTTCGCGCTGCAGGAGGCGCGGTTCGCGATGCTGCACCGTACCGCCCCCGATGAGGCCGACCGCTTGCTCGACATGGCACAGGCCGACGTCGATGAGCGGTGGCGGCTGTATCAACAGATGGCCGACGTCAAACGGCGAGTGCCCACTGGGGACGAGGTCGACCCCGACGGCGGCGAGTCCGAGGCCGCAGGAGAGGAGACGTGATGGGCGACCTGTCGAGCCGCTACCTCGGGTTGACCCTGCGCTCGCCCGTGGTGGCCTCCGCAGGGCCGTTGACGGGCCGCCTCGACGGCCTGGCAGCGCTGGACGAAGCCGGCGTCGGGGCGGTCGTGCTGCCCTCGCTGTTCGAGGAGCAGTTGACCCACGACCAGCTGCAGCTCGACGCGATGCTCAGACAGAGCGGCGAAGCCTTCGCCGAGGCCCTGTCGTTCTTTCCGGACCTGTCGGACTACAACACCGGCCCCGACCAGTACCTGGACCTGATCGCCGATGCGAAGCAGCGGGTCGACTGCCCGGTGATCGCCTCGCTGAACGGCACCACCGTCGGTGGTTGGGTGCACTACGCCAAGCTGGCCGAGGAGGCCGGCGCCGACGCGCTCGAGTTGAACATCTACCTCGTCGCGGCCGACTTCGACGTGACCGCCGCAGACGTCGAGCAGCGCTACGTCGACGTCGTGTCGGCGGTGCGGCGTGAGACGGGCATCCCGCTCGCGGTCAAGATCGGGTCGCAGTTCACGTCGATCCCGGCGATGGCCGGCAAGATCGTCGATGCGGGCGCCGACGGTCTCGTGCTGTTCAACCGCTTCTACCAGCCCGACATCGACATCGACACGCGCGAGGTCGAGACTAACCTGGTGCTGTCCACGTCGACGGAGCTGCGTCTACCGTTGCGCTGGATCGCGATCCTCTACGGTCGGATCCACACTTCCCTTGCGCTCACGACTGGGGTACACACTGCGTCGGACGTGGCGAAGTCATTGCTCGCGGGGGCCGACGCGGCGATGACGACCTCGGCGGTGCTCAAGCACGGGCCCGGTCACGTCGCAACGCTCAACCGCGGCCTCGCTGACTGGATGGAGGAGGGGGAGTACGACAGCGTGGCTCAGCTCAAGGGCAGCGTCAGCCAGGAGGCGACCGCACAGCCGGCCGCGTTCGAGCGGGCGAACTACATCGAAACGCTGGCATCGTTCGCCGCGCTCCACGACAACTAGAACTCCCACCCGGCCCCCGACTCCTCCCCCAGGTCGGCGGGCCCCAGCCTACCCCGCGGCCGTCCACCCGAAAGTACCGGGTCGGGCGGCCGCGGGTTCCTGGCCTCCGCGTCCGTCGCCTGCCCGCC
>SLAO01000132.1 GCA_007126835.1 Nitriliruptorales bacterium | reverse complement strand
GCCGTCGAGCGGAGCGATCCGCTCTCGTAGCGCCGCATGCGCCGCGCCGGTGCCAGGGGCAGGACGCAGCGGATGGCGCAGGTCCAGCGCGCGCGCGGCGCACAGCGCCTCGCCGCCCAGGACGGTGGCCGCTAGCCCGACGACCTCGCGCAGGCGCAGCCCGCCGTGCCACGCCATCGACACGTGGTCCTCCTGCGTGCCGCTGGTCGGGATCGTGTCGAGCACCGAGGGCTGTGCCAGCTGACGGATCTCGGCGGCCAGCGCCGCCTGGGTGTACTGGGCCAGCATCAACCCGGACTGCAGCCCGGGACGCTCGGCCAGGAACGCGGGCAGTTCCCGGTTGCTCTCGGGGCTCATGAGCCACAAGGTCCGCCGCTCGCTGATCGACGCGAGGCTGGCTAGCCCGACGCCGAGGGCGGCCATGGCCGCTCCCAGTGGCTCCCCGTGGAAGTTGCCGGTGCTTTCCACGCGGCCGTCGGGCAGCACGACGGGGTTGTCGGTGACCGCGGCGAGCTCGGCGGTGATCAGGTCCGCGCACCACCCGTGCGCGGCCCGGGCCGACCCGTTGACCTGCGGAGCGCACCGCAGCGAGTACGGATCCTGGACCGCGTGGTCGCTGTGGCGATGCGCCGCCACGATCTCGCTGCCCTCCAGCAAGGCGCGCAGGTTGTCCGCGGACTCCGCCTGACCGGGCTGGCCGCGCAGCTGCTGGAGGTCCGCGGCGAACGGACGGTCGCTGCCAAAACCCGCCTCGGTGGTCATCGCCGCGGCCACGTCCGCGCCGGTCAGCAGCGCCTGCGTGTCGAACCAGGCCAGCAAGGCCAGCGCGAGCATCCCCTCGGTGCCGTTGACCAGCGCCAGGCCCTCCTTGGCGGCCGGGCGCAGCGGCGCCACCCCCGCGCGCGACAGCGCCTCGCTAGCCGGGCGCGGACCGCGGCCGTCGTCGACGCGGCCTTCGCCGGTCAGGGCCAACCCGATGTGAGCGAGCTGGGCCAGGTCCCCGCTGGCGCCCACCGACCCCCGACTGGGCACTACCGGGTGCAGGCCCGCGTTCAGGCAGGCGACCAGCAACTCCACCACCACCGGGCGGACGCCGGAGTAGCCGGCCGACAGGGTGCGTGCGCGCAGCAGCATCATGGCGCGCACCACCTCCTCCGGCAGCGCCTCACCGACCCCGGCGGCGTGGCTGCGCAGGAGGTTGACCTGCAGGTCCTCGAGCTCGTCGGGCGCGACCCGCTGCTGCGCCAGGGCGCCCAGTCCCGTGGTGATGCCGTAGACCGTGCGTCCCTCGGCGACGTGGGCATCGACCTCCGCGCGCCGGTCGGCAAGCCGTGGCGCGACCTCGGCGCCCAGCTCGACGGGGGCGTGGTGGCGTGCCACCGCGAGGACCTCGGCGACCGTCAGCGCCTGCCCGGTCACTCTCACCGGACCGCTGACCCGGTGTGGCTCGGGGTCAGACGGCGGGATGATCCGCTGGTTGTCCACGATCGCTGCTGCCTTGTCGCCGGAGGCGTGCTGACCCGATGCTAGTGGGACACGCCGCCGGGGACGCGTGGCGTGGCGGGCCGTTCAGTACCACGAACGCAGCAGCATCCGGTCGCGCCACCCCTCACCGCTGAGCTCGGCACCCACCCAGACCGGGTAGAGGTAGACCGCGGTGGCGATCGCCGCCACGGCCACGACCGCGGGCAGCCATCGCCACCGCCGCCACCGGCCGGCGACCTCCCCGCTGGCCCAGGCCAGGGTCAGCGCCACGAACGGGACGAGCGGCGCGGTGTAGAAGAAGAACACCGGGCGCGCCGTCACCAGCCACGGCACCCACTGCGCGAGCAGGAAGACCAGCAGGAAGCCAGCCTCGCTGCGCCGGCGGGCGATCCCCGCCCACCCGAGCAGCCCGTACGCCGGCAGGGCCAGCCACCACACCGCCGGGTTGCCCACCCCCACGATGATGGCGCCGTGGCCGGGTGCGACCTCGCACTCGTCCGCGGGCTCCTCGCGACCGCACGACTCGAAGTAGTGGACCACCGGGCGGGTCAGGATGGGCCAGGTCCACGCCGGCGCCCGGTATTCATGCTCGGCATCAAGGTCGGTGTGGAAGCTCACGATCTCGCCCTGCTCGTGCCACCAGTCCGCCGCTTGCTGGGTCAGCGGCACCGGACAGGGCTCGACGTCGCAGACCTCCGAGCCTGGACGGGTCTCGGGGTAGTTGAGAAACCAGCCGGTGTAGCTGGCCAGGTACACCATCGCGGGCAGGACGACAAAGGGCAGGACGAGGCCGGCGGCCAGGCGTCCCGGGTCGGCCAGGAGCCCGGCGCCGGCGCGGCGCCGATCGGCCAGCTCCCATGCGAGCACCACCAAGCCAGCGGCGCCGACCGCCAGCACGGCGGACCACTTGGTGGCCACCGCCAGCCCCAGCAGCGCCCCCGCAGCCCAGCGGCCCGGAGGGGGCCAGGCTGTCAAGGAGTCGGCTCGCTGCTCCCGGTCGACGAGCAGCAACCAGGCCGCCCCGGAGACGAACATGGCGACAAACCCGTCGAGCATCGCGATGCGGCTGATCGACAGCGCCATCCCGTCGACGGCCACCAGCAGGCCAGCCAGCGCAGCCAGCCAGAGCCGGCCGAACAGCCGGATCCCGATCCCGTAGGTGGCCAGCACCGTCAGCGCGCCGGCGATGGCGGCCGCCACCCTCCAGCCCACGGGATCGAACCCGACCGTGGCGATCCCCGCGGCGATCAGCCACTTGCCGACCGGTGGGTGGACCGCAAAGCCGTCCTCCACCCCCTGCTCGAGGAGGGCCAGCGCGTCCTCGGCGTAGTAGACCTCGTCGAAGTACATCCGGTCGGGGACGTCGAGACCGGGCAGCCGCAGCGCCAGCGCGACCAGCACGAGCGCGGCGGGGACGGCGATGAAGCGGACTCGCTCCCATGGCACGCGACCGGAGGTGTCCGCATCGGTCTTGGTCGACATCGGGTCTCGGAGTCTAGGTCGGCGGGCCGCAGTTCGGCCGGTGGCGCGGGTGGCCCGACGGCGGCGGCTTCACCGCTTCCGGCCAGTGGCCTGCGCAGCGGCGACGGCCAGTAGGCTCGGTGCAGGACGAGCCAAGGAGCGCAAGTTTTGGGGCCGGGACGGCTGATCGTGGTCGCCACGCCGATCGGCAATCTGGGTGACCTGAGCCCCCGCGCGGCTGAGGCGCTGCGCACCGCCGATGTCGTGGCGGCCGAGGACACACGCCGCACGGGCCGCCTGCTCGCCCACATCGGCGTCGACACGCCGCTCGTCAGCTACCACGAGCACAACGAGGCCGCGCGCACAGAGGCGCTGCTCGACAGGGTCGAGCAGGGCGAGACCGTCGCACTGGTCAGCGACGCGGGCACCCCGGGGATCAGCGATCCGGGTTACCGGCTCGTGCGCGCAGCCGCGGAGCGGGGCGCCGCGGTCGAGGCGATCCCCGGTCCGGTGGCGGCGGTGCAGGCCCTGGTGCTGTCGGGGCTGCCCACTGACCGATTCGCCGTCGAGGGCTTCCTTCCCCGCAAGGCCACACTGCGAAGCCGACGGCTGGCCGAGCTCAGCGGGGACACTCGCACGCTGGTGTTCTACGTCGCTCCGCATCGAGCCGAGGCCGACCTGGACGCCATGGCTACGGCACTGGGGCCCGACCGGCGCGCGGCGCTGGCTCGCGAACTCACCAAGCTGCACGAGCAGGTCATCCGCGGCTCGTTGGAGGAGCTCCGCCGAGTCGCGGCCGAGGGCATCCGCGGCGAGGTCACCGTCGTCGTCGCCGGCGCCTCGTCGGCTACCGTGTCCACCGACGTCGAGGATGACGAGCTCGCTGCACGAGTGCGCGAGCTGATCGCGGCAGGCACGGCCAAGAAGGCCGCGATCGCGGACGTGGCGGTGGCCGCGGGGGTGCCCAAGCGGCGGGTGTACCAGGCGGTGCTCGACACGAGCTAGCCCGAGGAGGTCGCGATGGGCACGTCGCAGGAGCTGTCGGTGGCCGAGGAGTTCTTGCTGCTGACGTGGCATGACGAGAAGGGCAAGGACACCCACACGGGGTCGTTCCGGATGCTGCTGGCCGGCGCTCATGTCATCGACTTGGCGCTCGCTGAACTGGTCACAGTCGAGGATGGCAAGCTGGTCACCACTGCTGGGGCGGCGCCGCAGGATGCACTCCACGCGCAGCTGGTCGACCGGATCCGGGCAGACACCAAGCCGCGCAAGGTCTCCCGATGGATGAACCGCTGGGGCAGCGACAAGCAGGTACGCCAGGCAGCGCCTGACCGACTCGTCGAGCGCGGGATCCTGCGGGCCGAGGAACGGCGCCTGCTCGGGTTGTTCCCGATGACCAGGTATCCGGTGGGCGACACCGCCACGGCCCAGGAGGTCCGCCGGCGCGTCGGCGACGTGCTGGTCTCCGATGTCGAACCGTCCCCCCGCGATGCGGCGCTCGCCGGTTTGGCAGCCACCGGCGGGTCGAAGCTGGTCACGCGGCTGGTGGGCAAGGCCGACCGGAAGGCGGCGTTGCGGCGCGGCAAGCGCCTGGCCAAGGAAGGCGTCTCGTCCGATGTCGCCGATGCCGTCCAGGAGGCACAGGCGGCGGCGATGGCCGCGATCACTGCGGCCGCGGCGGCGTCGAGTGTGTCGAGCGCGTCGGGCTCGGGTTCCTAAGCACGAGCGCCCCGCTCGGTCTAGGTGCCGAAGGGGCTGGCGCTGTCGCCGGCTCGCTCGCGGTCCATCGCTCGCACCGCCGCCATGCACGACCAGCACACTGGCTTGCCACGGAACGACTCCAGGTGCTGCTCGCCGTCACAGAAGGTGCACCGGTCGGCGGGCTGCGCTAGGACCACGCGGTCACCGTCGACGTGCACCTCGAGCTCGTCACCCTCGGTGATCCCCAGGGTCCGCCGGATCGTCGAGGGGATCACGATCCGACCGAGGTCGTCGACCTTGCGACGAATGCCGGTGCGATCCATGTGGTCGATAGTATCGGCCGGACGACAAGCCGGATCATCACGCGACCAGGCGAGGCGCGCGCATGCCGAAGGACACCTACTACCTGACCACCCCGATCTACTACGTCAACGACGTGCCGCACATCGGACACGCTTACACCACGGTGGCCGCCGACGTGCTCGCTCGCTGGCGCCGCCTGAACGGGGACCGGGTCCACTTCCTCACCGGCACCGACGAGCACGGCCAGAAGGTCGCCCGGGCTGCGGAGGAGCGCGGCTTGACCCCGCAGGAGCACTGCGACGACATCCTGCCGCGCTGGCAGGAGATGCTCGAGCTGCTGCGCATCTCCAACGACGACTTCATCCGCACGACCGAGGACCGCCACGAGGCGCGGGTCCAGGAGTTCATGCAGCGCCTGTACGACCAAGGCGATCTGTACAAGTCGACGTACTCCGGGCCGTACTGCGTGCGCTGCGAGGCGTACTACGCCGAGTCCGAGCTCGCCGACGGTGACCTGTGCCCTATCCACCGGTACCCCGTCGAGCGGCTCGAGCAGGAGAACTGGTTCTTCCGCTTGTCCAAGTACGCCCCGGCGCTGCTGGAGCTGTACGACACGAACCCGGGTTTCGTGCAGCCCGACGTGCGCCGCAACGAGGTGCGCGCGTTCGTGGAGGGCGGCCTGGACGACATCTCGGCCACGCGCACCGAGTTTTCGTGGGGGGTGCCGGCGCCGTGGGAGGAGGGCCACATCTTCTACGTGTGGTTCGACGCCCTGCTGAACTACATCACTGCCGCGGGCTACGGGGCCGACCACGACGCGTTCGACCGGCGGTGGCCCGCGGACGTGCACCTGATCGGCAAGGACATCCTGCGCTTCCACGCCGTGTACTGGCCGGCGATGCTGATGGCCGCCGGCGTGGAGGTGCCCAACCAGGTGTACGCCCACGGGTTCTTGCTCGTCGGCGGGGAGAAGATGGGCAAGTCGAATGCAACAGGCATCCGTCCCGCCGAGCTCGTCGACCACTTCGGGATCGACTGCTACCGCTACTACTTCCTGCGTGAGATCTCGTTCGGCCAGGACGGGACGTTCTCGTGGGAATCGATGGAAGATCGCTACACCAACGACCTGGCAAACGACCTGGGCAACCTCGTCAACCGTGTGTTGAACATGGTCGGCAGCTACCGGCAGGGCATCGTGCCCCCACCGGCGGGCCCTGCCGGCGACGCGGAGGCCCAGCTGTCGGCCGACCGCCAGACGGCGGTGGCAGGCCTCGCGGCGTTCGACCACCTGTCGTTCAAGAAGGGCCTGGAGGACCTGTGGGCGCTGGTGCGTGGGGTCAACCGCTACGTGGAGACGCGGCAACCATGGGCGCTGAACAAGCAGGGCGCTGACGCCGACCTCGACCGGGCCCTGTACGAGTGCGTCGACGCGCTGCGCATCATCGCCGTGCTGACCAGTCCGGTGATGCCCGACATGGCGGAGGCGCTGTGGGCCAAGCTGGGCATGGACGAGCCGCTCGAGGACCAGCGCCTGCCCGAGGCGGCCGAGCCCGGCGGGCTGCCTCCGGGCGTGGCCACCGAGCGGGGCGACGTCTTGTTCCCCAAGCTGGAGGAAGCCGAGGTCTGAGCGGGTCCGCGGTGGCCGCGAGATCGCCGTGGCGCGCGGGGAGCGAAGCTTCTCCCGCCACGTGTTGGCGCGGGCGACGGAGCGCCCTCACGTCGATCGACAACCTCGCCGGTCGCTGGTGCGTCGGGGAGGGCGATGACGCACACCGTCCTGAACGCGCCAGCCCGCCCGGTCGGGCGCTCTGCCCTGAACGCGCCAGCCCGCCCGGTCGGGCGCTCTGCTGGCAGCATGGGCGCCGCCGTGGCTGACGATCTCGACCTGGAAGACGGATTCAGCGAGCTGTACGCCGCTCACCACGCTGAGGCGGTCCGTCTGGCCTACCTGCTGTGCGGTCACCAGGAGCGGGCCGAAGACGCAGTGGCTGACGCATTCCTCAAGGTGTGGCGCGCGTGGAAGCGCGGGGGCATCGACAACCCCCGCGCATACGTTCGGCGGGCGGTGGTCAACTCCGTGAACTCACGCTTCCGACGCCTGGCGCTCGAACGGCGGGAGGCCGAGCGCCGCACCGGGGACCTGCGGGGACCAGAGCACCCCGAGCAGCGGCTCGCCGAGCGCGACGAGCTGGTGGACGCGCTCGCTCAGCTGCCCAACCGGCAGCGCACGGCCATCGTCCTGCGGTACTGGGCCGACCTGTCCGAGGCCGACGCCGCCGAGGCGATGGGGGTGTCACCGGGGACGGTGAAGTCCAGCCTCTCGCGCGGGCTGGGTCGCCTCCGTGAGCTCGTCGAACGCGAGGGGGTGGCCTGATGAGAGAGTTCGAGGAGCGCCTCCGGCAATCACTGCACACCCGCGCGGCAGCGGTGCGTCCCGACCCCGCGCGCCGCGCCGAGCTCGCGCGTCGCATCCGCCGCCGTCGCGTCGTCATCTACGCCGTGCCCGCGACCGCGGCGGTGGCGGCGGTCATGGTTGCTGCGGTCGTCGTCCCGTCGCTGATCCCGTCAACCACGGAGGTGGAGCTCGACAGCGCCGATTCGGGCCCGCAGGTCGTCGACGATGGCGAGGAGGATGGCGGCGCTGACGCCACCGAGCCCGATGAGCCCGAAGCACCCGAGGAGGCCGCCGAGCCCGACGAGCCCGGCGACTCGGCCGATGCGACCGAGACGGCCGAGCAGCCCGCTGACCCCGACGGGCCGGAGCCCGACGTGCTGGAGCCCCTCGACGAGGTCGAGGGGTTGCGCGACCGGATCCCCGGGCTGTCGATCCTGGACGGGGACACGCATCACCTGGTGGGTAAGCGCGCGATCAGCGAACGGTGGGCCGGGAGCACGGTGGCCGGTCAGCCCGCGGTGTCGCCGCAAAGCGACGGCGGCGAGCCGCTGGTGGCGTTCCTGCGCGTGCCCGACGATGGCGGCATCGACGGCTGCGAGGCCGAGCTGCATGTCAGCGGGGTAGCGGGGACCGACAGCGGGTCTCGCGAGAACGTCGTGGTCGAGTCGGCGTCGTGTCCGGGGACCCCGGCCATCTCACCGAGCGGTCAGCGCGTCGCCTGGATCGACGAGGGCCAGCGCCTGGTGGCGGTGGACGTCACCGAGGCGCTCGGCAACGACGGTTCAGCGAGCTCGACGTCGTGGGAGCTCGAGGCCGGGGGCCCGTTGGACCTGCGGGGCTGGTTGAGCTCCACGGACGGCTGGCAGCTGGTGGTCGCCGAGACGACCGACGGTGCCGACCAGCTGCACCTGCTCCAGATCGAGCGCCAGGCGGACGGCGAGCTGGCGTTGCCTCCCGATGGGCACGTCCTAGGCGACGGCACGGCCGTTCCCCGCGAGCGGCTCTCGCCTGTCTCGGTCGGCACGATCCAACCTCGGGAGCCCCAAGCCAGCGAGGTCGACCTGCTCGGCCTCGACGAGGGCAATATGGCCTTCATCCGTCGCGGCGACCTGGAGCACGCCGACGGCCAGGACTTCCCCCTGGACGGCGATGTCGGCCAAGCGCTGTTCGACGACGACGACCTCGAGCCCGTGACGACGGCCTGGGTGACCAGCCATGGTCGGGACGTGCTCGTCGGGGACGGACGCGGGGCGGTCTGGCACGTCTTGTTGCCCGACGGCCCCGGGGACGCCGCCGACGTCACCGAGCTCGACGCACAGTGGACCGGCGCCGCCATTTTGCGGGAGTGATCCGGACCCTTCGGGCGAGTAGGATGAGCGATTGACTTTCGGGCCTCCTGCCCACAAGCCGCATCCGGCGCCTGAGCGAGGATCCTCCTTGTACACGGACACCCACTGCCATCTCGAGATGCTCGATATCCCTCCTGGCGAGGCGGTCGAGCGTGCCAACGCCGCGCGGGTCAACACGCTCGTGACCGTCGGCGTGGATCTGGCCTCCTCCGCCGAGTGCGTCGGAACAGCCAGTTCCTACGAGGGCGTCTGGGCGGTCGTGGGGATCCATCCGCACAACGCGATCGAGGCCACCGACCACGTCCTGCGCCACCTCGCCGAGCTGGCGGAGCACCCCTCGGTGGTGGCCATCGGCGAGACGGGGTTGGACTACTTCCGGGACCACTCGCCCAAGGTGCGCCAGGAGGAAGCCTTCCGTGAGCAGATCCGCTTGGCGAAGGACCTCGATCGGGCGCTGGTCGTGCATGTCCGGGAAGCGCACGACGACCTGATCGACATCCTCGAGGACGAGGGAGCGCCTGCCCGCACGGTGTTCCATTGCTTCTCGGGTGACGCGGAGGTGGCCAAGCGCTGCGCGGACGCGGGCTGGTTCATGTCCTTCGCCGGGAACGTCACGTTCCGCAACGCCCCGGAGCTGCGGGAGGCCGCACGGGTGGCCCCGGTGGAGCTGCTGCTGACCGAGACCGACTCGCCCTACCTCTCGCCCCATCCGCATCGTGGCAAACCCAACGAACCCGCGCGGATCCCGCTCATCGTCGAGGAGCTGAGCGAGGTGCACGGCCTGGCCACCTACGAGATCGCTCGGCGGACGTCGGACAACGCCCGGCGGGCGTTCGCGTTGCCCGACGAGGGCTGATCGGCCCAACCGACCAGGACGTGCGGCTGCCTACGGGTAGGCGGGCCAAACGCCGGATTGCTAGGGTCGAGGCGATGTTCCGGCCCAGTGCATCGCCACCGCGTCCGCGCGTGAGCGCGCGTGTGGCGAAGCGGACCGGCCGGCTGGTGCTGGTGGTGACCCTCGCGCTCGTCGGCGTGGCGCTGCTGGTCGACGAGGCCACTCGAGGCCCTGAGGGTGTGCGCAGCGCGCTGCCGGCCACCACCGTGGAATCCCTGGGCGCTGACGGCGTGACCGCGCGCGAGGGGGGACGGACCCACCGGGATGGGGGCTCGGGGTCGGACTCGGTGTCGCGCGGCAAGCGTCCCGACCCGCCCTCCGAGCGGACGGTGACCGTCACGCTGGGTGGCGCCCACGACGAGTGGTCCACCTCCGAGGCCCGGGTGGGTGACGTCCTCGACGAGCTCGGCATCGAGCTCGGACCAAAGGACGACGTCACCCCGGATCTGGGCGCGCCGGTGCTCAACGGCATCGAGATCGTCATCCGCCGCGTCGACATCGTCGAGGAGGTCGAACGTCACGACCTGCCCGCCGACGTCGTCAAGCGCGAGACCGACGAGCGCATCGAGGGCGACCGCGAGGTCGTGCGCGACGGGCGCGACGGATGGCGCGAGGTCGTCGAGGAGGTTCGCCTCGTGGACGGGTTCGAGACCGAGCGTGTCGTCGTCGCCGACGAGGTCACCGACCCGGTTGACGAGGTGGTCGAGGTCGGGACGGCTCCGCAGCCTCCTGCTGAACCCGAGCCTGCGTCCGGGTCGGCGTCGGGTTCGAGTTCCCCTGCCGAGGGCACCGACGACGTGTGGGACCGGCTGGCGCAGTGCGAATCCAACGGTGACTGGTCGGCGGCGACCGGCAACGGGTACTACGGGGGCCTGCAGTTCCATCCAGACACCTGGGCGAACCACGGCGGACACGAGTACGCCAGCAGCGCCCACCAGGCCACGCGGGCGCAGCAGATCGCCGTTGCGGAGCGCGTGCGGGCCTCCCAGGGGTGGGCCGCCTGGCCGTCGTGCTCCCGCCAGCTGGGGCTGCGCTGACCGGTCCGCCGACGGCCCCGGAGGTACGCCGTCTCCTCGCTGCCCACGGGCTGGCACCCCACAAGCGCCGCGGCCAGAACTTCGTGGTGGACCCGAACACGGTCCGGGCGATGGTGCGTCGCGCGGATGTGCGCGCCGGCGACGTCGTCGCCGAGATCGGGCCCGGGCTCGGCGCGTTGACCCTTGCGCTGGTGGAGGCCGGCGCTCGCGTGGTGGCCGTCGAAGTTGACGCCGGCCTGGTGCGCGCACTCGCCGAGGTCCTAGCCGACAGCCCCGAGGTCCAGGTGGTCCACGCCGATGCTGCGGAGGTGGAGTGGAAGGCCCTGGTTGGCGCCGGCCCGGCGAAGCTGGTAGCCAACCTGCCGTACCACATGGCCACAGGACTGGTGCTCCACGCCCTGGAATCTGACGTCTTCGAGCGTCTCGAGGTGATGGTCCAGCGCGAGGTCGGGGAGCGCTGGGCGGCGCGCCAAGGCGACGATCGCTACTCGGGGACCTCAGTGAAGGTGGCTGCCTACGCGTCCGCGGTCGTGGACGGCCGGGTCAGCCGACACGCCTTCCTGCCCGAGCCGGCGGTGGACTCGGTCACCGTGCGGTTGGAGCCCCGACCGTGGCAGGCTGCGGTCCCTCGTTCCGAGCTCGTGCGCCTCGTCGACGTGGGGTTCCAGCAGCGCCGCAAGCGCCTCCGCAACGCGCTGGCGACCGACGCGTGCCCGCCCTCCCGCGTCGAGACAGCGCTGCAACGGGCGGGGCTCGACCCGGGCTCCAGGGCCGAGGAGCTCGACCTGGCGGCGTGGACGCGGCTGGCGGATGCTCTGGCTACCTCCGGTCGATGACGCCCTGACTACCTCCGGTTGACCACACCCGGCCGTGGCGTCTGGCGCTGCGTGGGGGCCTGCGTCCGCTTTGCCTGCATCGCCGAGCCGCCCGTACGATCCCACTCGGATGCTCGGCGCGTATGGCGTCAGCAAAGCCGCTGCGATCCGGCGGCGACGGGAGGAGCGCGGCTGGTGTCCCAGGAGACGACCCTCGACGGCGCGCGGGTCAGCGTCCGGGTGCCTGCGAAGGTCAACCTCTTCCTGGCGGTGCGTGGCGTCCGCGACGACGGCTACCACGAGCTGACCACCGTGCTGCAGACCGTCTCGATCTTCGACGAGCTCCGGGTCGCGGTGACGGGACCACCCGGCCAGGGCCATCACCCGGCGGCACGTCGCAGGATGCGCCTCGTGCTGCGTCACGGAGGGCAGGCCGGGCTCCCCGACGGCGAGGCCAACCTCGCGGTGCGGGCCGGGCTGCTGCTGGGGCGTGCCGCGGGGGTGCTCGACGGCGTCACGGAGACCGCCCCGGCTGGTCCCACCACGCTGCTGGAGCTGGCCAAGGCGATCCCGATCGCTGGCGGCATGGCCGGCGGGTCGGCCGACGCTGCCGCGGCCCTCGTCGCGCTGAACGAGCTGTGGCGCTGCGAGCTGCCTCGGCAGCGGTTGCGCGAACTGGCCGGGGAGCTCGGCAGCGACGTGCCGTTCTGTGTCACAGGCGGCACGGCGCTTGCCTCGGGACGTGGCACCGCGCTGGCGCAGGTCCTGTGCAAGGGCCGCTTCCACTGGGTGGTCGTGCCCGACGCGGTGCCGCTGCGAACCGGGGACGTCTACCGGGCGTGGGACGAGCGGTGCGAGGCCAGCGAGATCGAGCCTGACGCTGTCCTCCAGGCACTGCGTTCGGCAGACGCCGTCGCGCTGGGCGCCGCGCTGCACAACGACCTCGAGCCTGCGGCGTTCGCGCTGCGCCCAGAGCTCGCCGACCGCAAGGACCGCCTGATTGCCGCCGGCGCTCTTGGCGCGGTGCTGTCGGGCAGCGGACCCACGATGCTCGCGTTGGTCGCGGACAAGTCCCATGCCCGGGCGGTCGCCGACGTGGTGACCCCTGCCCTCGGGGCCCCGATCCTCGCGACCTCTCCCGCGGGAGGCCCTGAGGTGCGCGCGTCCGCCACGCCCCCGCGGTCGCGCGATCCGGAGCGTCCGCTAAAGTGAGCGTCCCGGCAACGGGAGTGAGGGTGGTAATGGGAGGTGGTGAAATGGCATCACGCCGTCCTTTGGAGTCGGAGTTGAAGGTTCGATCCCTTCCCTCCCAGCCAACCCGCCCCACCACCGTGAGCGCTGCGAAATGAGCCGCGCTGCGGTGGTCCTCGCGGCTGGCAAGGGGACGAGATTCCGCTCGGACCGTGCCAAGGTCCTCCACACCGTCGCGGGGCGCTCGATGCTGCGCTGGGTGCTCGAGGCCCTGCGCCCGCTGGAGCTCGACCGGGTGGTCGTCGTGGTGGGTCACCAAGCCGACGCGGTGCGCGCCGAGGCGGAGGCCGCCGGCATGGACGGCCTGACCTTCGCCCAGCAGGACACCCAGCGCGGCACTGGCCACGCGGTGCGATGCGCAGTCGATCAGGGGGCTCTCGACGGGATGGACTCTGTCGTGGTGCTACCCGGCGACGTGCCACTGCTTGAGCCCGAACCGCTGCGACGACTGCTCGACGACAGCAGCGGCGCGGCTGCCACGATCCTGTCGTTCGAGGTCGACGACCCCGCAGGCTACGGTCGCCTCGTCCGCGACAGGGCGGGGCAGGTCAACCGCATCGTCGAGCACGCGGACGCCGACGCGCACGAGCGTGCCATTCGAGAGGTCAACAGCGCGATCTACGCGTTCGACGCCAAAGCGCTCATCGGCGAGCTGCAGTCGCTGGCCGTGGACAACGAGCAGGGCGAGGAGTACCTCACTGACGTGATCGCGCCGCTGGTGCCCCGAGGCGTGGGCGCCGTCGTCGCCCCCGCCGAGATCGTCGCCGGGGTCAACGACCGCGTCCAGCTGGCGGATGCCGGCGCTGTGCTGCGCCGCCGCGTCCTCGACGATCTCATGCGTTCGGGAGTGACCGTCGTGGACCCCTCCGCGACGTACGTCGAGGCGGGCGTGTCGGTCGACGTCGACGTCGTCCTGCAGCCGGGCACGCATCTGGAGGGGGCGACCTCGGTGGCCGCCGGCGCCGAGATCGGCCCGTACGCGCGGGTCAAAGACACGACGGTAGGTGAGGGTGCGGTCATCTCCTACAGCGTGGTCACCGGAGCCCAGATCGGCCCGGAGGCGACCGTGGGTCCGTACAGCCACCTACGTCCCGGCACCCGTCTCGAGCGCGGCGCCAAGGCCGGCGAGTTCGTCGGGATGAAAAACGCCGTGATCGGCGAGGGGGCCAAGGTGCCGCACCTGTCCTACATCGGGGACGCGGACATCGGCCCCGGGGCGAACATCGGCGCCGCGACCGTCACCGTCAACTACGACGGGTTCTCCAAGCACCGCACGGTCGTCGGTCCGGGCGCCCGCGTGGGCAGCGACACGATGCTTGTCGCCCCGATCACGATCGGTGCGGAGGCGTACACCGGCGCGGGATCGGTAATCACCACGGACGTGCCCGATGGTGCACTCGCCGTGGAGCGCACCGAGCAACGCATCATCGAGGGCTACGCCGAACGCAAGCGGGCCCGCAACGCCAAGCCTCCAGAGGACCGCGGCTGATGGAGATCGTCACCAAGAAGCGGATGCAGATCTTCTCCGGGCGCGGGTACCCGGAGTTGGGAACCGAGGTGGCCGACCACCTCGGCATGCGCCTCGGTGACGTGGAGATCAAGGACTTCTCCAGCGGCGAGATCTACGTCCGGTACCAGCAGAACGTGCGCGGCTCCGACGTCTTCGTCATCCAGACGCACTGCCATCCGG
>SLAO01000136.1 GCA_007126835.1 Nitriliruptorales bacterium | reverse complement strand
GAACGGCCGTCCCGCCTCCACCCGTGTCCCGCTGGCGGGCAGGTCCACGTACACGACGTCACCCAACGCGTCCTGCGCGTAGTCGGTGATCCCGACGACCACGTTGCTGCCGTCGGCTCGCGCCCACTCGTGCTCCTCGGTGTACTTGCGATCTGCAGGGTTCACCCCGGTGCTCCTCCCGGTTGGCTGAGGTCCGGTCCGCGTCGGTTCCCGAACCGGTGATGGGGCGGCGGATGCTACCCGCTCGGAAGGTCGTCCGGCACGGGCTCACCGTAAACGAACGGCGCGGGGTTCTCCCTGGCAGGGATCGTCAGCTGCGCGAGCTGCTCCACGGCGGGCTCCACGCCGGACAGCGAGGACAGCGAATCGAGCGCGCCGCCGGGGATGCCCAGCGTCGTCTCCAGTGCTT
Source organism: Nitriliruptorales bacterium (assembly GCA_007126835.1). Classification (GTDB taxonomy): domain Bacteria; phylum Actinomycetota; class Nitriliruptoria; order Euzebyales; family Egibacteraceae; genus SLAO01. The sequence continues at coordinate 14,056 of SLAO01000136.1, read as the reverse complement.
CGGCCGGGCCGACCGCAGCGACGCGGTAGGGGGGATCCAACGGCTCGCCGTCGAGCACGAGCCGTTGGTTGCGCGTCGCGAACGCCGAGTTGGCCACCAGACGTGTCCCGTTGACCGCCATCGCCTCGGCTCCGGAGTCCCGCAGGTCATGGACGACGTCGACTAGGCGGTCGTGGGTCACCTGACCCTGCGGGTCCTCGATCGTCAGGATCACGCCCTCGTTCTCGGCGGGCACCACCCCAGCCAGGATGCGAAGGTCGTCGAGGCGCTGCTCGAGGCTGCGTCGGGCGAGCTCTTCGGATTCGACCGTCGACTCGAACTCGAACAGCAGCAGGCGCAAGTCGCTGATCTCGCCTTGCAGACGGTCGGACTGGGTGGTCAGGTCGGCGAGGATGACCGCGAGGTCCTCTTCCCGCTCGAACGCCAGGCGATCATCCAGCGTCTCGGTCGCCCGCACCTGCGCGACGAGCAAGAACCCCAGCAGGCCACACACCGCGACGACGGCCGCGCGCAGAGTCAACCGCCGCTTGGTCCCTCCGGCGTCGGAGCTCGACGGCGCCGGAGAGCCGCTGCGCGTCCCGCTGTGGAGGGTGTCGGTCATCGGGTCCCCATCGTACGGCGGCGCGCCTTTCACGCCTGGAAGAGGTGTCGGCGAACGGCCGCGAGGTTCTGGAAGATCCGGACCCCCAGCACCACCACCACCGCGGTGGACAGCTCGCTGCCGACACCGAGCTGGTCGCCGAGGAACACCAAGAAGGTCGCGAGGACCACGTTGGTCAGGAACGAGATCAAGAAGACGCGGTCGCTGAACGTGCCGTCCAGCCGAGCGCGCACACCGCCGAAGATCGCGTCGAGCGCCGCCACGACGGCGACCGGGAGGTAGGGGGCCAGGAAGGCCGGCACGCTGGGCTGGAGCACGAGTCCGAGGACCGCGCCGATCACCAGTGCGATCAGCGGGATCATCGTGGATCCTGTTCGAGGTCGGGAGTCAGGTCGCCGTCGCTCATCGGCGGAAGCTCGGTGTCCGCGTCCACATCCAGCTCGACGCCGGGGCCGGCGCCAGGTGGCGTGTTGTCGTCATCGTCGGCGCCGGGCTGCGCGACGGTGACCCGAAGGCTGCCCGAATAGGCCGGCACGATCAGCTCATCCTCGGCTTCGTAGTCGAAGACGAGCCCGTAATCGTCCTGCCACACCTCGAAGTCAGCGGCGAGCTCCGACGCTTCGAGGCCAGCCTCGAGGGCCTCTGGGTCGCCCACCGCGACCACCTCGTAGGGCGGCGACAGCACGCGGTGGTTGACGAGCACGAGCTGCCCGGCGCCCCGCACCGACGTGGTGGCCATGATGCGCTCGCCGTCGATCGCCAGCGCTTCGGCGCCCACCGCGAACAGGGTGTTGACGGCCAGCTGGAGGTCCATGTCCTGGATGCGGCAGTCGACGGGCTGCTGGGGGCACTCCCCGCTGGCGTCGTCGAAGGTCACGACGAGGCCTGGGCCGCTGACCGCCGTCAGGCCCGCGGCGCGCTCGATGTCGGCGAGGTCGTCCTGCAGCGCCGGCAACCCGGCCACGGCCGCCTCCTCGGCCTCGGCCACCCGGCCGCGCAGCGCGTCCAGCTCCGCCGCGAGCTCGTCGGCGTGCTCTTGACGCTCGGTGATCAGGCGGATCAGCTCGTCTTTGCGCTCGCCCTGGGCGATGGCGACCTCCCGACCCGCCGAGAGACCGGTCGCGAGCAAGAACCCCACGACCAAGGCTCCAAGCGCGGTCAGCGCGGTGACGGCACTGCGCGCCCACGGCGCTCGCCAGCGCGTGGGTTCCTGGTCGCCGTACTCGTGGGGCGGGGTGTGACCCAGCCCCAGCGCATCGGCGGGGTCGGCCATCACTCACCCCTTCGAACCGGCCTGCCTCAGGCGTCGGGCGTCAACCCGACCGGCGTCGCAGCTGCACGGCGGCCATCGCGTACTGCACACCAGAAGCATAGTAGGCCGCGACCCCGGCGACCGTGGCCACCTCCGCGGCGGTGGTGACCCAAGCCCATCCGAGCCACTCCGAGGCGAGGAACAGCGGGATGCCGACCAGCAACGCGGCCGTCGCGGCCTTTCCGGCGTTGTTGACGGGCAGCTCGCGAGGGATGCCGCCGAACAGCACGAGCGCGCCGCCGATCACCGCGACGTCCCGGCCGACGACGACTGCAACCAGGACCCAGGGCACGATGTCCGCGATCAGCAGCGTCACAAGCGCCGTCGCGAGCAGGACGCGGTCAACGAGCGGGTCCAGGAGGGTTCCCAGCCGGCTGACCTGGTTGAAGCGGCGTGCCACGTAGCCATCGACCCAGTCGGTCGCCCCGATGGCGAGAAGAAGGACGAAGGCAGCGCCGTAGGCCTGTGGGCCCAGCACGAGCCACACGAACACCGGCAGGCCGAGCAGACGCACCGCGGTGATCGCGTTGGGCGCGGTGAGGATGCGGTCGCTGACCCCCTGCGCCCCCTGGGCGCGCCGGGATCCCGCATCGAACAGGCCCACCGGCCTCTCCTTCCTCGCGACGCGCAATCACCCGATGACCCCGAAGCGTAGCCACCGCGCCGGCGCGTGGCGCGTGGCGTTGACGTCCCCCGGCGCGCGAACCGCGCCGGCGCGTGCGCCCTGCGTGGGTCGGCGCCTGGCCTTTACGTCCGCCGGTGCGTGGCGCGTGGCGTTCACGTCCCCGGCGCGTGGCCCTCACGTCCGCCGGCGCTTGATCGACGTTCGGTCCGGGCGGCCACTGGCACCTGTACCCACAGCCCTTGCCCGTTGGCGATCTGGCCGGCGCAGCGGTAGCCTTCGCGCCTGTGACGCACCTGCAGGTGCGGCTCCGGGATGTGGCCCAGCTTGGTCCAGGGCGCCGGTCTGGGGGACCGGAGAACGGCGGTTCAAATCCGCCCATCCCGACGAGAACTCGCAGGCAAGCGGCCCGGTCGTTTCCACGACCGGGCCGCTTGCTGCCCTCGGCGCAGTTCGGTGCACGAGCTGTTGGGGTCGCCGGCGGATCCGCCCCGAACCGCTGACAACCGCTAGCCTCGGCCGTCTCCCCTCGGGCAAACCGGGACAATCACCTCACGGCTGGTACATCTGCACGAAAACTCGTGCAGATGTACCAGCCCCATCCCATTTGCCCCACTTACCAGAGGGGGCCACCCGACACCCCCGCGCGCGGCCCGACCACGGGGCACCTGGAGCCCCGCGCACCACCCGACCTAGGGCTCGAGGCCGGCGCCGGCGACCGGTGATGCGATCGCATCCGCGCCGAAGACGGTCACGGCCGGCGACCCGTCGTCGATTCGCCCCTCCGCAACTTGGCCGCGTCTGCGCTTCCCACTCGCGTGCCCGACAGGCACGTTGCGCTCCGCTACCCTCGAGGTCAGCGTCATGCGGAGGTCCCAGTGAGCAGTGTCGACATTGAACAGCGTCCACGCACGTACCGTCCGGAGGACGGTGACGAGGAGCGGTTCGCCCACTACGTACCGAAGTCGTCGATCGTCGAGAGCGCCGTCACCGGTACCCCGGTGACCGCTCTGTGCGGCAAGAAGTGGGTGCCGTCCCGCGACCCGGAGCGCTTTCCGATCTGCCCCGAGTGCAAGCGCATCAAAGCTGAAGGTGGCGGGTGATCCGACCCGGGCGAACCGCACCGCCCGAGCGGCACCCGGGCGAACCGCACCGCGCGCCGCTGCACCGCCCACAGCGCGACCGAGGCGAGCCACACAAGCGCGACCGCGGCACCCCCTCAGCGCCCCGCATGACCTTGAACCCCTAGCACCTAGCGCTGACGCTCCTCCCACCGGGGACGGACCCGCACCGCAACGTCGATGGGACTTCCGGCGAAGCCGAACGCCTCGCGCATCGAGCGTTCGAGGTACCGCACGTACGAGTCTTCGACCGCGCCGGTCGCGAAGATGCGCACGGTCGGCGGAGCGACGTCGACCTGGGTGGCGTAGCGCAACCGGACTGACCGCCCGCCGGCCGCCAGCGGCGGCTGGCTTGCCGCCACCGCTTCGGACAGCCAGTCGTTGAGCTTGCTCGTTGGAACCCGTCGCCTCCACTCGGTCAACACCGCGTCGATGTGATCAGGCAGCTTGGCGACCCCGCGCCCGGTCGTCGCGCTGGTGCGCAGCAGCGGCGCGTCCGGAAGGAAGTGCAGCAGCCGGTCGAGCTCGCGTTCACGAAGGCGGCGATCCTCGTCATCGACGAGGTCCCACTTGTTGAGCACGAGAACCATCCCGCGTCCAGCGTCGAGGATCTGCCTGGCCAGTTTCTGCTCCTGCTCGCCGATCACGTCGGCAGCGTCCACGACGAGCAGCACCACCGCCGAGGCCTCGAGCGCCTGCACGGTGCGGACCGTCGAGTAGTACTCGGTGGGGTCCCCCCCGCGCCGGACACGGGCCCGGCGGCGCATGCCCGCGGTGTCGACGAACCGGTACCGCCGGCCGTCGCCCAGGGTGACGATGGTGTCCACGGCGTCCCGTGTGGTGCCGGGCCGCTGATCGACGATCGCTCGCTGGTCACCCACGAGCTGATTGAACAGCGAGGACTTGCCCACGTTGGGGCGGCCGAGCAGCGCCACTCCCGGGATCCCCGCCTCCTCCGGGTCAGCGCGGTCAAAGGCCCCGCGCTCCTCCAATATCCCCATCGCCCGGTCGAGCAGGTCACCCGACCCGGTGCCGTGCAGCGCACTCAGCGGTTCGGGGTCGCCGAGCCCGAGACCGTGGAGGTCGGCGAGCGCCGCCTGAAGCATCCCTCGGCCTGAGCCTGCCGCGTCGGCCTTGTTGGCGACGAGCAGCACAGGTGCGTTGCCGCGGCGGAGCCAGCCGGCCACGGCGGCGTCCTCCTCGGTCACGCCGACCGAGACGTCGACGACAAACAGGACCACGTCGGCGGTCTCCGCGGCGAGCTCAGCCTGGGCGGTCACCGCGGCGACGAGCGGGTCATCAGTCTCCCCCCACCCGGGGGTCCAACCGCCGGAATCCACGACTGCAAGCTTGCGGCCTCGCCACTCCGCCGCGTGCACGGTGCGGTCGCGCGTCACGCCGGGGCGTTCCTCCACGATCGCCTCGCGGGAGCCGGCCAACCGGTTGACCAGGGTGGACTTGCCGACGTTGGGCCGACCGACGACGGCGATGATCGGGGCGCCCGTGGGTTGGGACACTACTGCTCCTTGGGTCGAGCCGCGCTCGCAGCTGCCGTGGCCCGCGCCGCCAGGTCCCCGACGATGTCGTCCACACCGGCGTCGCCGGTGTCGACCATGATGGCGTCCGCCGCGGGGCGCATGCGCTGAGCATCCGAGGCGTCGCGCTGCGCCAGCTCGTCGGCGAGGCTCGCCACCGCGGCGGGGTCGGTCACGCCGATTTGGGCGGCTCGGCGGCCGGCACGCACCTCCGGGCTCGCGGTCAGCCACACCTTCAGGTGCGCGTCGGGCACGACCGCCGTGCCGGCGTCGCGGCCCTCCACTACCCCGCCGTGCTCCAGGCCAGCACGCTGGTGGCGAAGCAGCGCGGTCCGCACCGGCGGATGCGAGGAGACCTGGGACACCAGGGCGGTGACCTCCGGTCCCCGGATCGCGTCCTCGACGTCCTCGTCGTCGAGGAAGGTGCGCCCGCCGTGCCGGCGAATGTCGACCCGGGCAGCGACCTCGGCGCAGGACTGTCCATCGGCAGGGTCCACGCCGGCCCGGACCGTGGCGAGCGTTGCTGCCCGGTAGATCGCCCCGGTGTCGATGTGCGGGACCTGCAGGCGCGCCGCGAGGGCCGCAGCCACCGTGGACTTGCCCACACCCCCCGGGCCGTCGATGGCCACCACGATCATGTCGTCGCCACCTCCCGCCAGCCGACCCCGAGCCGTCTGGCGTCGGCCCAGAACCCGGGGTAGGTCTTGGCCACGCACCACGGCTCGGACACGACCACGCCGTCGATCGCCGCCCCGATCGACGCGAACGCCATCCCCAGCCGGTGATCGTCGTAGGTGTCCAGAGTCGCAGGGCCGCGCGCGCCGCCATCGATCTCGAGCGCGTCGGAGTGCTCGCGGACGCCCACGCCCAGCTTGGCCAGCTCGGCTGCGAGTGCCGCGAGCCGATCGGTCTCGTGCGTGCGCGCGACGGCGACGTCGCGCAACACCGACCGCCCGCCGGCCAGTGCAGCGAGCGCCGCCAGCGTCGTCACCTGGTCAGGCATCCCGCTCAAGTCGACGTCGACCGCGGACAGACGCTCGGGGCCCGACACGGTCAGCGCGTCGCCGTGGCGGCTGACTGCGCAGCCCATAGCCTCGAGCACCTCGGGAAAGCGCGCATCGGGCTGGCGTGAGCCGACCGTGGCGTTCGTGACGGTGACCTCGCCACCGGTCGCCGCCGCCAGTCCGAACAGATGGGCGGCTGCGCTGGCGTCGTACTCGACAGCGACGTCGCGGCCCGTGTACCCGCCGCCGGGGCTGATTCGCCAGGCGCGCGGACCGTCCCTCCAGATGGATGCGCCCCAGTCGCGGATCACATCGGCGGTCAGCGCTACGTACTCGTCGGCGGCAGTGCCTTGCAGCGCGACCCGCACGTCAGCGCGCGCGTAGGGGGCAACGAGCAACACGGCGCTGGCGAACTGGCTCGAAGCGCTCACGTCGATCGACACCTCCCCTCCGGGCAAGCCGCCGCCGGACACCCGCACCGGGGGGCGCCCGTCCTCGCATGCCACGTCGGCTCCCAGCGCGGTCAGCGCGTCGACGAGGGCTGCGATGGGGCGGGCGAGCAGCGGCGGACGGCCGGTCAGCTGGACCGGGCCAGGCGCCAAGGTTGCGACCGCGGTCAGAAACCGCATCGTGGTGCCCGACAGTCCAGCGTCGATCGGCCCGTGGGGAGCGGTCAACCGCCCGCCGGTGCCGGTCACCCGCCAGACCTCCGCCTCCGCCTCGACGCGCGCCCCCAGGGCGGTGACGCCGGCGCGCATCACCGAGGAATCGTCGCTTTCGAGCGGCTCTCGCAGCACGCTGTCGCCCTCGGCCAGCGTCGCCGCCACCAACAACCGGTTCGTCACCGATTTCGACGCAGGCGCAGCCAGCGCCCCGGCTGCGGTGCCGGGCTCGATGCGCACGTCGGCTCGCGGGGGAAGGCGCATCGCGGTCATCGGATGCGCTCCACGACCTCGTGCCCGCGTTGCTCCAGCGCACCGCGAGCGACCGCGGCCGCGTGCTCACCGGCGATCTGGAGCCGAAGCACGCCGCGCCCGCCTTCGGCGGCGTGCTCGATGCTGAGGTCCTCGATGTTGACCCCCACCCCGCCGACCGTCGTGGTCACCTCCGCGAGCAGACCGGGCCGGTCGGGGATGGCGATGAGCAGCTCGACGAAGGTCCCAGCGGGCACCTCCTTGCCCGGCAGGGTACGGCGCGCCTCGCGGGCGTCGTCGAGCACGCGGCGCAGCCCGGCGTCGTCGGAGCCGGCGAGGACGGCGCGCAGGCGTTCGACACGGTCGACGTAGTCGTCGAGGACCGAGATGATCGCGTCCCGGTTCTCCCCGCAGATCTCCAGCCACAGGTCGGGGTTGCTGGCCGCCACCCGGGTCGCGTCGCGGAAGCCCCCGGCGGCCAGCAGCAGCAAGCCGGCGTGCTCGCTGCGCGCTCGCTCTGACGCCAGGTTCATCAACGTCGTCGCCGCCAGCTGGGGCAGGTGGCTGACCACCGCCACGAGCAAGTCGTGACGCTCCGGCTCGACAGCCAGAGGCCGAGCGCCAATGCGGCTGATCAGCGCGTGCAGCTGCTCGAACGCGCCCGCGTCGGTGTGGGTCGTGGGGGTCAGCAGGTACGTCGCGCCGACGAACAGGTCCGCCGAGGCGTGGGAGGCCCCCGTCTCGTGTGAGCCGGCCATCGGGTGCCCACCGATGACGTGGACCCCAGCTGGGGCGGCGGCCTGCAGCGCCTCGACGGCTCGGCCTTTGACGCTGGCGACGTCGGTCAGCAGCGAGCCTTTGGGCAGGACCGGGGCGACCTCCGCGGCGACCGAACCGATCGCCGACAGGGGCACGGCGAGCACCGCCAGGCCCACGCCCTCCGCGGCCTCGCGCGCTGACGACGCTGCTCGGGAGACCGCGCCACGCTTGACGGCGATCTCCAGCTCCGCCGGGTCGGCGTCGTAGCCCACGACCTCCTCGACGTCGTCGAGCCGGCGAAGGGCGAGCCCGAGTGATGCGCCGATCAGCCCGGTGCCGATCACGGCGACACGGGAGGGCGCGCGCCGCGCCCTCGCGGCGTTGGGTGGTGTGGCGCTCATGTCACTCGGGCAGGTCGCTGCGCAGGTGTGGAGCCCATGTCACTCGGGCAGGTCGCTGCGCAGCTGTCGCGCCTCGTGCAGGTAGGCGTGGCGCATCGCCGAGCGGGGCCGGTCGGTGTGCACGTGGGCCATCACCCGGATGCAGCGGGCGATGTTGCTCGGTCCGTCGATGCCGAGCTCACGTGCGCACAGCATCGGAACGTCGGAGATCCCGGCCGCGCGGACCGCGGCGGCGGGGAACTCGCTGCGCACGTCGTCGGTCGCGGTGAACACCAGGCTGATGACGTCCTCGGTCGACAACCCGTTCCGGGTCATCAACGCGTCGAGGAGCTCGGTGGTGCGGGCAAGCACCTCCTCGCGCGTATCGGTGTCGACCGTCGTCGCGCCCCGCAGCGCTGCCACGTGGGTCACCTCTGGCTCGCCTCCTCGTGCTCGGGTTCGCGGGCAGCGCCGAGCCCGACCGCGGCGTACAGCGCCCGCACCTCCGCGTTGTCGAGCGGGCGGTGCTTGCCGGGTGAGATCTCGCCGAGCGACAGTGGGCCGAGGCCGACCCGGGCCAGGCGCTCGACGGGGTGACCGACCGCCTCGAGCATGCGGCGCACCTCACGCTTGCGCCCTTCGGCCAGGACCACCTCGAGCAGGATCCGCTCCCCCGACGAACCCAGCTCCCGGACGCTGCGGGCTGCGGCGTGGCCGTCCTCGAGCTCGACCCCGTTGGTCAGCCAGCGAATGGTGCGCCGGCGGACCGGCCCGCGGACCTGGGCGACGTAGGTCTTCTCGATGCCGTAGCGCGGGTGAGCGAGCCGGTTGGCCAGCTCACCGTCGTTGGTGAGCACGAGCAAGCCCTCGGTGTCGCGATCGAGACGGCCGACGGGGTAGACCCGCGGGTTGCTCGGCACCAGGTCCATGACCGTGGCCCGCCCCTGGGGGTCCGACGCCGTGGTCACCACCCCGCGGGGCTTGTTGAGCAGCAGATGCACGAGCCTGGGGTCCACGGGCACCCGCTCGCCGTCCACGGCGATGACCTGCCGCCGCGGGTCGGCCTTGGCGCCGAGCCCCACGAGCTGTCCGTCGACGCTGACGCGCTGTTCGGCGATGAGCTTCTCGCACGCTCGCCGGCTGCCGACACCAGCGGCAGCAAGCAGCTTCTGGACACGTTCGGCAGTCAACGCAGATCGTCCTCGTGGCCTTCTGGGGGAAGATGGTCCGTCGCCGGCTGGGCGGCCTGCGCCTCGTCGACCGGCAGCTCCAAGGCGTCGAACTCGCGCCTGGCTGTCTTGTACCCACCGGGCGCGGGCTCATCCGGCAGCGGGCCGGCGGGGGTCAGATCCGGCAGTGGCGGCAGCTCGGACAGGTCGCTTAGGCCGATGCGCTCCAAGAACGCCGGGGCGGTGCCGTACAGGAGGGGCTGGCCCGGCGTCTGGTCGCGCCCGACCTCGACGACGAGCCCGCGCGAGACCAGCGAGCGCACCGCGCCATCGGCGTCCACCCCGCGGATCTCGGAGATGCGCGCGCGGGTGACCGGCTGCTGGTACGCCACGATGGCTAGCGTTTCCAGGGAGGCCTGGGACAAGCGCCCCGACCGGCCCTGCAACGCGAACGCCTCCACGTAGGGCGCTGCCCCCGGGTCGGTGTACAGGCGCCACCCGCCAGCGACCTTGCGCAGCACGAAACCGCGCCCGGCCGCGAGGTAGTCCTCGGCCAGCGCCGCCAGCGTGGCCGTGACGCGCTCGGTTGGGGCTTCCAGCACGCCTGCCAGGGTCTCGGCGTCCACGGGCTCCTCGACCACGAGGAGGATCGCCTCGAGCGCCTTGCGCAGCTCGGCGTCCAGCGGCTCCGCCTCGCCGATGGAGACGTCGGGCTCACCCACGCCCGGCGTCCTTGGTGTGCTCGCCCGTCGAGTCGGGCTCCTCGGCCGGGGCCGTGCTCCCGTCCGGGTCAGACCCCGCGACCAGGTCGGGGTCCTCGGCCGGGTCGGGCTCCTCGGCCGGGTCGGGCTCCTCGGCCGGGTCGGGCTCCTCGGCCGGGTCGGGCTCCTCGGCCGCTCGTCCCTCGTAGGCATCGAGCATGGTCGCCTGGGTCGGCGCGTCCAGATCGAGCCCAGTCACCACGATCTCGCCGCACGTCCTGGCCTGGCCCACCTCCACGACCTCGTGCTTGTACAGCTCGAGCACCGCGAGGAAGCACATGATCCGCTCGATGCGGTGGCGGCACCCGGCGGTGACCTCGGCGAACGTGGCCTTGCCCCCGGCGCGTCGGAGCTCGCCCACGACCAGGTCGGCCGCCTCGCCGACCGTCATGCGCACCGGCTGCAGGTGGGAGACGTCCACCTCGGCGCCGGGGCGCTCGGCGAACGCCCGCGCGGCGATCCGGGCGAGGGTCTCGGCGTCCACGCCGAGTTCGACGGCGGGCCTGGCCTCGGTGAACGGCGCCTCAAGCCCCACGTCTCGGGGCAGGTACCCCGAGTGGGCGGTCAGGCGCGCGCCGATCCAGCCGGCTGCCTCCTTGAACGTGCGGTAGTCGAGCAGCCGCGCGTAGAGCAGATCGCGCACCTCGAGCGCGGTCTCCTCGAGCTCGGGATCGTCCTCGCCGGGCAGCAGCCGCGCGGCCTTCAGCTCGAGCAGCGTCGTCGCGACGACGAGGAACTCCGTCGTCACCTCGAGGTCGACCTGCTCCATCGTGCGGAGCACCGCGAGGTAATCGTCGGTGATCTGCGCAATCGGGATCTCGTGGATGTCGAGCTGCCGGCGCGCGATCAGATGCAACAGCAAGTCGAAGGGGCCCTCGAAGGACCCGACTGACACCGTGTAGGTAGTGCTCATCGGCCCGAGTCTAGCTATGGTCGAGCCAGGACCCTGCGCAGGCTGGCCGCGCCGTGCCGGCGGCCACGGCACAGGCGATCATCCCGGCGCGGACACCGGTGAGCGTTCCGGCGCGGCCATTACGGCACCGGCGACCATCCCGGCGCGGTCCCACACGCCGCGGGCGGGTCCGTGCGCTTTGCTGCCTCGTCCCTGCGCTCGGTGCCTACTGCGCGACCCGGCGCAGGATCGTCGGCGCGGCCGGTACCTGGTCGCCGACTTCGATGAGCTCGTCGATCCGGTCGACCGCTGATGCGGCGGCGTCCTCGGTTCGGGCGTGGACGATCGCCAGCGGCTGACCCGCGTCCACATGGTCACCCACCGAGACGTCGACCTCGATGCCAACCGCGGGATCGACGTCGTCGCCCTTGCGCGCCCGGCCAGCTCCTAGCGTGGCCGCCAACTCGCCCATGGCCTTGCACGCCACTCGGGTGACCGTCCCTGCGGCCGGGGCAGGGACCTCCCGGATCACCGGGGATGCGGGCAGCACACCTCGGGGGTCGTCGCACACCGCGCCGTCGCCGCCTTGCGCGGTGATCATGGCCCGAAGCCGCTCCAGGGCGGCCCCCTGGGTCCACGCGACCAGTAGCTCGTCGCGGACGGCTTCGGGATCGGCGCCGCGCGCGGCCGCGAGGCCTTCGGCGGCCAGGGCCAGCGACACCTCGGCCAGCCGTCCCTCGGGTGGGCGCGAGAGCAGCTCGACCGCTTCGGCGACCTCCAGCGCGTTGCCGACCGCGCGGCCGAGGGGCTGGTCCATCGCGGTGACCAGCGCCACGCACCCACGACCGGCCTCCTGCCCGATGCGCACGCACAGCGACGCCAGTTCCTCGGCCGAATCCGCGTCTGGCATGAACGCCCCGTCGCCCGCTTTGACGTCGAGGACGATGTGCTGCGCCCCGGAGGCGAGCTTCTTGGACATCACCGAGGACGCGATCAGCGCCGTCGAGGCAACCGTGCCGGTCACGTCACGCAACGCGTACAGCGCCCGATCCGCTGGGACGATCCGGTCGGTCTGGGCGGCGACGACGCAACCGACGTCGGCGGCGATTGCCCGCATCTCGTCGGCCTCCAGCCCGGTCCGCAACCCCGGGATGGACTCGAGCTTGTCCAACGTGCCGCCGGTGTGGCCCAGCCCGCGACCCGACAGCTTGACCACCGACACCCCGCACGCGGCCAGCAGGGGGGCGACGATCAACGTGGTGCCGTCGGCCACCCCACCCGTCGAGTGCTTGTCCACGGTCGCACCCGGCACGGCGGACAGGTCGAGCTGCTCACCCGATTCGGCGAGCACGCGCGTCAACGCCAGCGCCTCGGCCTCGGTGAAGCCGTTGAGGACGCCAGCCATCAAGAACGCGCCCATCTGCCCCTCGCCGACCCCGCCGTCGAGGTAGCCGCCGACGAGTGCGGCGAGCTCGGACTCGGTCAGCTCGCCACCGTCGCGCTTGCGTCCGATGAGCTCCGCTGGCCGCACGCCGGTCACCGCTGGCTCGCGCACTGCACGCACCGCACCGACAGGGGACGCGCCTCCAGGCGGGCCTCGGCGATCTCGGACCCGCAGTCGACGCAGATCCCGTAGGTCCCCTCGTCCATCTTCTCCAGCGCCGCGTCGACCTCCGCCAGACGTGCCCGGGTCTGCTCGATCAGGGCATAGATCTCGCTACGTTCCGCGGTCGCCTGCGCGAGGTCGGCGAAGTTCTCGTCGACTCCGGGGATCTTTTCCACACGCTGGCTCTCGGGGTCCGCGCCGTACTCGCGCAGCTCCTCGCGAGCGGCTTCGCGTTCGCTCTCTAGCTGCTTGCGCAACCGGGTCAGCAGGTCGGGGGTCATGTCGCAGCTCCTTGTGGGGAACGTCGCGTCCCGGACCCAGGTTCGGGCCCGTCCGCCGACGCCCTTGGGTGTGCGGCGTCGTACACCGCCCGTAGGCGGCGCTCGGTAACCAGCGTGTAGACCTGTGTCGTGTTGACACTGGCATGCCCCAGCAGCTCCTGCACGACACGTACGTCGGCCCCTCCTTCAAGCAGGTGCGTGGCAAACGAGTGCCGCAGCGTATGGGGCGACACGCGCTCGGACAGGCCTGCCGCGTCGGCGTGGGCCTTGATGATCTTCCACCCGCCCTGGCGGGTCAGCCGTCCACCCCGCTGGTTGCAGAACAACCACGGCCCAGAAGGTGACACGGCGGGTCGACCACGGACCAACCAGGCCTCGACAGCCGCCGAAGCCGCCCGGCCGATCGGCACGACCCGGTCCCGACTGCCCTTTCCGGTGCAACGCGCCGCGCGCACGTCAACGTCGACGTCGTCGACGTCCAAGGTCACCAGCTCCGAGATGCGCAGGCCGCCGGCGTAGAGCAGCTCAAGCATCGCCCGGTCGCGCAGCGCGGCGGTGCCCTCCCCCAGGGGGGCACCCAGCAGCGTCTCGACCTCGGCGACGCTCAACGCCTTGGGCAGCCGCTTGCCCGGCCTGGGGCCGCTGACCTCTGCCGACGGGTCGGTCTCAGCGAGGCCTTCTGCCACCAGGAACCGGTGGAGGCCGCGGACGGTCACCAGCGTGCGGGCGACCGTGGAGGTGGCGTAGGTGCCACCGTTGGCGGTTGGTCGGACCCGCAACCAGGTGACCAGGTCGGCGACGTCCTCCCGGGTGGCCGAGCGCGGATCGCCGATGCCGCGCTGTTCGAGGTAGGCGCCGTAGACGGAAAGGTCGCGACGGTAGGCCGCAAGGCTGTGCGCCGACAGGCCGCGCTCCACGGCCAAGTGGTCGAGGAACCGATCCCCGAAGCGCGGCAGGGCCACCGACACCGCTGTTCGCCTCCTCCTCGTCGTGACGTGGCTGGCCGTCCTCGGCGCGCCAGAGCCACGGCCCGTCGCTGGGGCTCCGACAGTTTACATAACCCGGGTGCCAGCGGTCCCCAGTGCACGACGTTGCGATT
>SLAO01000088.1 GCA_007126835.1 Nitriliruptorales bacterium | reverse complement strand
CGGGCCACCCGGCGCCGTCGCATGCCCCGTCGCCTCGAGCGAGCCCTTCCGATCCTGTTGCTGGTGCCCTCGATCCTCGGCATCGGCGTCTTCGTCTACGGCTTCATCGCGTGGACCGGCTGGGTGTCGGTCAGCAACTGGACGACGTTCGTCCAGGACCTGAGCTTCCGCGGCTTCGATGCCTACGTCCGACTGCTGACCGACTTCCGGTTTCTCTCGGGCCTGCGCAACGTCATCGTCTTCACCGTCCTGTTCGTTGGCGCGTGCGTGCTGATCGGCTTGGCGCTGGCGATCCTGCTCGACCGCCAGCCGTGGGGCGCCCCGCTGTGGCGCAACCTGTTCCTGTTTCCCCTGGCGATCTCGTTCGTGGTCACGGGTGTGGTCTGGCAGTGGCTGCTCAACCCCCGCGCCGGGGTCAACCTCATCCTCGACACCCTCGGGGTCGAGACCCTGCCCATGTGGTACATCAGCACCGAGATCATCCCCGGCTGGCAGTGGGGCCAGATCGAGGTGGCGATCCCCGTCGCCCTCGTCGCCGTGGTGATCGCCGCGGCCTGGCAGATGGCGGGCTTCGCGATGGCCATCTACCTCGCCGGGCTGCAAGGCGTCTCAGACGACCTCCGCGAGGCGGCGCGGGTCGACGGCGCCAGCGAGTTCTCGATCTATAGGCGCATCATCCTGCCGATGCTGCGACCGATGACGATCACGATCGTCATCGTGCTCGGCCACATCTCGCTCAAGACCTTCGACCTCATCTTCGTGATGACCGGACCGGGCACCGGCTACGTGACCGACGTCCCCGCGGTCTACATGTACGAGTCGACCTTCCGGGCCAACCAGTTCGCCCGCGGCGCGGCCATCTCGGTCGTGCTGCTCATCCTCGTCGTCGCCCTGATGGCCCCGGCGGTATGGGCGCGCAACCGCACCGAGGAGGCCACCCGTGAGTAGGGTCGTCGCGCGGATCTCGCTGTACGGACTGCTGGGGGCCATCGCGCTGCTCATGCTGGTTCCGCTGTACGTCATGGTGGTCACCAGCCTCAAGCCGCTGCCCGAGGCGACGCTGAGCGGCATGTGGCAGCTGCCCTCAAGCTTGAGCTTCGACGCGTGGGGGAGCGCCTGGGCCACCCTGCGGCCCTACCTGATGAACAGCTTCACGCTGGCGATCCCCGCCACGCTGCTCTCGGCAGCCGTCGGATCCATCAACGGCTACGTATTCGCCCGATGGCGCTTCCGCGGGTCCGAGATCGTCTTCAACGTCCTGCTGCTCGGGATGTTCATCCCCTACCAGATCGTGCTGATCCCCCTGGTCGTGACGCTGCAGTCGATCGGGCTGTACAACTCGATCCCCGGCTTGATCCTGACCCACGTCATCTACGGCATCCCGATCACCACACTGATCTTCCGCAACTTCTACGCCCGCATCCCCAACGACATCATCGAAGCCGGCGCGGTCGACGGCGCCGGCCTGCTGGGCATCTATCGACGCATCGCCCTGCCGCTGTCGCTGCCAGGCTTCGTCGTCGTCTGCATCTGGCAGTTCACCCAGATCTGGAACGAGTTCCTGTGGGCGGTCACGCTGACCAGTGCCGGCCAGCGCCCGGTCATGGTCGCCCTGCAGAACCTCTCGGGCAGCCAGATCGTGGAGTGGAACGTGCAGATGGCCGCCGCCATGCAGGCCGCGCTGCCCACCCTCATCGTGTACGTCCTCCTCGGCCGGTACTTCGTCCGCGGCTTGCTCGCGGGCGCCGTCAAGGAGTGACAGCCCGGGCCCACGATCCAGGGGTAGCTACGATGGACGCCGAGCAACGGCGGGCCGAACGTGCCGCGCCCCGTGAGGCGATGAGAACGATCCAGGGCACCCCCCGCGTCGCACCCGCCCGGCGGGCCGGCCGGCCCGTCCTCCACATCGACTCGCTGAGCAAGCAGTTCGGCTCGGTATCCGCGCTCGACAGCCTGGATCTCACCGTGGGCGCAGGCGAGGTCGTCGCCGTCGTCGGCGAGCACGGGGCGGGTAAGAGCACGTTGACCCGGTGCCTGTCCCGAGACGTGGCCCCCGACTCGGGCGAGATCCTCGTCGACGGGCAGCCCCTGGCAGCGTCCACCGCCGACGTGCTGGCCCAGGGCGTCGGCTTCGTGTGGGGCGACCTCGGGCTGTGCGAGGACCTCGACGTGACCTCCAACCTGTTCCTCGGACGCGAGGTCAGCCGCGGACTGCTGCAGGAGCGAGCGATGCACGCCCGGGCTCGCAGACTGTTCGAGCAGATGGGCTTCCCGCTCCCAGAGCTACGCGCCCCGGTCAGCAGCCTGGGTCGCGGGCAGCGACAGATGGTCGCGATCGGGCGCGCCCTGATCGACGAGCCGCACCTTCTCGTGCTCGACGAGCCCACGGCCTCCCTGTCGACCACCGAATCCGCCTCGGTGTGCGAGGTCATCCGCCAGCGACGAGGCCAGGGCACCGCCGTCGTGCTGCTCACCCGCGACGTGGAACTCGCCTTTCGACTGGCCGGCCGGATCGTCGCGCTGCGACAGGGCCAGGTCGTCGGGGAGGTCTCCCCGCTCGAGGTTCACCCCGACGACGTTCGGCCGTTGCTGTCGGGCATCGAGCTCGACTCGATGGCCCGCCGTCAGCTCGGGCGGCTGCACAGTCTGGTCGATCAGCTCTCGGGCACCGAGCCGGCCGCGTCGCTGCCGCTGATCATGTCGGCGATGGCCACGGCGCTCGACCAGGAGATGCTGTGCCTGCACCTCCGGGTCGAGGAGCACGGCCGGCAGATGTTGCGGCTGTCGGCCGCGATGGGCCTACCCGAGGACGTCCGCAATGCTGTCGCTCTCGTGCCCTTCGGGGCCGACGGGGGATTCGTTGGGCTCGCCGCCGAACGACGCCAGGGGGTCATCGTCGGCGACGTCGACGGCGACGCCGCCTGGGCGCCGTTCCGGGACGCCGCTGGCCAGACCCCGATCTCGAGTGCCTGGTCGGTGCCTATCCTCGGCAGCACGGGCGTGCTGGGAACCATCTCGGCGTTCGGCCAGGTGTACGGCGGCCCGCAGGCCGACCGCCTCGAGCTCGTTTCCCTGTACACGCGACATGCCGCCGATGCGATCGAGCATGAACGACTGCTGGCGGAGGTCACGCGACGCAACCGGATCCTCGAGACGCTGCGGGCCATGCTCGAGACGCTGGCCGGACCAGGGCGGGCGGCGGGTGGCCTGCCGGTCGCCGCGCAGGCACTGCGGGCCGCTCTCGGGGCAGACCGTGTGTCGGTTCTTGGCTTCGGACCCGACGGCGCCCTGCAGCAGCTCGCAGCAGCGGGCGCAGAGTCCGACGCGGGCCACACCACCGGAGCCGACGCCGAGCTCGTCGGCGCCTTGATGGACACCGCCGGCAAACAGCGCGCGCGCGAGCTCAGCCCCGGGGTGGCCGGGGCGCCGCTGGAGCTCAGCGAAGGCCCGGCCGCGTTGGTGGCCCGCTGGTCGTCGTCGACGGTCGTGACCGAGGACGCGCTCGAACTGCTCGACGACGCCTCCCGGTCGCTGGCCTTGGCGCTGGAAGGCGAAGCCCTGGAGGAAGCCCGCCAGGAAGCCGACGCGCTGCGCCGTTCCCAGCGGCTACAACGCGAGCTGATCTCCCGTCTGAGCCACGAGCTGCGCACACCGATGACCGCGATCCGCGGGTACGCCTCGACCCTGCAGCAGCCCGACCTGACGTGGGATGCCGCCTCCACCGAGCGCTTCCTGACGGCAATCGCCAACGAATCCTCCCGGATGGAGCGACTCGTCGGGGACCTCCTGGACTCGTCGGTGATCGAGTCCGGGCTCCTGCAACTGCAGCGAGATTGGTGCGACCTCGGTCTGGTGTTGGACGCGGCCCGCTCGTGCATTCCCACGCCTGACCGTGTGACCGTGGATCTCGACCGCGACGTCGCACCTGTGTGGGGCGATCACGACCGCCTCGAGCAGGTCTTCGTCAACCTGCTCGAAAACGCCCTGCGGCACGGGGGCGCAGACGTGCACGTGCACGTTCACCTGCGTTTGGCAGGCGCGGATGACCGCGTGGAGGTGGCCGTCAGCGATGACGGCGCCGGCATCCCCGAAGACCTCCGGGACCGTGTGTTCGAACCGCGGGTGCGGGGCACCAGCACGTCGGCGGGCACCGGGCTGGGTTTGAGCATCGCCCGCGGGATCGTGGAGGCCCACGGGGGGAGCCTGACCCTGCAGTCTGCGCACCGAGGCGCGCTGTTCGTGGTGACGCTGCCCAGCGAGCCCCCCGCCGCGGCGCAGGGCCAGCGTGACGGCTGGGAGCTGCTCCAAGAGGGACATCGCAGCCATGCGTGACCAGACCTGTGTCCTGCTGATCGAAGACGACCAGAACATCGTCGATCTCGTCCGGTCCAACCTGCTCGCCCGGGACCTCGCCGTCGTGGTGTCCAAGGACGGCAGCGACGCCTTGACCGCGTTGGCAGACGAGCAGCCAGACCTCGTCCTGCTCGACCTGATGCTGCCCGAAGTCGACGGCTTCGAGCTGTGCCGTCAGATCCGGGAGCGGTCCTCGGTGGGCATCGTGGTCGTGTCCGCGCGCAGGGCGGAGACAGACAAGGTCCGGGCACTCAACCTCGGTGCGGACGACTACCTCACCAAGCCGTTTGGCATCGACGAGCTCCTGGCACGGATCCACGCAACGCTGCGCCGAAGCCGTCCGTCCCCCCAGCCTGCGGAGGCCCCGTCCACGATCATCGCGGGCAACGTGACCATCGACCTCGAGAAGCAGCAGGTCCTGCGCAGCGGCGAGCGGGTCCACCTGACCCCCACCGAGTTCGCGCTGCTGCGCGAGCTCGCCCTGCAACCAGGGACGTTGCTGACCCACGCTTGGCTGCTGCGCCGGGTTTGGGGGCCTGGCTACCAGACGCAGACCGAGTACACCCGGGTGTACGTGGCCCGTCTGCGCGCGAAGCTCGAGGACCCCGACGGTCCGCCATTGATCGTCACGGAACCACGGGCGGGCTACCGCTTCCGCCAGGTCGACGAGCCCGCATGACGCGCGCCGCACTGCTCATCTCGGCGGGATTGCTGGTGCTGACCGCGGCTTGCTCACCGGTAAGCGGTAGCCCCGATGCCGATCCGCACATCGCCCTGCTGCTGCCCGAGAGCAAGACCGCCCGGTACGAAGCTCACGATCGGCCGGCGTTCATGCAGCGCATCCGGGAGCGCTGCCCCGAGTGCGAGTCCACCTATGCCAATGCCAACCAGTCGAGTGAACGGCAACTGGCCCAGGCCGAAGCCGCGATCACCAACGGCGTCGACGTGCTGGTCCTCGGCCCGGTCGACAGCGTCGCCGCGGCCGCAATCGTCCGGTCCGCCCAGGCCGCAGGCATCCCGGTGGTCACCTACGACCGGCACGTGGTCGGCGCGCCGGCTGATTTCCATGTCACCGTCGACAACCAGCGGGTGGGCGAGCTGCAGGCCGAGGGGCTGCTCGAGGCCATCGACGCGGCTGAGCCGTCCGACGATGGGGTCGTGGTGATGCTCCATGGGTCCCCCACCGACGACAACGCTGGGCAGTTCAAAGCCGGAGCGAGCCGGGTGCTGGGCGGCACCGATGTCGAGCTGGGCCCGTCCTTCGACATCGCCGATTGGTCCCCAGACCAGGCTCAGGAGCAGATGGAGCGAGCCCTGGCCAGCCTGGGGCGCGACCGCGTCCTGGGGGTCTACGCGGCCAACGACGCGATGGCGGGCGCGGCGGTGGCGGCGATGAAGGCAGCCGGCCTGACCGGAGACCTGCCCCCGGTGACCGGACAGGACGCTGAGCTGTCCGCGGTCCAACGCATCCTGGCGGGCGAACAGCACATGACGGTGTACAAGCCCATCCGCGAGCAAGCCGAGATCGCCGCCGACGTGGCGCTGGACTTCGCGCGAGGGGGTGAGCCTTCCGGGGCGCTCACGACCATCTCGGTGCGAGCCGGTGACGAGCCAGTGCCGACCCATGTCCTCGAGCCGATCGCCGTGACGCGAGGGACCGTTGGCGAAACCGTGATAGCCGACGGCTTCTGGGACGTCGACGAGGTCTGCGTCGGACGTTTCGCTGCCGCGTGCGACGCCGCGGGTATTCGATGAGCTCGCCGCCGCAAGTAGCCGGAGACTCGACGTGGGCCCGGCACGCCCCGGCCGGCGAACCAGCCCGTCTCAGCCTCGGCCGTGGGACCGCGTTGGCGGCCCTGGCCGGGCTGTGGTTGATCTTCTGGCTGGCGAACCCCCGGTTCTTATCAGCGATCAACTTGACCAACCTGGCCTTGCAGTCGGTCGCGCTGGGGATCATCGCCATCGGGGTCGTCCTCGTGCTGCTGATCCGCGAGATCGATCTGTCGGTCGCCGCGGTCAGCGGGCTGGGCGCCGCAACGATCGCCGTGCTGAACGTCAAGCACGGGTGGCCCTCTTGGTGGGCGGTGGCTGCCGGCCTGGCCATAGGTCTCGCCATCGGCGCGATCCACGGGATGCTGACCGCTCGGCTCGGCATCCCGTCATTCATCGTCACCCTCGGGGGCCTGCTCACCTGGCAGGGCGCGCTGTTCTTGGTGCTCGGCGACACCGGCACGGTCAACCTGCAAGACCCTACGCTGACAGGAATCGCGGGCACGTTCCTCTCACCGGCGGCGGGTTGGGGGCTGGCTGCGCTCATCGTCGCCGGCTACGGCGCCCTCGCCTTCGGTGGCTTCGGGCGCCGCGTCCGTGACGTCTCGGCGGCGCGGGGCTCGCCGCACGCGGCGCAGGGGGCCGAGAGCAAATGGATATTGCGCCGCCCCGTGATGCGCACCCTGCTCGTCGCGGCGGGAGCGTTCGGCGCAGTCGCCGTGTTCAATGCCGACCGCGGCACCCCCTTGGTGGTGGTCCTGTTCCTGGTGCTCCTCGGGGCGTTCGACGTCTTGGTCAACCGCACCAGGTTCGGCCGCCACGCCCGCGCCACCGGAAGCAACCCCGACGTCGCCGCACGGGCCGGGATACGTGTCAACCGCATCCGGGTGATGATCTTCTCGCTTGCGTCCGCCCTCGCAGTCACCGGTGGCCTCGTCGCCGCGTCCCGGCTGCTCGCGGTGAACCAGTCCTCGGGCAGTACCGACCTGATGCTCAGCGCCATCGCCGCGGCGGTCATCGGCGGATCCAGCCTGTTCGGCGGCCGGGGCACCGTGTGGGCCGCCTTAACCGGCAGCTTGGTCATCGGCTCGCTGGCCAACGGCTTGGACCTCCTCGGGGTGTCCCCGGCCGCCCGGTTCCTCGTGACCGGGGCCGTGCTGGTGCTCGCGGTTGGCCTCGACACGTGGTCCCGGCGCCGCCGCACGACGCTGCGCGCATCGGCGGGCTGAACACCAGCGAGGCAGCCAGACCGGGCGCGCGCAATGGCGCCGGGTCAGGTGAGCGCAGCGGCGCCGGGTCAGGTGTGCGGAGTGGCGCCGTAGTCCTCGAGCTTGGTGGGGCGGTGCCGAGCCCGGATCCACCGGACCGTCCCCGACCGGCCGCGCATGACGATCGACTCGGTCGTCGCTCCGTTCGGCCCGTACGTCACGCCCTCGCACAAGTCGCCGCTGGTGATCCCAGTGATGACGAAGAACGTGTTCTGGCTGGAGACCAGGCGGTCGATGTCGAGCGGCTCGTCGACGTCGTAGCCCATATCCCGTGCCCGGGCCGCCTCGTTGTCGTTGCGAGCCCAGAGACGACCGATGATCCCCCCGCGCAGCGCCCGGACCGCACAGGCCGTCGCCACCCCCTCGGGTGTCCCGCCGATGCCGAGCAGGACGTCGTAGGGGTACTCCGGCATGGCCGCGAGCAGACCGGCCGGGGAGTCGCCGTCCATGATCAGCCGCAGACGCGCGCCGACGGAGCGCACCTCAGCCATCATCTCGGCGTGCCGAGGCCGGTCGAGCATCACCACCGTCAGGTCGTTGGGGGCCTTGCCGAGGGCCTTGGCCACGCGATGCAGGTTCTCGCGCACGGGCGCGTCGATGTCGACGACGCCGGCAGCCTCCGGACCCACCACGTACTTCATCATGTAGACCATGGGGCCCGGGTTGAACATCGTTCCTCGCGGCGCCGCCGCGATCAGCGACGTGGCACCGTGCCGCCCCTCGGCGAGCAGCCGCGTGCCCTCGACGGGGTCCACGGCGATGTCGACCTCCGGCTCGGACCCGGTGCCGACCTGCTCGCCGTTGAACAGCATTGGGGCTTCGTCCTTCTCCCCCTCCCCGATCACGACGACGCCGTCCATGGCGACGCCGCCGAGGGCCTTGCGCATCGCGTCCACCGCGGCGCCGTCGCCGGATTCCTTCTCGTTGCGGCCCATCCAGCGGCCGGCGGCGAGCGCGGCGACCTCTGTGGCGCGGACGAGCTCGAGGGCAAGCTCGCGGTCGAGCTGTGGCGGGTTTGACTGTGACATCGTGACCTCCTGGCGGGCCGGGAGCCTACCCCGTCTTCAACAGTCGTCGTAGAGGCCCGCTGCGGTTCCTCGGGCCAGCGCCCGCCCAGTTGCGTGCGATCGGCTGTCCTAGCGTCCGGTGCGGTGCCCGCCCGCCCAAGAGCCCACCCCGTCCTCCGGCGGGGTGATGGCCCCGTAGTCGCCGCCGGCCCGGGTGAGGGCAAGCAGGGCGTCCGCCTCGACGGCGACACGGTCGGAGACCCCCGAGAAGCGGTCGAACAGCCGTTTCAGGTAGCGCACGGTGTCACGGTCGTTCGCGGCGATCTGGCCAGCAAGATCGCGGGCGGCCGCTAGCGTGGTGCCATCGGCCACCAGATGCTGCACCAGCCCGAGCCTGGCGGCTTCCTCGCCGGAGATCGTGCGCCCGGTCAGCACCAGGTCCTTGGCCGCGCCGAGCCCGACGAGCCCCACGAGCTTGGCCGCTCCGACGGGATAGCCCATCGCCGCGCCGGGGAACCGGAACGTCGCGGTGGCGTCGGCGACGCGGATGTCGCAGGCCGCCGCGAGCTCCGCACCGCCCCCGACGCAGTGCCCCGAAACCACGGCGATCGTGGGGGTCGGTGCCGTGACCACCGCTTCGAACAGCTGGCCGAACAGCTCCATCCGGCGCGCGGTCGCCGGCGTGTCGAGGTCTTCGCGGACGTCCGCACCGGCCGAGAACGTGGCGCCGGCTCCCGTGAGCAGGATCACACGCACCGTCTGGTCGGAGACGGCCTGGCCGAGCGCGTCAAGCAACTCGCCGAGCAACGCGGTGCTCAGGGCGTTGCGGGCCTCGGGACGCTCGAGACGGACCGTGCACACAGCGTCCTGACGGTTCACCGATACCAGGGGCATGGTGCGCACGCTACATGAGACACCCGCCGGCTAACCGAAGCCGATCCAGTCCACCGCGGCGTCGTGCTCGTCGGCGAGGACCGACCGCTCGTCGGGCACCGTCGGCAAGACGTCGGACAGGAAGGAATCCATGGCCTCGAGGACCCCGACGTCGCGCCCCTTGCGCTCCGACAAGAACCACTTGTGCTCGATGACCTGGTGGAACAGCTCCACGGCCTCCAGCTTCGTCCACAGCTCCTCGGGGACGGCCGCCACGATCGGCTCGTAGACCTCGGAGAGCCAGCGGTGCGCCGCGACGGTCTCGGGCAGCTGACGGCCCAGCTCTCGCTCGACTGCGGCCCGGTAGTTCGCCAGGTCGTTCAAGACGCTGCGTGCCTGGTTCTCCTGTGCCTGCAGGCCAGTCAGCGACAGCAGCCGTCGCCGGTGGTGCCCCTGCTCGGTGACAGCGGTGCGCAGCCGCAGCGCATCCCCGCCCTCGGTGGACAACAGCTCGAGTTCGTCCACGGCGAAGCCGAGCTCGTTCAGCCGACGCAAGCGCGCGTCGATCTTGTACCGCTCGTCGGGGCCGATGAGCTCTTCGGTGGTGAGCTCCTGCCACAGCAAGTCGTAGCGCTCCCCGAGGCGCTCGGCGGTCTCGACGGGATCGGGCTCCGGAGGCAGTTCGAGCTCGGCCTGCAAGTCCATCAGCCCACCGGCGACGTTGATCTGGGTGATCTCCAGGTCCTCGGCGCGCTGCCCGTCGCTGAGCGTCGGGTGGTACTCCCCGGTCTCCAAGTCGACGATGTAGGCCGCCAGGGCCCCCGCATCACGCCGGAACAGGGTGTTCGACAGCGAACAGTCGCCCCAGTAAAAGCCCAGCAGGTGGATGCGCACCAGCAGCATCGCCAGCGCGTCCAGCAAGCGCTCGTGGAGGTGGCCGAGCTCGTCTGCGGACTCGGGTGTCGGCCGTCGATGCGTGAACAGGGCCCGGTAGGGCAGCGAGTAGTCGAGGTAGCGGGTGATCAGCACGTCCTCGAGCGGGCCGGCCGGCACGCGCATCTGCTGACGGTTGACGATCCCGGCGACGTCGACGACGGGCAGTGACTCGTCGGCCATGCGCCGGAGCATGGCATGCTCTCTCGTCGCGATTCGTGGCGGGAGCTCCTTGAGGGCGTACAGCCCCTCGTCGTATGCCACGAAGCGAACGACGTGACGGTGCTGGCCCCGGGCCACCTCGACCAGGCGGTCGCCCTCCCATTCGTCGAGGGGACGGTCCCACTCGAGGTCGAGGAAGTCGGGATGTCCGGGACGAGTCCGCAGGTGCAGTCCCATGCGCGGATTGACCATGGCGGCGCGCGTCAGGCGTCGTCGCTCAGCGGCCGGGCGTCGCCGGTGATCTCGCGCAGCAGCGCCACCCCCTCCTCCGGGCCGGTGCACACCAGCCGGTCACCGGCGGCGAGGGTTTGGGTGCCGCGCGGGCGGTAGCGCCACACGTCGCCCCGTGCGATGGCCAGCACGTACATCCCGGTGTCCGTCTCCAGCGACAGGTCCTTGAGGCTGCGCCCCTCGGACGGGCTGCCGGCAGCGACCTCGGCATCCGCGACGATCTCGTCGGCCTCGGCCAAGGCCGCGGCGATGACCGGGTGGGGGCCCTCCTCGCCCTCGACGACCCGGGTCATCTCCTGCGCGGCGTCCGCGATCCGCTCGGACGCCTGTCCGATCTGCAGCAGACCCCGCAGCTCGTCGAGCTCGGACTGGTCGAGGTCGACTGCTGCCCGCAGCGTCCAGCGCTGGAGGTCGTGGTAGAGGGTGTCGCAGCGGTCCTCGGCCCGGGAGGCTTCCCGCGCCAGCCCTCGGTCGCGCAGCAGGATGGCCGAGTACGCCAGGCCAACCGCGACCTCCGCGGCGTTCTTGAGCTCCACGAGCAGGTCCACGGCGCGGTCGAGGTTCGACAGCCGCGCGGATTCCACCGGTGGGGCGAGACCGTGGGGCTCCCCGCCGGCCATCTCCCGGACCAAGTCGACTCCCTCCCTTGGCCCCTGCAGGAACAAGACGTCGCCGTCTTGGAGGATCTCGTCGCCGGCGGGTCCGTACAGGTAGTCGACGTCGCGCCGGATCGCGATCACCCACATGCCCGTCTCGCTGGGCAGTGCCAGGTCAGCCAGTGAGCGAGTCGCCATCCGGTTGCCGTCGCGCAGCTTGACCCGCGCGGTGACCTCCTCGGCATGGCGCAGGTCGTCGCGGACCTCGCCTGGGACCCCGAGGTCGGTCAGCACCACCCGGGCGATGTCCTCCGCGGCGTCGCCGATCTCCTCAACGGCGTTGACCAGGCCCAGTATGGCGGCCATCCGCTCGGCGTCGTCGGGGGACCGGGCGGCCAGGATGACGACCACCCGCATCTCGTGGACCGCCACGTCCAGGCGCTCCTCGAGCTTGATGACCTCGCGGGCGAGGTCGTCGTCGTCGAAGAACACCGCTGCGTAGGCGAGGTCGAGCATGAGCTCCGAGGCGTCCTTGGTCTCAGCGAGCAGTTCCTTGACCGTCCGCCGCATCGTGGGGTCCCTCCTAGATCGCGTTGAACAGCGCCATGGCGGCCACCAGGCACAGCACGCCGAGCAGGTCCATGGTCGCGGTGACGATCGGGATGCCGTGATTGTCGGGGTCCCAGCCGAACCGGAACGCTGCCGCAGCGGTGCTGTACGCCACCGCGAACAACAACACCAGGGCGATCATGCCACCAACCAAGGCGATGCCGATCATGGACCACAGGCCGGGCGAGTCGAAGCCGAACACGAGGCCGGAGACGTGGGCGATCATCCCGACGCCGGCGAATGCCAGGATGCTGAACAGCGCCGTGATCGTTCCCTCGAGCAGAGCGAGGCGCTGGGGGACCCAGCGGGCCTCGATCATGCCCAGGTGCAGCTCGGAGCCCAGGCGAGCCGACAGGATGCCGCCGAGGGAGCCGCAGTTGGCGATGAACGGAGGGATGAGCACCAACAGCGCCGGGCTGGAGATCAGCGCCTCGACGCGAGTCTCGAGCACGCCGCCGGCGATGATGTCCACCACGGCGGCGTAGGTGAGCACAGCCAGGCTCTGGCGGACCACCGAGCGCGTCAGCGCCGCTGGGGCACGCAGCCCGCGCCACACCGAGGCAACCGCGAGGAGCAGCAGCACGCTGCCGAGGATCTCGGGCAGCAGGCGCACGTCGAGCAGCATCGTGGCCACCACGAGCGCGGGCAACGTCACGATGTCGCCTGCGGTGGTCACCAACGGCGCCCCGATGGAGTCCATGTCCCAGCCCCGCCGCTGGGCGTTGGCCGCCAGCAGGACGACCCCGAGCAGGATCACCACGCTCGACAGCACGCCACCGACCACCGACACGACCATCAGCTCCAGGAGGCTGATCGTGTCCAGGCCGAGGGCCCCCGCCACGCCCCGGGCGGCGATCGCCGCCACCGCCGAGGAGAAGAACGTCAGCAGGATCGAGGCCTCGAGGTTGTGCGCCCCGTACGAGCCCCGCGCGAAGCCGGCCAGCTGACCGGTCAGGATGCCGGTGCCCAGTCGCGCGGCCAAGGCCCCGAAGATCGCCCCGCGCATCCCGATCGCAGCGGGGACGAGCACGAGCAGCCCCGGCAGGCGCGCGAGCAGGTCCTCCATGGCGCCGAGCACGATGCCGGCGGCCATGCCCACGAGTGTCGAGATCCCCAGGGCGATGAACCCTTGGCGCACGGCCCGGCGCTCGCGGACCCAATGCGACCAGATCCCGGCAGCGATGCGCAGGCCGGGCCATGTCCGTAGCGGCTTGGAAGGCACGAGACCGGAGTCTAGAAAGCCACCGCACGCGGCTCGCAGGCGGCGTGGCTAGAAGCGCGTCGCAGCGAGCTCGGCCAGCGGCGAGCGCACGCCCTTAGTCAGGGCCACGTGACCGAACAGGTCGGTGCCTTTGAGGGTCTCGATCAGCGCGGCCATGCCGCCGTGCGGTGAGATGTAGGGGTTGTCGACCTGCGACAGGTCTCCGCAGAAGACGACCTTCGAGCCGGCGGCCATGCGGGTCAGGATGACCTTGAGCGTCGGCAGTTCGAGGTTCTGCGCCTCGTCGACGATGACGAACTCGTCGGTGATCGAGCGGCCCCGCAGGTAAGTGATCGCCGCCATCTCCAGCTGTCCCCGGTCGAGCAGCGCCTCCACTGCTCCCTGGGCCGATCGGTGGTCGCCACCGCCCCAGGCCTCCTCGTCGCCATCCCGGCGGAACAGCGCGTACAGGTTGTCGTACACCGCCGCCATCCACGGCTCGAGCTTCTCGTCGAGGTCGCCTGGCAGATAGCCCACCTCCTGGCGACCCACGGCGACCAGCGGGCGGTACACCGACAGGCGCCGGTAGGCACGAGCCTCGAGCACCTGCTCCAGCCCGGCTGCCAGTGCCAGGAACGTCTTGCCGGTGCCCGCCATGCCCATGAGGGATACGCACGGGACATCCGGGTCGGTCAGCAGATCCAGGGCGAAGGTCTGGCGCACGTCGCGCGGGCTGGCGC
Source organism: Nitriliruptorales bacterium (assembly GCA_007126835.1). Lineage (GTDB taxonomy): Bacteria > Actinomycetota > Nitriliruptoria > Euzebyales > Egibacteraceae > SLAO01. The sequence goes on along the minus strand of SLAO01000088.1, from coordinate 676 downwards.
CGAAGGCCCGCGGGCTGCCGGGGACCCGCTCGACGGTGACCGCGCCGTCGCCGTCCACGTCGGCCACCCGGGCCAGCCCCGACGCCGACGGCCCGGCTTTCATGACCACGAACTGGTTGCGGACCAAGGCGAGCTCGCCGGTCGCGTCGACGGGCAGGGTGGCCTTGCCCTCGCGGTGGAGGGCAGACAGCGTCTGGTCGCCCACGGCCAGGTCGCAGATGCCCGTGTAGCGCTGGTCGACCTCGACGGTGTCGGCCCGGTAGTCCTCCACCCCGACGCCGAGCTGGCTGGCCTTGATCCGCAGCGCCCCGTCCTTGGTGACCAGCGTGCCGGCCAGCGCCTTGGCCACCGACAGGATCCGATGATCCGGTGTGGTCGGGTCGAGGTAGGTCGGCAGGGCCTCCCCGACGTGGTTGCCCTCGACACGCAAGCTGCCACCGCCAGGCAGCGGCACCGGGTCGCGCAGCCCACTGTCACTGCGCAGTCGCAGCTCCTCGATCATGCGGACTGCCGCGCGGGCGTTGCGCCCGACCTCGTCCAGCCTGGCCTTGTGCTGGTCGAGCTCCTCGACGACGACGAGCGGCAGCACGACCTCGTGCTCGTCGAAGCGGTACAGCGCGCGGGGATCGGCCAGCAGCACGCAGGTGTCGAGGACGTAGGAGATCGGCGGCGACTG
>SLAO01000019.1 GCA_007126835.1 Nitriliruptorales bacterium | reverse complement strand
CGGTCGTGTCGGCGGCGCTCTGGGCGCTCTTCTCGGTGCCGGTCGTGCCGGCGGCGCGCGCACCGCTTCGGGCGGCCGCTTCGTTGCTGGCGGGCTCTTCGGTCCCGGTCGTGTCGGCGGCGGGGCTGTCGGTGCTGCCGGCGCGCTGATCGGCACTGGCGCGCTTACCAGTGCGCGCCCGGCGTGGGCTTGCGGTGCGGCCGGCCTCCGAAGTCTGTGCGGCCTCGGCGCTGCGCCGGCCGACCTCACGCGGCGGTAGCGAGAAGATCTCGTCGAGCAGGGGTGACGTCGAGAACACCTCGTGGGTCGGCACGTCGATGTCGAGCGCCTTCTTGATCATCTCGAGGCGTGCTTGCTCGTTCCACACGGCCAGGGTGACCGCCACACCGGCGGCACCGGCCCGTCCGGTTCGACCGATGCGGTGCAGGTACATCTTCTCGTCGTCGGGGCAGTCGTAGTTGACGACGTGGGTGACGTCGGAGATGTCAAGGCCGCGCGCCGCCACCTCGGTGGCACACAGCACATCAACCTTGCCCTCGCGGAACCTGCGCAAGGTCCGCTCCCGGGCTTCCTGGCGCAGGTTCGAGTGGATCGCCTCGGCCTTGACGCCGTGGTGGTCCAGTTCGGAGACCAGCGTGTCGGCCATACGCTTGGTCCGGGTGAACACCACGCACAGGCCGCGGCCAGGAGCCTGCAGGATGCGCGCCAGCACTGCGGGCTTGTCCATCCGGTGGCAGGCCAGGAAGTGCTGCGCGGTCTCGGGCGCGATGCGCGGTTCCTCGACGTCGGCGCGCATGAACGTGGGCTTGGTCATGTACCGGCGAGCGAGTGCGACGACCTCGGAGGGGATCGTCGCGCTGAACAACAGGGTCTGACGCTCGGTGGGGCAGGCTTCGATCAGCTGCTCAACGTCGGGCAGAAAGCCCATGTCGAGCATCTCGTCGGCTTCGTCGAGCACGAGGGTGGTCACCTGCGACAGGTCCAAGAGCCCGCGCCGGCGCAGGTCGAGCAGCCGCCCGGGCGTGCCGACGACCACCTGGGCCCCGCCGGCCAGTGCGTCGGACTGGTCGTCGATGGACTTACCCCCGTACAAGGCGACGGTCTTGATCCCCAGGTCGCTGCCGGCAAGCTCGAGGTCATCGTGAACCTGGAGGCACAGCTCCCGGGTCGGCACGATGACCAGCGCGCTGACGTGCTTGGTGCCGGGGGTGACCCGCTGCAGCAGCGGGATGCCAAACGCGAGGGTCTTGCCGGTGCCCGTTCGCGCCTGACCGATGACGTCAGCCCCGGGCAGGGCGAGGGGCAGGGTCAGCTCCTGGATGGGAAACGGGGTGGTGATGTCCTTGCGCTCGAGGACGTCGCAGATCTCGTCTGCGACGCCGAGCGTGCGAAACGTGGTGGTGGTGGTCTCAGTCACAGGAACTCGCTTGTGGTTAGACGGCGCGTGGGCGGCAGACCCCTGGAAGGTCGCGGCGGCGGCCGAAGCGTCCCGGAACGAAAAGGGGCCAGGCGCAGCGTTCGTGCGCCACGCCGCACTGCCACGACCGTTCGTGGCGTGAACCAGGCCTGGTACCAGGGTATCAGTCGGCGGGGAACCCCTGACTGAGGCTGCACGGTTCGCCGGTGCGCGGTCACTGGAGGGCGGTGGGGTTGAACGCCCCAAGACCCCGCCAGGCCAGGCGCGAGAGCAGGCGGACGGCTTCGTCCTTGGACATGTCGCTGCGCTCGAGCCAGTCTCTGGCGCCTTCGGCGGCGAGACCGCGCAGGGCCGCGGACAGGAACAAGGCGGCGTCCTGGTCGAGACCGGCATCCTCCGCGATCAGGCTGGCGATCTGCTCGGCGACGCGGCGGAAGGCCACGTCGACGGCCTGACGGACCGTCTCGTCACCGAGCTCCGCGGTGGTGAAGACCAGCCGAAACCGCGTGTCCTCGACGAAGTCGAAGTACGCGCCGATCGCTCCGGCGACTCGGGTCTTGTTTTCGGTCGTGCCCTCCAGGGCAGCCCGTACCTGGCCTTCCAACTCGTCGACTGCGTCAGCCACCAGTGCCAGGTAGAGGTCCCGCTTGGACGGAAAGTGCTGGTAGAGGACGGGTTTGCTGACGCCCGCGGCGTCAGCCAGCGCCTCCATCGACAGCCCGTGGTAGCCGTGCTGGGCGAACAGGGCACCGGCAACCTCAAGCAGTTGGGTGCGCCGTTCGGAGGCACGGAGGCGAATGCGCATGACGCGCATGCTACCGCGCGGTAACTCCGGACCTCCTCAAGCCCGCCCGGAGCCGGACAGGGCGCCCAGCAGCGCCTCCTGCACCCAGCCCAGGTAGTGCAGCGCGGCCGTGGCAGGGTCAGACGGCTCGACTTCCCAGTCGGATTCGTGGCGGATGCCGACTGCGGAGGCCAGCACCAACCGGGCGTCATTGGTCGCCGACAGCCACGCGAGGGCGGCGTCTTCGTCCAAGACCGTGCGCCAGGTGCGTCGGCGCACCTCACCGCCTTCGAGGGTCTCGGCGAACGCGTCGAGCGCGGCCAGGTGCTCCTCTTCCAGCGACGCTCCGGTCATCTCCCGGAACTCTGCGTCGAACGAAGGATCGCCGTAGGGATCGGGAAACAGCCGAGCCCGGGCGTCAGCGACGTCCCGCTCACCAGAAAGCACCGGGCGGAGCTGGTCGGGCAGGCTGCGCAGGAGCGCATGCTCCTCCTGGGGCAGCTCCACGGCGACGTCCCCGTCGTCTGTCGCTTCGATGCGGCGGTCCATGGTCTACTCGCGGGCCAGCGTGGCGTTGAGTCCGTGAGCGTGGAGTCGTGCGACATAGTGCTCGGCCTTCTCGCGAGGCTCGCTGGCGACGACCGCCTTGCCTTCGTTGTGCACTTGCAGCATCAGCTTCGTCGCGGTGGCCTCGTCGTAGCCGAAGAGCCGTTGCAGCACCCAGACCACGTAGGACATCAGCGTGACGGGGTCGTTCCAGACGATGACCTGCCACGGACGGTCGAGCGACGTGCGCTCGTCGGTGGTGCGGTCCGGTGCGATCCCGGGTGTTGCGCCCATGGCCACGAGGGTACCTGAGGCGACGGTGCATGCGAGAGGAGCAGCGGTGAACGAGCAGGTCACTTCGTGGGAGCCGGCCCGGCCCTTCGCGCGCGCGCTGGTCGTGGCGGCCCATCCCGACGACGCCGAGTTCGGGGCGGCCGGGACGATCGCCCGGTGGGTGCAGATGGGCACCGAGGTCCGCTATCTGGTGCTCACCGACGGGGCGAGCGGATCCGCCGACCCGACCATGACGCGTGAGCGCCTGCGAGGCATCCGCGAGGTCGAGCAGCGTGCCGCGTGCGCCGAGCTGGGCGTCACCGACGTCACGTTCCTCGGTCACCCCGACGGATACCTCGAGGCGGACCTGCCACTGCGCCGCCAGGTCGCGGCGGAGATCCGGCGACACCGTCCCGAGGTGATCTTGTCGTTCGACCCGAGCGTGCGGTGGCGCGCCGACGGGATCGTCAACCACCCGGATCATCGTGCGGCAGGCGACGTCGTGCTGCACTGCATCAACCCGGCGGCATCGACCAGGCTTTGGGACCCGTCGCTGATCGAAGAGGGACTGGAGCCCTGGGACGTGGCCGAGGTCTGGATGATGGGGTTCGTTGAGGGCACCCACGCCGTCGACGTGACGACCACGTTCGATCGCAAGCTCTCGGCGCTGCGCTGTCACGGATCGCAGTTGGCGGGATGGGACCCAGAGCCGCGCATCCGCGAGTGGGCCAGCCGCCGCGGCGAACCCATCGGGGTTCGGCTGGCTGAAGCGTTCACCGTGCTGCAGCTGCGCGTGCTCGACGAGGAGGGCTCCGAGCCCGTGCGGGACAAGCCGCCCACTAACCCCAAGCCGAGCCGCTGACGGCTCAACGACGCTGGTGACCCAGCGCACACTCCTGGTTGCCGTCGAGCAAGACGCCGCACATCGGGCAGGTAGGAGCCCGCAGTCTCGCGAGCCAGTCGAGGCCACGACGCCACCACGGGGGGCGCCGCGCGAGATGACGGGCCCGACCTCGTGCGCCCACGACCCAACCGCGGCGCCGCCGTTGAGGCTGGTGCGCGGGCGCCGGTGCGGGTGACGGGGTTGTCGGTGCTGACGGG
>SLAO01000114.1 GCA_007126835.1 Nitriliruptorales bacterium | reverse complement strand
TCGCGTTCGTCGTCCTGGCTGTTGCGGGCGGATACCCGGCCCTGCTGCTCGGCTGCGTCATCGCGGGCCTGCCGCAGGCCTTGAGCAACCCGCTGACCAACGCCCTGGTGTCCCGCCACGTGCGGCCGGGCCGGCAGGGCGTCGTAATCGGCGTCAAGCAATCCGGTGTGCAGATCGGCGTCGCGCTGGCCGGGCTGGTGCTTCCGGCCAGTGCTGTGGTGCTCGGCTGGCGCGCGACGGTGCTGGCCGCCGCCGGGGTGATCGTGCTGCTGGCCGCGGTGTCGTGGCCCGTCGTGGGTGCCGACCGCCCCGTGGCCGGGCCCGAGCCGGAAGGAGGGCGCACATCCATCTGGCCCACCGTGCGGTGGCTGTCGGCCTACGCCGTGCTGATGGGTGCCTCCGGGGCCGCGGTCGGGACCTATCTCCCGCTGTTCGGCTACGAAGAGCTCGGGATGGACCCCGGGCAGGCCGGACGTGTCGCAGCGGTCACCGGGATCTTCGGCGTCATCTCGCGGATCGTGTGGGGGTGGTTGAGCGAACGGGCGACGCGGGTCGCTTTCCCGCTGGGATTGCTGGCAGCCGGGGCGGTGGCCGCGCACGTGATGATCCTCGCCGCTCCAGGGGTCGGGCCGTGGCTGCTTTGGGCCGGCGCCGTGGCCTTCGGGTCGACAGCCGCAGCGTGGAACTCGGTCGGGATGCTGGCGATCCTGCGACTGCTCGACCCGGCGGATGCCGGGCGGGCGTCGGGGTGGATCCTCACCGCGTTCTTCATCGGCTTCATCGTCAGCCCGCCGTCGTTCGGTTACGTCGTCGACGTCACCGGCGAGTACGTGCTGGCCTGGTCGGGGATCACCCTGGCGGTGACCCTGGCGGGCCTGCTGTGCCTAGCGTGGATCCTCGTCGCTGGTCGATCCGAACGCCGTTCTGCGGCGCGCGTGTGACGATGATGCCCGGTGCAGGTTGCCCGCCACGAGATGCCAGACGTGGCACCATCGCCGATGGTCGGCTCGCCCCCGCGAGGCCGGCTCGCCCCGACCGCACGCTGACCCGAGGTAGCCCATGAGCACGCAGCAGCGCCTGCTCGACGGCGACGGCCGCGACGACGCGGTCGCCGACGTCGACATCGCCGATCGCATGGAGCAGTCGTTCCTCGACTACTCCATGAGCGTCATCGTCGGGCGTGCGCTGCCCGACGTGCGCGATGGGCTGAAGCCCGTACAGCGGCGCATCCTCCACGCCATGTGGGAGGGCGGGCTGCGTCCAGACCGGCCCCACCGCAAGTGTGCGTCGGCGGTCGGCGACGTCATGAAGAAATACCACCCCCATGGCGACTCCTCGATCTACGAGGCCCTGGTGCGCATGGCCCAGGACTTCGCCTCCCGCGAGCCGCTCGTCGACGGCCACGGCAACTTCGGCTCCATCGACGGGGACGGCGCCGCCGCGATGCGCTACACCGAGGCGCGGCTCTCGCCCATCGCAATGGAGTTGCTCGACGGCCTCGACGAGGACACCGTCGAGCACGTCCCCAACTACGACGGGCACGAGAGCGAACCGGTCGTCCTGCCCGCCCGCTTCCCGAACCTGCTGGTCAACGGGTCCTCGGGCATCGCGGTGGGCATGGCCACCAACATTCCGCCGCACAATCTCGCCGAGGTCATCGACGCCTGTGTGCGGCTCGTCGAGCGTCCCGACTCGACCGTCGACGAGCTCATGTCGATCGTGCCCGGGCCCGACTTCCCGACGGGCGGGCGGATCGTGGCCGGGCCGGGCATTCGTGACACCTACCTGACCGGCAAGGGCGCGATCACGACCGAGGCGGTCGCGACGACCGAGACCCGGTCGGGTGGGCTGCCGCGGATCGTCATCACCGAGATCCCCTACCAGCTGAACAAGTCGACCCTGCTCGAGCGCATGGCCGATCTGATCAAGCAGCGCAAGCTGGACGCGGTGCGCGACCTGCGCGACGAGTCGAGCCGGGACGGGATGCGCATCGTGGTCGAGCTCAAGCGCGGCGAGAACCCGGCGAAGGTGCTCGCCACGCTGTACGAGCGCACGGACCTGCGCGCGACCTTCCATGCCAACCTCGTCGCGCTTGTGGGTGGGGAGCCTCGCACGCTCGGGCTCGTTGAGCTGCTGACCGCTTACGTCGAGCACCAGCGCGACGTCCTCACCCGGCGAACCCGTCACCGTCGCGACAAGGCCGCCGCGCGCGCCCACGTGCTCGAGGGCCTGCTGACGGCCCTGGACCACCTCGACGCGGTGATCGCCCTGATCCGGTCGGCGGAGTCGGCTGACGCGGCGCGGTCCGAGCTGATGGAGCGCTTCGAGCTCTCCGAAGTGCAGGCCACCGCGATCCTGGATATGCAACTGCGCCGGCTTGCCCAGCTCGAGGCGGCCAAGATCGCCGAGGAGCACGCCGAGCTGGTGGAGCGCATCGCCGAGCTCGACGCGATCCTCGCCGACCCGGATCGTCTCGACGTCCTGCTCACCGACGAGCTCAAAGCCGTCAAGACTCGCCACAGGTCACCGCGCCGCAGCACGATCGCGGCCGGCCAAGCCGATGAGGTCGAGCCCAGGTCCGACGAACCCCTGCCGCAGCTCGCAGCCCAGCCGGTGACTGTCTACGTGACCCGGGGCGGCTACCTCAAGAGCGTGGGCACGAAGCGGACGTCGCTGGCCCACAGCCACCCCCGGGACCCGCTCGCCGCGGTCGTGCGCGGCACCACCGAGGACACCCTGCTGCTCGTCGATGCCGACGGGGGCGGCTATCGGATCCCGCTGTCCGACGTCCCGGTCGTGACGATGCGCCACCGGGGGATCACCGTCGCCCAGCTGCTGGGTGACGCCCCCGACGCCGCGTTGGTCGGCGCGGTGGTGTTGAGCCCGTCGCTGGACAGCGTGCTGACCGTGTCGCGACGCGGGCTCGTCAAGCGCACGGGAAGAGAGGAGTACGAAGGTCGCACCCGCGCGATGATCGCGGCCGGCGTCAAGGACGACGACGCGCTGGCCACGATCGCCGCCTGCAGCCAGGGGGACGAGCTGTTGCTGGCCCACTCGGCTGGCCAAGTGCTGCGGTGTCCCGTAGACGACGTCCGCGCGATGGGACGCTCGGCCACCGGGGTCGCCGGCCTCGTCGTGCCCGACGGCGCTGAGGTCGTGGCCGCGACCGTCGTGCCCACCGGCGAGGCCGAGGATGCCGAGGTCCTCACGGTCGGCGCCGACGGGACGGCCAAGCGCACTCCGCTGCGGGAGTACCCCGCGCAGCGCCGCGGTGGCAAGGGGGTCCAGGCCGGCGTCGCTCCGCTGGCGTGGTGCGGACTCGCGACCGATCTGCACGTGCCAACCGAAGCAGAGGCGATCGTGCTGCGGCCCGCCGAGGTGGCGGTCGCTCGCCGGTCCGCCAGCGCCAGCCCGGTGGTGCCCGAGCCGGCTGCACCCATCGTGGGTGAGGGCGGTGGGTAGGGTCCTTCCGTGAACTACGCCTTGGATCCCGCCAACGCCCTGCCCGACGAGATTCGCCGCGTTGCCTGCGAGCAGCTCGATGATGCGATCTCGCGACTCACGGAGTCTGACGACCCGTTCGACGTGCGCGTCCACGAGGCCCGCAAGCGGACCAAGGAGGTCCGCGCGGTGCTTCGCCTCGTGCGCAAGCCGCTCGGTGCGTCGCGCGAGCAGGCGCAAAACCAACGCCTGCGTGACGCCGCCCGGCGGCTGGCCCCGGCGCGGGACGCCGAGGTCGCGCGAGCGACCCTGACGACGCTGGACCGGGGAGCTTCCGATCTCGCCCGATTGCGCAAGGCGCTCGAGGCCGAGCGCGACTCCGCACGGGCGTCGGTGGCCGGCGCGGGGATCGCGGCCGAGGTCGCCTCCGAGCTCGCCGATCTGCGCCAGGAAGCAGAAGCGTGGCCCCTGCCCTCGGCGGGCTGGACCCTCATCGCTCCCGGCTTCGCCCGCACCTACCGCCGAGGCCTGTGGCGCATGCGGGAGGCCTACGCCGACCCCAGCGACGCGGCGCTGCACGAGTGGCGCAAGCGCGTCAAGGACCACTGGTGCCACCTGCGCCTCGTCGCCCCCGCGTTCCCCACCACCCTGGAGCCTCTGGCCGAGCGCGCCCATCGCCTTTCGGACGTCTTGGGAGACGACCAC
>SLAO01000048.1 GCA_007126835.1 Nitriliruptorales bacterium | reverse complement strand
GGGTTTGGCCGGGCGCTGGGTCGGCGGGCGCGAGCAAAGCGGCCGACCGCCGACGGGCCAGGGCGCTCGCGGGCGTCGATGTACCACCCATGTCCCGATTCTCCGGGTTTGGCCGTGCGCTGGGGTTGCGGGAGCGGGCGCGGGGTCTGCGGACGCGAGCAAGGGTCGCCCAACGGCGGTGCCACCGGTCGACAGCAAGCGGCCGACCGGCGGCGGGCCAGGGGCGCTCGCGGGGGCCGGACATCCACCAATGGACGGGGTGTGACGGTCGACAGCGCCTGGGGCGTCCGGCGACGAGCGGGCCTCCGGAAGCGCTACTCGGCCAGTAGCTTGTCCACGGCCTCGAGGACGGTCTTGCGGGCCTTTCCTTGCGCCTCGGCGTCGCGCAGTTGTCGCAACTCGTCCTGGTTCAAGTCCTTGAGTTCGCCGACGACGTCGCGGGCGTTCTGATCGACGAGGGCCCGCACGTCGGCGCTCGTCTCGGGCTCAGCCTCCTCAGCCGCCGGTACCTCGGGCTCGGCGTCCTCAGCCGCCGGCACCTCGAGATCGGCGTCCCACGGGTCGGCCGCCTCTGGCGGGCGAAGCTGGCGCGAGGTGGAGGCCAGGGCGCGTGAGGCTGAAGACAGCCCGCGCGCCGTTGCCGCCAGTCCCTTGGCCAGCCCGGTCCGCACCGCTTCCCGGTAACGGTCCTTCTCCTCCACGACCTGCCCCTTTGTCGGCGCGTCGGACGGTTGCGCTGCCGGACAGAGTGCCACACGTGGCCTCCAGCCTTGCCCAGGTGCGGTCGCGGCACGTGGGGTGGAACCTCGACGAGGGGTGCTGAACGACAATCCGGTCAGCAGGCGCAGGCCGGTCCCTGCGTCGGCGGGACGGTGATGCGGTAGCCGGAGCCGCGGACGGTCTGGATGTACTTCGCTTGCCGCGGGTCGTCGCCGAGCTTGCGTCGCAGGTTCGACATGTGCACGTCGATGAGATGGTTTTCGCCGACCCATGCGGTGCCCCAGACCAATCGCAGTAGCTCATCACGTCCGACCACGCGACACGGGTGGGAGACCAGCGTGGCCAGAAGGTCGAACTCTGTCGGCGTCAGCGCCACCAAGCGGTCGCCCACGCACACAGTCCGGTTGGCCAGATCGATGGTGAGGTCGTCGAGCACCTGCGCCGGCGGCCGGTCAGCGGGCGCGGTCGCCACCGGTCTGGAGAGCATCGCCTGGAGTCGAGCCACCACATCGCGCCAGCTGGAGAGCCGATCGATGTACTCATCGATGCCGACCGAAAAGCCGACCCTGCGGTCCACGTCGTCCCTGCCACCGAGCATCACGATGTAGGCCACGCTGAACGTCCGCAGCTGCCGGCACAGACCGAACCCGGCAGCTCCGGTGGCACTTAGGTCGACGAGCACGATGTGCGGGTTCAGCTGTCGCGCGAGCGAGACGGCCTGGTCGAGGTCGTCAGGGACCGTGACGGCGAACGACGCAGCCGCCAGGGTGGTGGGCAGCAGCGAGGAGGGCCCTTCGGATCCGACCACCGCGAGCACCCGCACGGGCTCCGGCAACGGTGTGGCCGCGTGGTGGGTCGCGGCAGCAAGACGTGGTGTCGTTCCCCCGTGCACCGTGAGCTCCTCTCCGGTGGCGAGGCCATCCCCCGGCCTCGCTGGAGCCTGTCGACCGAGAGGGGCGCAACTTGAGCAGGGTCCCGCGCAGACGGCGCCGGACTCGGCGTGGTCGCAACGTGAGCAGGGTCCCGCGCAGACGGCGCCGGACTCGGTGTGGGCGCTATGCTCCGGTCGTAGCTGTCGACTGGGAGCACCGGGAGCCTTGATGCGCGACCCCGACCGCAGCGGCGCCCGCGATGAGTGCGGTGTCGTCGCCGTGTACGCGCCAGGCGAAGACGTCGCCCGACTGACCTACTACGCCTTGTACGCGTTGCAGCACCGCGGGCAGGAGTCGGCGGGGATCGCGGTCTCTGACGGGCGCAGCATCATGGTCTCCAAGGAGATGGGACTGGTCAGCCAGGTCTTCGACGAGCGCAAGCTCGCGAGCCTGACGGGCCACCTCGGGGTCGGCCACGTGCGGTACTCGACCACGGGTTCCTCGACGTGGGACAACGCCCAGCCCGCGTTCAAGGTGACCCCGACAGGCACCGGTCTGGCACTGGGCCACAACGGCAACCTCACCAACACCGCCGAGCTCGCCGCTGCCCACGGTGAGGCCGCGCGAGGATGCGCAACAGATTCCGACCTGCTCGCATCGACGCTGGCCCACCACGACGGCCCACTGGATGGGGCGCTGGCCGACGTCCTCACCCGGGTTCGGGGCGCGTGGTCCCTGGTCGTCATGGACGAACGGGCGGTGCATGCCGCGCGTGACCCGTTCGGCGTCCGCCCGCTGGTCATCGGCCGGCTGCCGCACGGCGGGTACATCGTCGCGTCCGAGTCGGCCGCGCTCGACATCGTCGGGGCGCACTTCGTGCGCGACGTGGCACCCGGCGAGATCGTCAGCATCGATGCGAACGGATTCCGTACTCGCCGCTTCGCAGAGGCCGGGTCGGCGTTCTGCGTGTTCGAGCACGTGTACCTCGCGCGACCCGACCACCGTGACGGGCAGACCAGCGTGTACGCGTCGCGCCGGCGGATGGGCGTGGCGCTGGCCAGCGAGGCTCCAGCCGAGGCCGACCTCGTGATCCCGGTGCCTGACTCGGGCACCGCGGCGGCGTCGGGCTACTCCGCAGCATCGGGCATCCCCTACGCCGAGGGGCTGGTCAAGAACCGGTACGTCGGTCGGACATTCATCGAGCCGTCGCAGACCCTCCGCCAGCTGGGCATCCGGTTGAAGCTCAACCCGCTGCGTGACGTGCTGGAGGGCCAGCGCCTCGTGGTCGTCGACGACTCGATCGTGCGGGGCAACACGTCCCGCCAGCTCGTGCGCATGCTCAGGGAGGTCGGAGCCGCCGAGGTGCACCTGCGGATCACGTCGCCGCCGGTTCGCAACCCGTGCTACTACGGCATCGACATGGCCACGCCCGCCGAGCTCATCGCTTCGGGCTTGTCGGTGGAGGAGATCCGCGACTTCGTTGGAGCCGACTCCCTGGCGTACCTGTCCGAGGCCGCCCTCGTGGACGCGTCGCAACGATCGAGGGACGCGCTGTGTATGGCGTGCTTTGACGGCCGCTACCCGATCCCGGTCCCGCCCGAGCAGATGTCGGCGGGCAACCAGCTCGCGATGTTCGACCAATGAGCCACGAACCCGACGGACCCACGTACGCTGACGCCGGCGTCGACCTCGAAGCCGCCGACGCCGCGGTCGAGGCGATCAAGCCCCACGTGGCGCGGACGGCCCGCCCGGAGGTGCTGGAGAGCCTCTCGGGGTTCGGGGGCTTCTTCGCGCTGGACCGCAAACGGTGGAAGAAGCCGCTGCTCGTGACGGCCACCGACGGGGTCGGGACCAAGCTCGAGCTCGCCCGCGAGCTCGGCCGCCACGACACGGTCGGTCGCGATCTGGTGGCGATGGTCGTGGACGACCTCGTGTGCTCGGGGGCCGAGCCGCTGCTGTTCCTGGACTACCTGGCGATGGGCCGGATCGAGCCAGCGCACGTGGCCGAGATCGTCTCGGGTATCGCCGACGGGTGCGAGGAGGCGGGCTGCGCGCTGGTCGGGGGCGAGACCGCCGCGCACCCCGGCGTCCTGCCCGAGGGAGCCTACGACCTGGCCGGGTTCGGGCTCGGCATCGTCGAGCGTGATGAGGCCCTCGACGCCGACCGGGTCACCGAGGGTGACGGCATCGTCGCGATGGCGTCCAACGGCTTGCACTCGAACGGGTACTCCCTGGCGCGGCGCATCGTGGCCGACGCCGGCCTCGACCTGTCCGACGACCACGGGCTGCGCGTGCAGAGCCTCGGCGAGGCCCTGCTGCGCCCGACCCGCATGTACGCGCCGGCGTGCCTGGCCCTGGTGGCGGGAACCGCCACCCGCGCGCTGTGCCACATCACCGGCGGGGGGATCATCGGCAACCTCCCCCGTGTGCTGCCCGAGGGGCTCGGGGCCGTCGTGGACGTGGGCACGTTCACCATCCCCGGGGTGTTCGACGTGCTGCAACGCGCCGGCAACGTCGCCGAGGAGGAGATGTGGCGGGTGTTCAACATGGGCGCGGGCATGCTCGCCATCGTGGAGGACCCCGCCTC
>SLAO01000167.1 GCA_007126835.1 Nitriliruptorales bacterium | reverse complement strand
GGCAACCGGCGGCCGGCGATGAGCCCCAGCGCGGCGGTCGCTGCCACGTAGACCCCGGCGATCGCCGCCCACAGCGCGCCGTAGACCAGCGACTTGCGTATCACCCGGTCGACGTCGAGCAGCTCGGGGCGCACCACCGCCACGGCGATGGCCAGCGGCAGCGAGGCGATGGCCGCCACCCACAGCGCGGTGAGGCCGACCTCGGCCACCGCGGTGGGGGCGCCGTGGGGGAACAGCCGCCACGTGAGCAGATCCACCACTGCCGCGCCAGCAGCCAGCAGGCCGGGGACGAGCAGCCATCGCACCTGGCGTCGCCGGCCCTCCCGCGCCCGGCGGTAGCGCAGCACCAACAGCGCCACGCCCACGACGAACACGCCTTGGGTCAAGGCGGTGCCAACACCCGCTGCGGCACCGACCGGCGTCAGCCAGGTCACGTGGAAGGGGTTGGGCGTGGCCGGGGTGGCGTGGTAGGCGGGCGTGAGTAACAGCGGCCGCCCGAGCAGGACCAGCGGAGGCAGTGCCAACAGCCACCAAAGGTGGGTCAGCACCGCTCGTTCGTACCGCCGCTCCACGCGCCCGTCGGGGAACAGCCCGAGCATCCGCGTCACCGCCGCCACCGCCACCACGCTGCCCAGCTGATAGGCCAGCAGGACCGAGGCGAGCAGACGAGGTTGGCCGGCCGCGCCCAGCCGCAGGACGATCGCGTCGAGTGCCTGCACGACGGCAACGGAGGCGCCGGCCACGGCGAACCACCGCGCCAACGGGTGCTCGCGGCGCCACCGCCAGACCACGGCGGCGCTGGCGAGGAACACGACGGTGGCGGCCACCCACGGCAGCTCTTTGGCGGTGGCGCCGCCGCGGACGGCCACGACGAGTGTGACCCCGCTCGCGGCCGCCCCGACAAGCAGCGCGAGCGCAGGCCAGGCAGGACGGGTTCTCACCGGCTCATGATGCGCCTTCTGTGGCCCTGTGCACAGGGGTTTTATCGCAATCGTCGGGTGGGGTTACCCGGAACCAGGTTCGGCGACTGGCGGGATGGGCGGTGCCGACCTCCGGTCATACGTTCAGCCACACAAAGGCCGACCGCCGACACCAGCGCAAGGAGAAACCATGAGCACCGTGCTCGACCGCCCTGACGCCCCCACGAGCGAGGCACCGACCCGGCGGGGGGACCGGTTCGTCGCCACCGGGCTGCTGGTCATCGCCGTGCTGTTCGCCGGCACGCAAGTCATCGCCGGGGAGATCATCCCCCCGCTGGGGGTGGCCACCGTGGTCTACGCGGTGCTCGGCGCCGTGGTCGCTCGCCGCGCCCCCCGCTGGCTGGTGCTGGCCATCGTGGGCCTTCTGGGGGTGCATCTGGTCACCAGCGCCCCCTTCCTCGTCGAGGCGTTGGCGCATCCCGAGACGCCGGCGAGCTTCCTGCCCGAGGCCTACATCGTCCTGGCGGTGTTGACTGTGGCGGCCGGCGCGGTCGCTGGCAGCCGTCGCAGCCGTCTCGCATTCGGCGGTGCCGCAGGTGTTCTCGCGATCATGTTGACGGTCGCATCGCTGACCGTCGCAGCAACGGTGAGCCCAGACGAGCGCCAACCCGGTGACGTGCCCGTGCCCACCGCCCACGCGCTGTTCCCAGAGGTGCTCGAGATCCCCGCCGGCGGCGCGGTGCTGTGGGTGGACAACCAGGACGCTTACCGCCACACCCTGGTGGTCGAGGACGCCGGCGTCCACGCCGAACTGCCCGGGAGCACCGCCGTGCGCGTGGAGGTCGACCTCGAACCCGGCACCTACACCTACTTCTGTGACGTGCCGGGCCACGAGCGGATGGTCGGTGAGATCGTTGCGCGTTGAGCCCGACGTCGCCCAGTATCGGCGCGTCGAGGCCGAGCTGTGGTCGTCGGTCGGGCTCGTGCCCACCGAGCGGCGGGTGCGCCTGGCCTGCACCGGTACCAGCGTTCGAGTCCAGGACGTCGGCTCCGGCGACCCCGTGCTGCTCCTGCACGGCGAACTCGACGCGGGGGCGACCTGGGCCCCGTTGGTCGGCCACCTCCCCGGCGTGCGGTGTCTCGTGATTGACCGGCCCGGCGCGGGGCTCAGCGCCCCGTACCCCATCACCGCGACGAATCTGCCGCGGATCGCGTCAGCGTTCGTCGCGGACCTGCTCGACGGGCTCGGGCTGTGCAGTGCGCACGTCGTGGCCTCGTCGTTCGGCGGTCACCTCGCCCTGCGCTCGGCCGCCGCGACCCCGCACCGGTTCCGGCGGATGGTCCAGCTGGGATGCCCGGCGTTCGTGACGCGCCCGCCGGCACCGGCGTTGCTGCGGCTGCTCACCCGAAGCTGGGCCCGCACGACGCTGACCGCTCTGCCTCCCGGCCCTCGGGCCGTGCGGGTGCTCATGCGCCAACTCGGCCACGGCAACAGCCTGGGTCGCGAGGGTCTCGCCCCGGCGGTCCTCGACTACTACCTCGCGTTGCTGCGGCACACCGACACGCGGCGCCACGACGGCGAGCTGATCGCCGAGCTCGTCGCGGGTCAGGCGCGGATCACGCTCGACGACACCGTCCTGGCAGCCGTTGACGTCCCCACCCTGTGGCTCTGGGGCGCCGACGACACCCTCGCAGGCCCCGACGTTGCCCGGCGCGTGGCCAACGCGATGCCCGACGCCACCCTGCGCGTCGTTGTCGGCGCCGGGCACCTGCCCTGGCTCGACGATCCGGAGGGCATGGCGACGGCCGCCCTGGACTTTCTCAACGCCGCAGACGTGCGCAGCTAGAGGAGTCACCGTGCGAGCACATGACGTGGTGGGCATCACGTTGATCGCCGGGCTCGTGGCGTTTCTCATCGGCGCCGGCGGTTGGCGCCTGGCCTACGAGAAGCCCCTGATCGAGGCGTTACGGGTGATCCACACCGACCGCCGGCGCCGCGCCTGGATCCACCTGTGGATGATCCCGGCGATGTTCCTGACCGCAGCTGGGGTGGCCGGGTTCGGCGTGCTGCTGCCCGATCCGGACGCAGCGGCGATCGCGGGTATGGCGGCCGTGGTCTACGCGCTGGGGGCGCTGTGCTGGGTGGTGTCGTTGACGTTCCGCCTGACCGTCGTGCCCTGGGCGGCGCAGGTAACCGTCGAGGACGGCGCGCCGCCCCAGGTGTTCCCGCCGTTCGACTACTGGGCCGGTTCGCTGTACATCGCGCACATGGCCTCGGCGTACGCGGCGTTCGCCGTGCTCGGGGCGGCGGTCCTCGTGTCCGAAGCACTGCCGCCATGGTTGGGCTGGCTCGGCATCGGGGGCGGAGCGGCGTTTCTGGCCGGCTTCGTCGCCACTCGGTTCCGGGGCCCCTTCAACCCTCCGTTCTGGGCGCACACCTATACCGGCATCCTGGGAGTCCTGCTGGTCCTGCGATAGCGCCTCGAAGCAGCGCGTCCGTCCTCGCGCCCTCCTCAGCGACGGTGCGCCGGGGGCGCCCTGCGTCTGCGTGCCAGGACCACCATGCGGGATGCACTCAGCTCGGCTCGCGGCGAGCAAGCCCTCGCCGTCGAGGGTGCGTGAGCTTACCCGTGCCGCGCGGCTCGTCCGCGAAATACGGCAACTTCCCGATGCGCTGACCTGCCTGAGCCGCGCATCGTGAGCGCCGGAGGTACTTGATGCAGCCCATGCACCCGGACATGCTCGCCGCGGAGGTCGACGAGACCCGTCGCCGGCTCAGCAACGAACCGTCCCCGAGCGACTCCGCTCCGCCGCCGCGGGCGCTGGTGGGCGCGCTGCTGGTCTGCTTCGCCGCCGTGGTGGTGATCGCGAGCCTCGACCGCGACGAGCCCGACGACCTGCCGAGCGCTGTCGAGACCGCGCCGACGCCCTACGTGCTCAGCGACGACCCGTAGCAAACCGACGGTGCACGCTGGCGGCAGGCCAGCCGTCGGCGTGCGGACGCGGTGAGGTCACGTGTCGCCGCTGGCCCCCTGGCTGCGGGAGGGCCCGCTGAGCTCGAGCGCCCACCCGTAGCCGACCAAACACGTCAGCTGCACCAAGAGCAGGTACACGGCGAACAGGACGCCGGCGCCCAGCTCCTGTGAGCCGCCGTAGGCCTGGCCGACGTCGACTCCGACTTCGAGCACCACCACCCACCCCAGCGACATGCCCGCCAGGAAGCTGCCCGTCCCAGCGGAGGACCACAGCCACCCGGCGGTGCTCAGCGGCACCGGCGAGAACGCGCGATAGGTGACGGCCAGCAGCACGGTGCCGCCGATCCACGCAGCTACGAATGTCAGGTAGCCAGCCAGCACCTGCATCCCGAGCCCTTCTCCCAGCATCGCGGGCAGCACGGCCACGATCCCGAACGCCCCCATGGTCAGGAGCGGCAGTGCGCCGAGGAGGGCAATGCTTTTCAGGCGGCCGCGCAGTCCTTTGGCGGAGGTACGCACGCCGGCCAGCCGGTCGAAGGCGCGCGTCAGCCCCTCGCCGTAGGACGTGGCGGGGATCAAGGCGGCGATCACGGCCAACGGCGAGAGGCCGGCGGCAGCTTGAGCCAACTCGACCAGCCGCGCGGAGAAGCCGAGGCCGGCCGGGGCGAAGTCGGCCAGCATCTGGCTGAGCTCGCGCACCTGCGCGTGACCGAGCAGCGCCCCTGCCAGGAACACCGCGATCAGCAGCAGCGGGACCACGGCGATGGCGGCGTAGAAGGTCAGGCCGGCGCCGAGCAGCAGCAGGTCCTGCGACGCCAGGCGACGACGCGTCGCCGGCACCGACCGACCCAGCCAACGCAGGACATGGCGGGCGCGCAGACGCGGATGTCGATCTTCGACGGGCGACGTGTCCACCACGGGGAGGGTACGGGCGCCGCCGTGCACCTGCCGCCGGGTCTCCTGCCACCTGATCCCTCGCCACCTGGTCCCTCGCCACCTGATCCCTCGCCACCAGGTCCTCCGCTTGTCGCCAAGACCACCCCCAGTGGGCGCTAATGCGACAAGCCAACACCGATCACGGTCCGGACTGCCCTCGTGGCGCCGGATTTATGCTGTTTTATATAGGTTTAGTACGCGGCTCGAGGCACGACGTTGCGATTCCGACGTGTGGGGACGTCGCAATCGCAACGTCGAGCATGCGCGGGGTGATTCGAGACGCTGCAGGCCCCGGGCAGGTCCTGCGATTGGCTGCCCACCTCCGGTGCCCCTGGCAGCGAACGACGGGATGCCGACCCGCGAGTTCCACCTTTGCGCGTCGTGCGCTTGGCTCGGTGTGGCTCATCCAGCGGCGTTGCGCCCGTAGCATCCCGCCATGGAGCGCGCTGGCATGCCACAGGTGGCGCACTCAAGCGACGCGGCCGCCTCCGCGCTGACGGCGGCCGCGTGCGCCGCCGGCGCCCGCACAGGCGGACCCGAACTCGACGTCTGGGCAAGCTGCGCGCCCGGAACCGAGCCCGAGGCTGCCGCGGAGCTCGCTGCGCTGGGTTGGCGCCCGCCAGACCTGCCGAGCCAGTCGTGGTCCGCGACGACCAACGCAGCGTTGGCGTGGGATCGCGGTGCTGTGCACGGCCGGGCTGACCTCGCCGCGACGATCCGAACACTGTGCACGGCACGGACGGTGACCGGCGTCATGCTGCGTCTGGCCGTCGTCGACCTCGAGAGCGAACCCGGTGGCACGCCCGCCGACACCAGTGGCGCGTCCACAGGCGCCGGCGACGTGGCCGGCGAACGCAACAACCCCAGCGAGCGCAACAACCCCAGCGAGCGCAACAACCCCAGCGGACGCAACAACCCCAGCGGACGCAACAACCCCAGCGGACGCAACGACCCCAGCGGACCCCACCGCGAGTCCCGCGGGCACGAGGGTCAGCTGCAACAAGTCCACGCGGTCATCGCGGGCCTTGACTGGTCGCGCATGCCCGACGCCGCGTTCGCGGTGCGCGCCCGCACCGGCCGCCGGCTGCCCGTCGACCTGGAACAGCCCGTCACCGAGGTCAAGGTCGAGCTCGACCACCAGCGGCTGCGTGTCGGGTACGTGCTCGGCGCTGGATTCGAGAAGCGGGCATGGCTGAGCGCCCACCACCACGCCGGGCTGCGGCCGACCACGGCGGCCGCGCTGCTGGGCTACGCCGGCTGGGCAGACGGAGAACGGCTGATCGATCCGCTGACCGGCGGTGGGACGATCCCCATCGAAGCCGGACTGACGACGCTGCGGTGGTCGGTGCGGAACGACAACCCTGAGCGATTGCGAGCGCTCGGCCTCGAGGACGCCGGGCTCAGCGCCGAGATCCGCGCCGAGATCCGCGCCGACATCGGCGCGGCCGCGAGACAGGTACGACCCCTTCCGATCCGCGGCCTCGAGCTCTACGGCAACCACGTCGCAACCGCCAGGGCCAACCGATCCGCTGCTGGCCTGGACGATGCCGTACGGATCGACCAGGGCGACGCCACGACGATGGCGGGCGTCGACGGCGTCGAGTGCCTGGTGACCAATCCGCCGTACGGTCTGCGGGCCGGCAGCCCGCGGATCGTGGCTCCGCTGTACGAGGCCGTGCTGGCGCGCACCGCCGAGCGCATGGCCGCTGGGGGCCGAGCCGTAGTGCTCACCCCAGCCGAGGACGTGCTCCGCGAGGCCGCCGCCGGCGCCGGTCTGGCGATCGCGGACGAGCGCGCGATGGCGCTTGGCAAGCTCGACGTCACGGCGTTCTTACTCACGCACAGGTAAGCCGGCGGCTCACGCAGTCAGCGGTGGCTCGCCCACCGGCGGCAGGCGGCGTCCCCACGTGTCAATGCGGCGCGTGGACGAGAACCCAAAGCGCTCGTACAGCGCCACCGCGCCGGTCTCGCTGTCCGTGTCGACCCCCAACGCAGCGCGATCGAAGCCCTCGGCGGAGAACGCAGCCAGCGCGGTGGCCAGCAGCGCGCTGGCCACACCGCGCCGTCGCCAGGCGCGCTGGACCCCGAGGGTCTTGACCCACGCCTCGCTCCAGCCAAGGGTCAGCCACTCCTGCGGATAGCTCGCGGCGAGCAGGTAGCCCGCCACCTCCTCGCCGTCGACGGCCAGGCAGCTGAGGTCGCGCCGAACGCCGCGCTCGCCGATGCCGTCGTCCTGCCACACCTCGGGGGACATGGGAGCCGAGCCCCAGTGGTCGGCGAAGGCCGCGTTGTGCGCGAAACGGGCTGGCTCGTCCCACGAGGAGTCCCAGCGCACGAGCTCCAGGCCGTCTGGCAGACCCGATGCTAGCCGTGGCTCCGTCGGGCGTGCCTCTGCTGGTCGTGGCTCCGTCGGTCGTGGCTCCCCGAGATCGCAGCGCATCTCGACGAAGCTGCGCACGAGCTCGAGACCGGCGGCGTCGACCAGCCCGCGCAGGTCCGCCCGGCCCGCGTCGACGTTGACGGTCAGCAGCGCGTCCTGGTCGTCGTCGAGCTCGAGGTGCGCCGCTTCGCCGCGGGCGAGCAACCACGACAGCAGCGCTGACCCGAGACCTCGGCGCCGCCAGGCCGGATGCACCTCACCCCACAGGTTGATGCGGTGGGTGCGCTCGTGCTGCGGGCGGCACTGGACCCACCCGAAGGCCACGCAGGCCGCGGCAGGCTCGAAGGCGAACCGGGCGTTGGCCTCCGGATAAAGCCACGACGCGGCGAACTCGTCGGCGAGGTCGGCCTCGGTCAGCACCTCGCCGGGGTCGTCGGCGGCCTCGACCGCCAGCAGCAGGGCACGCCACGCCGGCACGTCGGCTGGGGTGGGCGCTCGCCAGACCAAATCCACGCCGTCGGCCTGCGGCGGGAGCTCGGGCAGCGCCCGCGCCGGCGGCGACAGGGTCACCGTGCCCCGCCTGCCGGGCGCACGATGCCGTGCTCGTAGGCGAAGACGACGGCCTGCACCCGGTCGCGCAGGTGCAGCTTCATCAGGATGTTCGCCACGTGGGTCTTGACTGTGGCCGCACCGACGTACAGGCGCTCGGCGATCTCGGCATTCGACAGGCCGTGGGCGAGCAGCTCGAGGATCTCGCGCTCGCGCTCGGTGAGCTTGTCCAGCCCCGGGGGGTCCTCGACGGGAGGAGCCGACCCGCGGGCGAACTCGGCGATCAGCCGGCGGGTCACCGCAGGCGAAACCAGGCCGTCGCCGCGCGCGACGACGCGCACGGCCTCGATGAGGTCGTCAGGCTCGAGGTCTTTCAGCAGGAACCCGGACGCGCCGGCCCGCAGCGCCGCGAAGACGTACTCGTCCAAGTCGAAGGTGGTCACAACCAGGACGTTGATCGGCTCGTCGACGTCAGGCCCCGCGAGCTGACGGGTGGCTTCCAGGCCGTCGACGTCGGGCATCCGCACGTCCATCAGCACGACGTCGGGGCGCTCGCGGCGGGCGGTGTGCACCCCGCTGCGGCCGTCGCCGGCTTCGCCGACCACCTCGATGTCCTCCTCGGATTCGAGGATCGCGCGGAACCCGGCGCGCACCACGAACTGGTCGTCGACGAGCACCACCCGCACCGTCACGCTGCGACTCCTCCGGCTATGGCCCCTCGGCCCATTGCCCCACCCGCTCGGTCACCTCGGCGCCTCCCCCTCGGTGGGGATCTGGGCTCTGACCGTCCACCCGCCGCGGGTGTTGGGCCCGGCCCCGAACGTGCCGTCCAGCAGCAGCACCCGCTCGCGCATGCCGACCAGGCCCACGCCGTCGGACGGTTCGTCCTCGATCGCGCCGCCGTGGCCTCCGTCGTCGACGACTTCGACCTCCACGACCCTCGGACGGTACCGCACCACGGCGTTGGCCGTCGCCCCCGGCGCGTGCTTGCGGACGTTGGTCAGCGCCTCCTGCAGCACCCGGTAGGCGGCAAGGTCGACCTCGCTGGGCAGCGCGACCGGCTCGCCCTCGACGGTCAGCTCGACTTTGATGCCCGCCGCGCGCGCCTGGTCCGCGACGACGTCGAGGCGTTCGAGCCCGGGCTGGGGGGCGGTGCCGTCGGTGTCGTCGCCGGCGCGCAGGATCCCCACCAGCCGGCGCATCGACGTCAGCGTCGCCTTGCCGGACTCGCGGATGTCGGCGAGCATCGCCTGGACCTTGGCGGGGTCGCGCTCGACGAGCCGTTCGGCTGCGCCAGCCTGGACCACGATGCCCGACAGGTGATGGGCGACCACGTCGTGGAGCTCCCGGGCCAGGCGGGCGCGCTCGTCCGCGACGGCCCGCTCGGCGCGCTCCTCCCGCTCGCGCTCGAGACGCTCGGCACGGGCGACGAGCTCCTCACGATACGCGCGGCGCGTCTGCACGTAGGCACCCAGCAGGGCGGCCGCGCCGTAGATCACCCCGCCGACGAAGAACATCGCGTACAGCACCGTCTCTCCGGGCCCCTCGACGGTGACCATGCCGATCGTGTCCTCGGCCAGCAGGCCGAGCTCCGCGGTGATGAGGAGCACCACCGCGACCGGAGTGGCGATGTAGACGCGACGGCGCTCGGCGTAGGCGCCCAGCGAGTACAGCGCCACGAACGGGCCCGCGTTGAAGCCCTGCGCCCCGGTGATCCCGAGCAGCTGGGCCGTGTAGCCCACGAGGACGACGGCGAGGACGGCCACCGGCGCTTGTCGGCGCCACGCCAGAGGCACCGTGGAGCCCAGCACGCCGACGACGGCCAGCGGGGTCCGGAAAGCGGCCTCGGGCTCGGCCGGTCCCATGGTGAAGGCCCCAACACCCAGGGTGCTGAGGCCGAGGACGGCGAGAACCCCGGCAAGGAGGGCGTCGCGCGCGAACGGGGTTCGGATCCCCACCCGCGCGAGCACTCGCTGCAGGGGCCTCACGTCTGTCTCCTCCTACACGTCGCGCTTGACCAGCGCGGCGCCGCCCAGGGCGAGCGCCCCTGCAGCGTAAGCGCCCATCAGCCCAGCGGCTGCCCAGGCGCCGATCGGAGCCTCCAAACCGACGGCCTCGAGGATGCCGCTGCCCGAGGTCAGGATGTTCTCCAACCCGGCTGGGGTGTACCAGCCGATGTCAGGCGCCAGCCCGAGCAGCAGCGGGCTGACCACCATCGTCACGACGATGACGGCCACGATCGCAGCGACCTGGTTGCGCAGCAGCGCGCCCACGCCGACCCCGAGGACCGCGACGAGGGCGGCGTTCATGCCGGCCAGGCCGGCCAGGGTGGCCATCTGGGTCCACTCGAAGGCCAGGGTCTCGCCCAGGGCGGCCAGCCACGGCAACCCGACCGCGGAGTTGACGGCCACGGCGACGATGGTCATCGCCACACCCGCGAGCGCGGCGGCCACGGCCTTGGCCGGCAGCAGTCGCCACCGCGAGGGGCTGCCCAGCGCGGACGTGACGATGGTGCCGTGACGGAACTCCGACGTGGCGATCACGGTGCCGAGCAGCAGGGCGAACAAGGAGATCTCGGCTGGCAGCAGCATCTCTAGCTGCACCGACGACTGGGCGAGCGCGTCGGGTCCCATGTTCTCGGAAAGCAGGGCCATTCCGGCCACGGTTGCCCCCGAGAACGCGGCCACCAGCGCGAAGACGAGCCAGGTGGAGCGAACGGTCGCGAGCTTGGCGATCTCTGCGCGGATCAGGCGGGTCATCGGAGCACCTCCGTCGTGCCAGTAAGGTCGAGGTAGACATCTTCCAGGGACGCGTCAGCCGAGACGAGCTCGCCGATCGGTCCCTGCGCGAGGCACCGGCCGTGACCGATGACGACGACGTCGTCGACGGCCTGGGCGACCTCGGCGAGCAGGTGGCTGGACACCAGCACCGTGCCGCCCGCCTCGGCGAACTCGCGCATGACGCTGCGCAGCCACCGGATCCCGGCGGGATCCAGGCCGTTGGCGGGCTCGTCGAGGATCAGGATCTCGGGGTCGCCGAGCAGGGCGGACGCGAGCCCGAGGCGCTGGCGCATCCCCATGGAGTACCCGCCGATGCGCTTGTCGGCGGCCATGTCGAGCCCGACGAGCTTGAGGACTTCGTCGATCCGCTCGGGGCGGACCCCGTTGGCGGTCGCGAGGACCCGTAGGTGGTCCCGGCCACTGCGCCCCGGGTGGAACAGCCCGCCTTCGAGGACCGTGCCGACCGTCCCGATCGGGTCGGACAGCTCGGCGTAGGGTGAGCCGTCGATCAAGGCGGTGCCCTCGCTGGGCCGGGCCAGGCCCAGCAGCATCCGGATGGTCGTGGTCTTGCCCGCGCCGTTGGGTCCGAGGAAGCCGGTGACGGCCCCCCGCCGGACCTCGAACGACAGGGCGTCCACGGCGGTCAGGTCCCCGTAGCGCTTCGTCAGCCGATCGACGGTGATCGCCGGCATGTCGGTCTCCTTCGTCGGGCGCCGTCTGGTCGGCGCAGCGTGCGTTGATGGCTACCGACACAGTGCCCGACACCGACGCCGCCGCCCTCTGCCGCAGTGCCGGTTTTCGCCTCGACCGCCAGGCGGAAACGGCGTAGGTGATGCCTCGGCCGGGCGGTGGAGCGGGTCCCGCGCGGGCTCCGCCTGCGGGGGGAGGCGGGGGCATGGCCAGGGGACCGAGAGAGGTTCAGGTCAACTCGTCAACCGTACCGACGATACTGTCGGTATGGACCTCGTCGTCGTGCTCACCACCCTCGGATCAGGACTGCTCGTGGCAGTCCTGCGCGCCTCCGACGTGCTGCTCGGCACGATACGCACCACGTTCGTCGTCAACGGCAGCCGCACCCCCGCCGCCACGCTCGCCGGGCTCGAGGCGGCCGTCTGGCTGTCCGCCGCGGGGATCGTGTTCGCCGACCCGACCCCCGCCCGGTTCATCGGCTTCGTCGCGGGGGTGGCCGCGGGCACGTGGCTCGGCATCGCGATGGTGCACGCGTTCAAGCTGGGCACGGTGACCGTTCGGGCGTTCGTGCCAGCCGGTCCTGGTCGCGACATGGCCGGCCACCTTGTGGCCAACGCCGTGCGAGAGCGCGGTTTCGGCGCGACGACGTTCACCGGTTGGGGCGCCGACGGGCCCGTGGACATGGTCTTGTCGGTGGTGCGCCGCCGAGACGCGCGCGTGGTGTGCGACGTCGTATCGGGCGCTGACCCGGAGGCCTTCGTCGCGGTCGACAACCAGCCGATCACCAACTCGCTGCATGGGGGAGGCCTCGGCCTGGTCGGCGTCCGCCCGTAGCCGCCCCGGCCGCCGACGCCGGAGGCCCCGGACCAAGACACCGACCTACGACACCAGGCGCCCCCGGGCCAGCACCGCGGCTCCGATCGCGCCGGCGTCGTCGCCGAGGGCGGCCACGAGGAAGCGCCGCTCGTTCTCCTTGGTCAGCACCCGCGGGAGGGTCGCCTCGGCGATCTGGTCGACGAAGTCCGCCCCGAGCTTCTCGGCCAACCCTCCGCCGATGACGATCGTGTCGAGGTCCAACAGGTTGATCGCCCCGGCGATGCCGCACCCCAGCGCATCGATGGCGTCCCCGAACAGCCGCTTGGCCAGCGTGTCGCCCTCCTCCAGGGCGGCGGCCCACACCGCGGAGGTCATCCGCCGCTTGCCGAGCCGCTCCTGGATCTCGACCAGCGCGGTGGGGCGACCCGCCTCGACTGCGGTGACCGCTGCCCCCTCGAGGGCGGCGCGGCCCGCGTAAGCCTCGACACAGCCCCTCCGGCCGCAGCCACAGATCGCACCGCCGCGGTGCACGATCAGGTGCCCGAACTCTCCGGCGCCCCCGAACGCGCCGCGGAACGGACGGCCGTCGAGCACGAGCCCTCCGCCCACGCCGGTGCCCAGCCACACGCCCATCAGGTCGCGGGCGCCGCGACCGGCGCCGGCAGTCCACTCCCCTAGCGCCCCGACCGTGGCGTCGTTGTCGACGTACACCGGCATGCCCACCGATTCGGCGAGCATCCGCGCCAGTGGCACCGGCTCGCGCCAGCCCTCCAGGTTGGGCGCGGACATAACGACCCCGTCGTACACCGGCCCGGGGGCCCCCACGCCGACCGCGGCGGGGGTCACGTCGAGCTTGTTGAGGGCCTTGGCGATGCCCTCCACGACGGCGGCGGGGCCTTCCTTGGGGGTCTTGCGCTTGGCCCGGTCGACGACCTTGCTGTCCGGATCGACCACAGCGACGGTGATGTTCGTGCCGCCCAGATCGACCCCGGCGATGCGTTGGTCACCCATGCGCGCCCTCCTGCGTCGAACAGGTCACGCCAGCACGTCCGTGCCGAGGTGCCCCTGCAGTGCCTCGGGCACCGCGACTGTGCCATCGGCGCGTTGGTGCGTCTCGAGGATCGCGATGATCGTGCGGCCCACCGCGACCGCCGTGCCGTTGAGGGTGTGCAGCAGCACGTTGTCCCCGTCCCCGGTGCGGTAGCGCGCGCGAAGGCGGCGAGCTTGGTAGTCGGTGCAGTTCGACGCGCTGGTCAGCTCCCGGTACGCCTCCTGGCCCGGGAGCCACACCTCGCAGTCGTACTTGCGGGCAGCCGACGCGCCGAGGTCACCGACGGGGATGTCGACCACGCGGCCGTGCAGGCCGAGCCCTGACAGCAGATCGATCTGCAGGTCCCGCAGCCGGTCATGCTCGGCCTCGCTGTGGTCGGGACGACAGAACGAGAACATCTCCACCTTGTCGAACTGGTGCACCCGGAAGATGCCGCGGGTGTCCTTGCCGTAGGTGCCGGCCTCCCGCCGGAAGCAGGTCGAGAACCCGCCGTAGCGCACCGGCAGGTCCGCCTCGTCGAGGATCTCGTCCATGTGCAGGCCGGCCAGCGGCACCTCGCTGGTGCCGACGAGGTACAAGTCGTCGCGCTCGACCTGGTAGATCTGCTCGGCACCGGTGGGCAAGAACGCGGTGCCGTGCAGCGCCTCCTGTCGGGTCAGCACCGGGGGGATCACCGGGGTGAAGCCCTCCACGGCCAGCCGATCGAGGGCGTAGCGCACGAGCGCGAGCTCCAGCAGCACCGCGTGGCCCAGCAGGTAGGTGAACCGGGCGCCCGAAACCTTGACCGCGCGGGGGATGTCGATGATGCCCAGCGCCTCGCCGATCTCGACGTGGTCGCGGACGTCGAAGTCGAACGCGGGTGGATTGCCGAAACGGCTGACCTCGACCGCGTCGGCATCGGCCTCACCCTCGGGGGCACTGGGATGGGGCAGGTTGGGCAGCTCGTCGAGCAGCGCGGCGAGTCGCTCCTCGGCTTCGCGCTGAGCTGGTTCGAGCGCGTCGAGCCGGGACGACACCTGCTGCACCTCGGAGATGAGCGCGTCGCGTTCCTCAGGCGACCCGGCGGAGCCGATCTCACGCGACCGCTGCTTTTGGACCGCCCGCAGCTCGTCGCCCTCGGTGATCAACGCGCGCCGCTGCTCGTCAAGGCGGAGGGCCTCGTCGACCTGGGAGCGGTCGACGCCCCGCCGGGTGAGCGCAGCAGCCACCGCGTCGGTGTCTTCACGGATACGTCTGATGTCGAGCATTGCCAGACTTTACCGCCATGCTGCGACACCGCGGTTCACGGCTCGGTGTCCTGGTCCCGATCGATGCGGTAGGCCGACCGGAGGCGCTCGACCCACTCGTCCTCCTCCTCGTCACCGGTGGGCCGCCACGGCGCCTCGCCATCCCCATCAGGCCGCCCACGTGCGGTTCGACGCTCGGACGCGGGCTCCGGCGCAGCTCTACGCTCGGGCGAGCCCTCCGGCGCCGCCCCACGCTCGGACGCGCCCACGGCGACGCGCTGGCCCGATCGGCGCTTCGCGCCGGCGCGACGAGCACGGCGAGGCCCGGCGGAACCGGT
>SLAO01000176.1 GCA_007126835.1 Nitriliruptorales bacterium | reverse complement strand
GCGGTGGACGACACCGGCTCAGGGTTCGCCAGCATGCGCCACGTCCTGCGGCTCGCACCCGACATCATCAAGCTGGACGCCACCTTGACCCATGGCATCGACAGTGATTCGGTGCTGCGCGCCCTCGGGTTCTCGCTGAAGTCGTTCGCGTCGGCGATCGACGCCCAGGTCATCGCCGAGGGCATCGAGACCGAACGCGAAGTTGACGCCCTGCGCTTCCTCGGGGTCGGGCTCGGGCAGGGCTATCACCTGGAGCGCCCGGGCCCGCTGGAATCGACGGCGCAGCGGATGGTCACCCCCACCACCGTTGGGTGATCGGCAGCCGCCGGTCACGTCCGAACGCCCGCGGGGTCACCTTGATTCCGGGAGCGGCCTGCCGCCGCTTGTGCTCGGCACCGTCGACGAGGCGTGCGACCCGCTGCACGGTCGCCGCGTCATGGCCTGCCTTGATGAGGTCCTCCACCGACATCGCCTGCTCGACGTAGCCAGCCAAGATGGGATCGAGGACCTCGTAGGGCGGCAGCGAATCCGTGTCGACCTGGTTGGGACGAAGCTCGGCGGAAGGTGGCTTGTCGATGGTCGCGCGGGGGATGACCTCCCCGGCGGGCCCGCCCCAGCCCGGGCGGTGCGTGGCGTTGCGGTACGCCGACAGGGCGTAGACCGACGTCTTGTCCACGTCCTTGAGCACCGCCAATCCGCCGGCCATGTCCCCGTACAGCGTGGCGTAGCCGACCGCGTACTCGCTCTTGTTGCCCGCGGCCAGCACGAGGTCCCCGAACTTGTTCGACAAGGCCATCAGGATCGTCCCTCGAACCCGCGACTGGATGTTCTCCTCGGCGACGTTCTCCTGCGTGCCGGCGAACAGGTCGGCTAGTGCCGTGCCGAAGGCGGTGACCATGGGGGTGATGCTAACCACGTGATAGTGGGCCCCGAGGTTGGCGGCCAGCGCCTCGGCGTCCTCCAGCGACCCGGGGGACGAATACGGTGACGGCATGGCGATGCACGTCACGTTCGCCGGCCCGAGTGCATCGACGGCAACCGTCGCGGTCAGGGCGGAATCGATGCCGCCCGAGACCCCGACGAGCGCCCGCTCGAAACCGTTCTTGCCGAGATAGTCGCGCACGCCCAGTACCAATGCCTCGTAGGCGGCCGCGTCGGGGGGCAAGGGCTGGTCCTGGTCTCGCGCGGCTGTGGGATCGGTCAGCGGCTGGCGCTGATCGGGCTCGGCCACCTCGCCGACCTCGGTGATGACGAGGTCAGTGGCGAACTGCGCGGCGCGGTCCGTCACGGTCCCATCGGGACGCATCACGAAGGAGTCGCCGTCGAACACGACCTCGTCCTGGCCGCCGACGAGGTTGCAGTAGACCAGCCACACCCCCTCGGTGGTGGCGTGATGGGCGGCCCAGCGCTCGCGGTCGTTGCGCTTGCGGTGCTGGTACGGACTCGCGTTTAGCGACAGCAGCACCTGCGCGCCGGCGCGGGCCGCGGCCGGCAGGGGGCCTCCCTGGCCCCACAGGTCCTCGCAGATCGTGACCCCGACTGCGGTTCCGGCCGCGTCGATGATCAACGGGGCCGTCCCCGCCTGGAAGTAGCGTGCTTCGTCGAACACCCCGTAGTTGGGGATGCGCTGCTTGCGGTACACCGCCTCGACGATCCCACCGCGCAGGACCGCGGCGGCGTTGGCCAGCGTCCGGACGGTCTCGGCTTCGCTCATCACGGTGTCGCGGTCGACCGCGTCCTCGTCGGACAGGTCGTCCACGAAGCCCACCACCAGCGGGACCTCGCCCGTGCACGCCGCGAGCTCGGCGAGCCGGTGCAGGACGGCAGCCACGAACGCCGGCTTGAGCACCAGGTCCTCGGGGGGGTACCCGGTCAGCCCCAGCTCACCGCCCAGCACCAGGTTCGCCCCCGCACCCACCGCGTCTTCGTAGGCACGGCGGAGCGCGTCGGCGTTGGCCTGCAGATCCCCCACGGTGGGATTGAGCTGGGCCAGAGCGATCTGCATTCGTGCGCCTCCTCGGATCGTGGACAACCGCTCGAACGTCGCCCGTGAGGTTTAACGGGGCCGAAACAGACCGGCAACCGGCCTGCGACAGCCCGTGCCTACGGTGCGCTCGCAACCGGACGCGGGCGCTTGCCAAGGCTAACGCCGGCGCTGACCGCGACGACATGGCGCGGCGCACCCGCGGTCGGCGACGAACCAGGCGGCCGTGTGGCACGGCCGAGCCCCTAACGCTGGAGGACGATCGATGAGGCGAACAATGCGTCGTGTGCTGGTGGTGGCAGGTGTCGCGCTGCTCGGCTTGCTGGTGCTGGCGGTGCCGGCACTGGCTCAGGAGGAGGTGGCCACCCAGGATGCGTTGAACATGACGTTCTTCCTGTTGTGCATGGCGCTGGTCTTCCTGATGCACCCGGGCTTCTCGATGCTCGAGGCCGGCCTGACCCAGTCGAGCAACGCCGGGAACATCATGATGAAGAACATGATGGTGATGTCGATCGCGCTGCTCACCTACTTCGCGGTGGGGTGGGGCCTGATGTACGGCACCTCACTGGGTGGCCTGATCGGCACCGACGAGTTCTTCCTCCTCCCGGGCACGTACGGGACCGAGTTGGACGGGTTCCCGTTCCTGGGCTCGGAGTTCATGTTCGACGCCGTCTTCGCCGCCACCGCCGCGACGATCGTGTCGGGCGCGGTGGCCGGGCGCATGAACCTGTGGGGCTTCATGATCCTGGCGGCGGTGCTAACCGCGTTCGTGTACCCGGTCGTCGGCCACTGGGGGTGGGGCGGTGGCTGGCTCGAGGAAGCCGGGTTCCTCGACTTCGCCGGCTCGACCATCGTGCACATGACCGGCGGGGTGGCGGCGATCACCGCCGCGGCGATCCTGGGACCCCGACCCGGCAAGTTCGACAAGCACGGCAAATCGCAGTTCATGCCCGGCCACTCGATGCCGCTGGCGATCCTCGGCGTGTTCCTGCTGTGGTTGGGCTGGTTCGGCTTCAACGGAGGGTCAGTCCTCAACGCCGAGCTGTCGGTGGGGCCGGTGCTGGTGACCACCGCGCTGGCGGCGGCCGCGGGCGCGCTGTCGGCAGCGGTCGTCAGCGCCCTTCGGGCCAAGGGCAAGACCGACGTCTCGATGGTCGGCAACGGTCTGCTGGCCGGGCTCGTCGGCATCACCGCGGGAGCCGACATCGTCGCGCCGTTCGCGGCCGTCCTCGTCGGCGTGGCGGCCGGGATCGTCGTCTCGTTCGCCGTCCCGATCGTCGAGCGCCTGGGTATCGACGACGCCGTCGGGGCGTTCAGCGTGCACGGGGTCGTCGGGGTGCTGGGCACCTGGTGGGTCGGCTTCTATGCCGTCGATGGCGGCGTCTTCTACGGCGGCGGCTTCGATCTGTTGACGTGGCAGGTCGTCGGCACCGTCGCGGTGACGGTCTTCGTCGCCGCGGTGACCGCAGCGGTGTGCTTCGCCTTGAGGGCCGCAGGGCTGCTGCGCGTGCCGGACCGGGACGTCGAGGATGGCCTCGACGTGCACGAGCACGGGGTCCTGGGATACCCCGAAGGCGTGCTAGCCGGCTCCAAGGAGTAGCCACCTGACGGGCGGAGCACGCTCCAAGTCGCAGGCGACCGCTAGGATCGCGTCGGATCCGGCGGCGACTCCGGGAGGGCCTCGTGGACAAGCAGCAGGAGTACGTGCTCCGCACCGTCGAGGAACGCGACATCCGCTTCGTTCGGCTGTGGTTCACCGACGTCCTCGGCATGCTCAAGTCCGTGGCCATCACCTCCTCGGAGATCGAGGGCGCGTTCAGCGAGGGCATCGGCTTCGACGGCTCTGCGGTGGACGGCTTTGCCAGGGTGCAGGAATCGGACATGCTCGCCGTGCCCGACGCGTCGACGTTCCAGGTGCTTCCCTGGCGCGGGGAAGAGGCCGGCGTCGCCCGGATGTTCTGCGACATCCGCACGCCAGAGGGCGAGCCGTTCGCCGCCGATCCACGGCAGGTCCTGCGACGCAACCTCGCCCGAGCCGGCGAGATGGGCTTCAGCTTCTACGTCCATCCCGAGATCGAGTTCTTCTTGTTCAGCGGGCCGGATGACCCCACGCCGCTGGACAACGGCGGGTACTTCGATCTGACTCCCCTCGACGTACAGTCCGACTTCCGTCGCCAGGCGATCCAGACGCTGGAAGCCATGGGGATCTCGGTCGAGT
>SLAO01000071.1 GCA_007126835.1 Nitriliruptorales bacterium | reverse complement strand
GCGACCGGCCGCGCGGACCACCGCGCGGACCACCGCGCGGCCGGTCGCCTGCCTGCGGCGGCTCTGTGTCGGCACGTTAGAGCCTCCGGTGCAGCGCCACTGGGCCCTGTCGCGGTGAGGGCAGGTGACCCTCGGGACGGGGCCCTTCTCCCGGCGCGGTACTCCAGCCGCCCGGTTAACGTTCGGTTGGTCTTCCGGCGAACTGTCAGCACCGGCGGGGGACCGACCCGATGCCGCTGACGTCAGGTGAACGCATATGCACCCCCGTGCCCAGCACGAGACCGACTGGCTTGCCCGTCTGCAACGCACCGGCATCGAGCCGGGCGGGCTAGGCGGCTCCGACGATGCTCGCGAAGCCCTTGCAATCGCATTGGCAGAACGTG
Source organism: Nitriliruptorales bacterium (assembly GCA_007126835.1). Lineage (GTDB taxonomy): Bacteria > Actinomycetota > Nitriliruptoria > Euzebyales > Egibacteraceae > SLAO01. The sequence goes on along the minus strand of SLAO01000071.1, from coordinate 14,512 downwards.
AGGTGCTCGAGGCCACCCCCGGTGGCTCCGCGCAGCTGTCGTCGACGTTCACCGCCGAGTTGATGTCGACCATCGAGAAGGTCGCGCTCGCCGACCGGGCGGAGATGCACGCCGTCCTCGAAGGCGAACTCGGGCACGACACCAACCAGGCCGAGCACCTGCTCGTCCACTGGGCGAGCCCCGCTCGGCTGGCTGGGGTCAGACTGCTGGCCACCCGTCTCGACGCCCCACCCGATGTGGTCGTGGCCGCCGCCGAGCTCGTGGCGCGCCTGGCTCTGGTGCCGTGGCTGGACGGCGTAATCGAACCGGACCCCGAAGGGGAAGAGCCGGCCGTGTCCCCCGAGCGGCTGCTCGACCTGCTTCTCGCAAGCGGGACCGTGGCCCAGCATGGTCAAGGCGCCGATGCGGTGCTCGACCTGACCCCGGCGTTCACGCACCTGCGCAGCCTGCGTCAGCAGCAGGCGCTGGGCTGGAAGGCCGCCGAGCGTCGGGAGCGGCTCGGTGAGCTGCTTCTCGTCGACGATGACGAGTCGCTGTCGGAGGCGTTCCGCCTGGCCGGCTCGGGCCGGTCGGTGGGCGAGCTCCTCGCGCTACACCAGCTCACGGCCCTGACCGCGCTCGGTCTTTGGAAGGCATGGCAGAGCCTCGCGTCGTTCTCCCGCCCCCTCCACTCGGTCGACGAAGCGTCCATCGACGAGTGGATGACCGGCCAGGCGCTGCTGCTGGTCAGCTCGCCTTCCTCCCGGCCGGCCCAGGCCTTCGAGGAGATCCTCACCGAGGCGTTGCGCAGCCTCGACATCACGGTCGGAGTGATCAACGCCGATGACGAACGGGGTCTGTGCGAGCGACTCGATGTCGACCGCCCCCCGATGCTGTTGTTGCTGCACAACGGCACCGAGATCGACCGGATCCGCTGGACCCACACACCCGTGGAGCTACGGGCCCGCATCGAAGCGTTCCTCGACGGTGCGCCAACGCCTGCCACCGAAGCCCAGTAGACGAACGACCCGAAAACCGACCCTTTGACCCGAGGAGCCTGTGATGAACCACCCGAAGTCGGCGACCGACAACGAGCAGGCCACTCACACCCGCGGGGTCTCCCGCCGTGACTTCTTCAAGCTCAGCGGTGCCACCGCCGGGGTTGCCGTGGCTGCGGGCGCCACCGCCAAGGGCGGGCGCAGCAAGGCCTTCGCCGACGCCGCCAACGGCGCGGCGAGCTCCAATGGTTCCATCCACAAGCGCCCGTGGTGGGTCCGCGAAGTTGACGAACCCACTACCGAGATCGACTGGGGCCAGAAATCCCGCATCAGCGAGCAGCAGCGAACGGTGCGAGGTCCAGGCTTGGCCAACTACGTGGGCGAGGATCGTGCCGAGGAGGTCGGCGCGATCGCCGCGGAGAACAAGAAGCAGCGCATCCTCGATAACGAGCCCGGCTATCGGCTCCGGGACTGGGCGTTCTACGGCTCTGCGGGATTCTTCGGCTTCCAGCACGCCCCCCTGTCGTTCTTGCCCCTAGAAGGCGTCGAGTCCCCCGATGACCTCGGAGTGCCTCGCTGGGAGGGCACCCCCAGCGAGAACGCCAACATGGTGCGCGCCGCGATGCGGCACTTCGGAGCGGCGACTGTCGGGTTCGTCGAGCTCGACGAGAACACGAAGAAGCTCATCTACTCGCAGGACCCGGACGGAAAGACGGTCGAGTTCGAAGACGTCGACGAGGCGTACGAGAACGACGACAAGCGCGTCATCCCCGACAAGGCCAAGTGGGTCATCGTCTACACGATGCAGATGTCCGAAGAGACGATGCGGCTCGCACCGGGTCCGATCGGGGCTGGGACCACGAGCGTCGCATACGCGCGGTTCCCACAGATCCAGGCATCCACCCAAGGGTTCCTCCGAGGCCTTGGCTATCAAGGGCTCGGGGAGTCGAGCATCAACGCCCTTGGGATCGCCCCGGCCTTCGGCGTGCTCGCAGGACTCGGGGAGATGGGTCGCCACAACCGGCTCATCACACCGGAGTACGGCCCCATGGTCCGTGTCCAGAAGATCGTCACGGATCTGCCCCTAGAACCCACCAAGCCCATCGACGCCGGCATTCAAGAGTTCTGCAAGACCTGCAAGGTCTGCGCCGAACAATGCCCGTCTGACTCCCTGAGCTACGAGGACGAGCCGTACTGGAACACCGTGGGTGAGTGGAACGAGCCCGGCCACAAGGCGTGGTTCGAAGACGCAGTGTCCTGCATGGAGTACTGGCGTACCGGTCCCGGCACCAACTGCGGGATCTGCTTCTCGGTGTGCCCATACGCGAAGAAGGACGAGACCTTCATGCACACGATGGTCAAGGCCACCGCGGCCAGGACCAGGCTGTTCAACGGCATGTTCACCAACATGGACCAAGCCTTCGGTTACGGCGAACGCGATCCCGAGGACTGGTGGAGCCTGGATTTGCCCGAGTACGGCATCGACACCCAGCGCAGCGCCCGCCAGCAGGTCTAACGCGGCACCCGACCGAGGAGGTCGACGCTCATGTTCTGGTTCATCATCGGCATCATCGTCGGCGCCGGCGGATTCGCGCTGATCCAGCGCACCCGACGCCCCGACGTCCCCACCACCTGGTACGGCTGGGTCCTGGGCATCGCCGCGGCAGTGCTGGGCCTGCTCGCCGTCGAAGCGTTCACCGGCTCGTTCGCCGAGCTCGAACCCACCGCCGCCTGGATGTCCTTACTGGCCCTCGGCCTGCCCGCCATCATCCTCGGCGCGCTCGCCTGGTACCTGCCACGGCGCACCGCCCCAAGTGACACGGTCCCCGGCGACGACCTCATCGAGGACCGTCCCGAATCCGAGCAGTCCGCCCTGTAGCACACGCTGATTCGAATGGGAGGTGGCCCGGCCGCGCGGAGCTCCGCGCGGCCGGTTCATGCGCGCGACGAGCAGGAGAAGACAGCGATGACCGTCGCCTGGAAAGGCGCGATGTGGGCCACCGCCTACGTCATCGCCGTCGCCGCCCCGATGTTCTTCGTTCTCGTGGGCGACTCACCACCAGGGCGCGGGTGGTGGGCCGACCTCTCGATGGCACTGGGCTTCATCGCCATGGCCGTCCTCGGCCTGCAGCTTGTCGTCACCGCGCGCTTCCCCCAGGTAGAGGCCCCGTTCGGCCTTGACGTGATCCTGCAGTACCACCGCCAGATCTCGTTCGTCGCCCTGGCCTTCGTGCTGACTCATCCGGCGATGCTGATGGCCCAGGACCCGTCCCTGCTGCGGCTGCTGAACCCCGTGACCGCCACCCCGGCGGCGCAGTGGGGACTCGCGGCGGTCGTCCTGCTGCTCGCCCTCATGGCGACCTCCGTCTGGCGTCGCCAGTTGCGCCTGCCCTACGAGGTGTGGCGCGTGGCGCACGGGCTGCTGGCGATCGGTGTCGTGGCCACCGCCTTCACCCACATCGAGCGCGTGGGCTACTACGTCTCGGGCTCCGTCCATCGGGCCGCCTGGTTCGCCGTCGCCGCGGGGCTCATCGGCGTCTTGGCCTATGTTCGGCTGATCAAACCGTCGCGGCTGCGCAAGCAGCCCTACGCTGTCGAGGCCGTCCAGCCGCTGCCAGGTGACGCCTGGTCGGTCACCCTGCGTCCCGACGGGCACCGGGGCCTGCGGTTCCTGCCGGGACAGTTCGCCTGGCTCAAGTTCAGCGTCAGCCCGTACGCGGTCCGCGAGCACCCGTTCTCGTTTGCCTCCAGCGCCGCCGCACCGCAGACGCTGTCGTTCGCGATCAAGTCGCTCGGGGACTTCACCTCCCGAGTCGGCGAGCTCGAGGTGGGCACGCGGGCCTACGTCGACGGGCCCTACGGAGCGTTTAGCTACACCCGCAGCGAGGGTGCCGGCTTCGTCTTCGTCGCAGGCGGGGTCGGCATCACGCCGATCCTGAGCATGCTTCGGACCCTTGCTGACGTCGAGGATCCCCGGCCGATGACCGTCATCTACGCCAACCGCACCATCGACGACGTGATCTTCCACGACGAGCTCGACGAACTTGCCGAGCGCCTCGATCTACGCATCGTGCGGGTGCTCGAGGAGCCCCCGAACGGCTGGGCAGGGGAAACCGGCGTGGTCAGCGCCGAGCTGCTCGATGCCTTCCTGCCTCGACGCCCGAACCGGCACGCGTACTTCCTGTGCGGACCCGTGCCGATGATGGAAGCGGCCGAGCAGCACCTGCACACCCGCCACGTCCCTGCCGAGCGCATCAACCTTGAACGCTTTGATCTCATCTAGTCAGCCCCTTCACCGCTTCGGGCGGAAGGAAGTGCCCCATGCGCCACGCCCTCGCCTCCCGTCTCGTGCGGGTCGTCACGCTCGCGTTGCTGGGTGCCGCGGTGCTGTTCGCCGCGTGGGCGAACTCCGCCGGCGGGGGTGACCGAGTCGACCAGGCGCTCGACCTCGAGGCCGACATCGAGCACGGACAGCAGCTCTACAGCGATCTGACCAATCCCACGTGCGCTTCGTGCCACTCCCTGCGCGACGCGGGGGCGACCTCGAACATCGCCTCCGACCTCGACGACTTCCAGCCCAGCGCCCGGGTGACGATCCAATCGCTGATCGCCGGCACGACCCTCGAGCACGACCGGGAGGGATACGCCGACGAGCTGTCCAACCAGGACCTCGCCGACCTTGCCCGCTACATCGAATCGGTCGCCGGCAACTGACTGCTGCGGGTGGACGAACCGGTTACCCAGCAGTAACATTACCCGTGGGTAACTTATCCGCCGCCGCGGCTTCAGGAGCAGGCCATGACCCATTACCGGAGCAACCTCCGCGACATCGAGTTCAACCTGTTCGAGGTGCTCGACATCGGCCGCCACCTCGGCCACGGGCCATACGAGCAGATGGACACCGAAACCGCCCGCGCGGTGCTCGAGGAGGTCGAGCGACTGTCGACCACCGAGTTCGCGGCCAGCTTCGCCGAGGCCGACCGGACGCCGCTGTCCCTCGACGACGACGGCGACGTGGCGATCCCCGAGGGCCTGCACCGCACCCTCGACGCGTACTTCACCGGCGAGTGGCACCGCCTGAACCTGCCCGACGAACTGGGAGGTCTCGGCGCGAGCCCCACGATGTCGTGGGCGGCGATGTCGATGATGCTGGGGGCCAACCCCACCGCGGTGATGTACACCGCGGGCCCGTTCTTCGCGTCGATCGCCTATCGGCTGTGCACCCCGGAACAGCGCAAGCGGTGGGTCGAGCCGTGGGTCGAGCGCCACTGGGGCGGGACGATGGTGCTGACCGAGCCCGACGCCGGCTCCGACGTGGGCGCGGGCCGCTCGAAGGCTGTCGACAACGGCGACGGCACCTGGTCGATCTCCGGGGTGAAGCGCTTCATCACCAATGGCGACTTCGACTGGCCCGAGAACATCGTCCACCTCGTCCTGGCCCGCCCCGAGGGCGCCGGACCAGGGACCAAGGGCTTGTCGCTGTACATCGTGCCGAAGTACTGGCTGAACGAGGACGGCACACTCGGCGAGCGCAACGCCGTCAAGGCCACCGCCATCGAGGACAAGATGGGCCTGAAGGGCTCGTCGACGGCGGAGCTGACCTTCGACGGCGCCCGCGGCGTCCTCGTGGGCGAGACCCACGACGGCATCAAGCAGATGTTCAAGGTGATCGAGTACGCCCGGATGCTGGTGGGCACCAAGGCGATCGAAACGCTGTCGACGGGCTACCTCAACGCGCTGGACTACGCCAAGCAGCGGGTGCAGGGCGCCGATCTGGCCAATGCGCGTGACCCGCAGGCCCCGCGTGTGGAGATCATCCGCCACCCCGACGTACGACGGATGCTCATGCGGCTGAAGGCCCACGCTGAGGGGCTGCGCGCACTCGTTCTGTACACCGCGTCGGTCCAGGACGACGTCGAAGCCGCCGAGAAGCAAGGCGCCACCGACGCACCCGAGTACGACGCCGCCGTCAAGCGCAACGACCTGCTGCTGCCGCTGCTCAAGGGCTACGGCTCCGAGAAGAGCTACGAGCTCCTTGCCGACGCGCTGCAGGTGCTCGGCGGGTCGGGCTACTGCCGGGACTACCCCCACGAGCAGTACATCCGCGACGCCAAGATCGACACGCTGTACGAGGGCACCACCGGGATCCAGGGCATGGACCTGTTCTTCCGAAAGATCGGCAAGGACCAGGGCGCCGCCCTGGGCGCTTTGCTCGGCGAGATCGGCGAGACCGCCAAGGGTGACGCGGGCAACGGGGCGCTGGCCGCCGAACGGGCCCGGTTGAGCACTGCGCTGGAGGACGTCGGCCAGATGCTGGGCTCGCTGGTCGGGTTCTTGAGCGACGAGTCGGGTGAGGGGCTCTACCTCGTGGGGCTAAACACCACCGAGTTCTTGTATTCGCTGGCTGAGCTGGTCACCGGGTGGCTGCTGCTGCGCCACGCCGACGTCGCGCTGGCCGGGCTGTCGGACTCGCCGAGCGACGCCGACCGCGTCTTCTACGAGGGCAAGGTGGCGTCGGCTCGCTGGTACGCCCACCATGTGCTGCCGGGCTTGTCGGCACGGCGGGAGGTGCTCGCCGGCACCGACGGCTCGCTGATGCACCTCGACGACGCCGCGTTCTAGCGTCGATCAGGAGCGCTGTGGCCGGGGCGCTACCCTCGGCCACAGCATGTCCGACCCGTCCAGCTTCTCCGCGTCCGGGGACCCCGCCTTCGAGGCCCCCCGTAGCGGTCGAAGTGTGCGACTGCGGGGACTCGCCGTCGCCGTTGCGCTGCTCGTCGTCGGCGGTGGGGTCGTCGTCTTCGGCGAAACACCCGGCAGCGAGGGCGATATCGGCGTCGAGACCGACGCGACAGACGAGCCAGACGAACGCAGCGAGGCGCTCCAGGACGCAGCCGACGATGCGCTCGACGGACCTATCGAGGAAGAGCCAGTCGAGGCGCCCGACGAAGCTCCGGCCGAGAACGGGCGCGGTGATGCCAGCCAGCCCGGCTCGGTACGGCCAGGCGGCGAGCAGCCCGGGCGCACCGAAGTGGACCTCGCCGACGTCGACACCCCTGCCGGCGAGGTGGTGGTCGCCGGCAGCGCCGCCATCGCGGTCGTGGACTTGGAGTCCGGCGAGGTCGTCGCGCGCCGGGAGGACAGCACACCAGGTCACGCCGGGGCCCAAGGACTCGCGGTCGTCGACGACACAATCGTGCAGGCCACAGGCGACGAGATCCGCCTGCACCCGCATGACCTCAGCGAAGAGCCCACGGTGCTCGACGTGGCTGGGTCGCAAGTCCTCGTCGCCCCCGACGCAACCGCGTGGGTCGGGGCCCATGGCAGGGCGAGGGATTCGGCGCCCCGACAACAGTGGACGCCCATCGACGCGGCGGCCGGGACCGTCGGCGAGGCCGTTGACCTGCCGGTGCATGCGCACGTGCGCGGGGCGACCGACGAGGGCTTGGCGGTGGTGCGGGCGGGACGGACGTTCTTGATCACCGGCTGGCAAGAGGCCCCAACCGCGCTCGACCACGGCGCCTTGCTCGACGCCGGGCCCGGCGGCTTGCTGTGGCACGTGTGCAGCGAGGAGTTCGTCTGCGGGCTCGAGGCCACCTCGACCGAGCTTGCAGGATCTCCACCAGAGCCCGAGGTGACCGAAGCCCTCGATGGCTGGCACATCGGTGATGGCTCACCCGCCCGGATCAGCCAAGACGGCAGCAGCGCGATCCTGCTGGTCACCGGCTTTCCAGGTCTGAAGCTCGGGCTGGTCAACCTCGAGGAGGGCACGGCGGCCACGTTCGATCTCGACGGGATGTCGGGACACCCGGTGATCAGCCCCGACGGTGCTTGGGTCGCGGTGCTGAATGGCTCGCCGACGCTGTGGGCGCCCGACGATGACGTGTACGTCGAGTCCCCGGTGGACGTCGGTCAGGTCAGGGGGATCGCCCTTCGCTGACCGACCTCGGGCCGCGGCACCTACAATCGAGCGCGTGACCAGCGCAATCCGATCTGACAGCCGACACGTCCGGGTCGACCCTGGCGTGCCCGACGGCCGGTTGCTCGCGGACGCGGCATCGACCCTTCGCGCCGGGGGGCTCGTGGCGTTCCCGACCGAGACGGTGTACGGGCTCGGGGCCGACGCCACCGACCCCGCCGCTGTGCGCCGCATCTTCGCCGCGAAAGGGCGCCCGGCCGACAACCCGCTGATCGTGCACCTCGCCGACGCAGCCGACCTCGACCGGGTCGCCGCGCGGGTGTCCCCGCTGGCGGCCCAGCTTGCCCGGCGCTTCTGGCCGGGGCCGCTGACGCTGGTGCTCGAAGCCGGGGATCGCCTCCCACCCGAGACCACCGGCGGGCACCCCACCGTGGGTGTGCGCGTCCCCGACCACCCGGTCGCCCGAGCGCTGTTGGCGGCCGCGGACCGCCCCGTCGCCGCACCCAGTGCGAACCGCTCCGGGCGCCCTTCGCCCACGACCGCGGCACATGTCATGGCGGATCTGGGCGACGTGGTCGATGTCATCGTCGACGGAGGCGCATGCGTGGTCGGCGTGGAATCGACCGTCGTCGACGCTCGGGGCCCGCACCCGGTGGTGCTGCGCGAAGGCGCCGTCACCCGCGAGCACCTCGGCGTGGACGGCGCCGCCAGCGACGCCGCGTCGCCGGGCACCCGCTACCGGCACTACGCGCCACGGTGCCAGGTGCTGCTGGCCGAACAGGCCGACGCGGCGACCACGGCTGCCGCCTTGTCAGGAGGCGGGGCCCGAGTCGCCGTCGTGCTGCCCGAGGCAGCTCCGGCACCTCCGGGCGTCGAGGTCGTCGGCCGCTTCGGTGATCCGTCCGCGTTGGCGCGGGACCTGTACGACGCGCTGCGCCGCGCCGAGGACGCCGGCGCGGACCACGTCGTGGTCGCCACCGTGGCCGAAGTCGGCATCGGCCGAGCCGTGATGGACCGGTTGCGCCGAGCCGCGGCTGCCTGACCGTCCGGGGACTGCCGGCACATCATCCGGCCGCGGCTGCCTGACCTTGCCGCGTGACTCGCCGGCTATTGGTAGTCCTTGAGCACGTTGGTGTAGCCGCCGCGGGCCAGCATGTCGATCTGCCGCTCGGATAGCCGGTGGTGCAGCGTCACGGGCTGCCCGCCGTCGATCGTGGCCGCCACCTCTGGGCCACGGGTCAGCTGCTCGTGCCACCCTTCGATGCACAGCACCGACTGCGGCTCCACGCGGTCGTAGTCAGCAGGATCGGCGAACTCGAGGGCCAGCACCCCGAAGTTGGCGAGGTTCTGCCAGTGGATCCGCGCGATCGACTTCGCCACCACCACCCGAAGACCGAGATAGCGCGGCGCGATCACCGCGTGCTCACGGCTGGACCCCTGCCCGTAGGTGTCACCACCCACGATCGCGTGGTCGCCCGTGGCCCTCGCCTGCTCGGGGTAGGTCGCGTCGACGCCTTCGAAGCTGAACTCGCTGATGGCCTGGATGTTCGAGCGGTACGGGAGGACCCGCTGACCGGCTGGCAGGATCTCGTCGGTCGAGATGTTGTCGCCGACCTTCAGGAGGACCGGCACCTCGATGTCGTCGGGCAGCGGGTCGAACTCGGGCAGCGGCACGATGTTCGGCCCCCGCACCAGCTCGACGTTGCGGGCCTCCTCGACCGGCAGCGGCGCCTCGAGCATCTCGGCGTTCACGATGTAGTCGTCCGGGTCGGGGTCTTGGTACCTGGGGTAGGCGATGCCGAAACGCTCGGGCAGCTCGCGTGGGTCAGTGATGACCCCGGTCAGCGCAGACGCCGTCGCGGTCTCCGGCGAGCACAGGTACACCGCGTCCTCCTTGGCGCCGGAGCGCCCGGGGAAGTTGCGCGGCACGGTCCGCAGGCTCGGCATCCCGGTGGCCGGCGCCTGGCCCATCCCGATGCACCCGTTGCACCCGGCCTGGTGCAGCCGCGCGCCGGCGTGCAGCAGCGGCATCAGCAGGTCCATCGCGCCGAGGTTCTCGAGCATCTGCCGTGACGTGGGATTCACGTCGAACGACACTCCCGGCTCGGTGCGCAGGCCCTTGACCATCATCGCCGGCACCGCGAAGTCGCGCAGGCCCGGGTTGGCCGACGAGCCCACGTACGCCTGGTAGATCTCACGCCCGGTGACCTCGGCGACGGGGACGACGTTGCCCGGTGAGGACGGCAAGGCGATCAGGGGCTCAAGGGTCGACAGGTCGATCTCGTCGTGGACGTCGTAGGTGGCACCCTCGTCGAGGGTCAACTCGGTGAAGGCGTCCGCGCGACGTTCCCGAGCGAGGTAGCGACGCACCTCCTCGTCGGCAGGGAACACCGTGGTGGTCGCCCCGAGCTCAGCTCCCATGTTGGCGATCACGTGGCGGTCCATGGCCGACAGCTGCTCGACGCCGGGCCCGTAGTACTCGATGATCCGCCCCGCCCCACCGTTGACGTCGTGCCGGCGCAGCATCTCCAGGATCACGTCTTTCGCCGACACCCAGTCGGGCAGCTCGCCGGTCAGGCGCACCCCCCAGACGTCGGGCATCTGCACGAAGTAGGGTTCACCGGCCATCGCTGCGGCGACGGCCAGCCCACCCGCACCGATCGCCAGCATGCCGATGGCCCCCGCGGCGCAGGTGTGGCTGTCCGAGCCGAGCATCGTCGCGCCCGGACGACCGAAGCGCTCCTGGTGCACTGGGTGGCTGACGCCGTTGCCGGGTTGGGAGAACCACAAGCCGAACCGCTTGGCTGCCGAGTGCAAGAAGCGGTGGTCGTCGGGGTTGCGCTCGTCGGTCTGGAGCAGGTTGTGGTCGACGTACTGCGCCGACAGTTCGGTCTTGACCCGGTCGAGTTCGAACGCCTCGAGCTCGAGCATGACCATCGTCCCGGTGGCGTCCTGCGTCAGGGTCTGGTCGATCGAGATACCGATCTCCGAGCCCGGTGACAGCTCACCACCGACGAGGTGGGAAGCGAGGAGCTTCTGCGTCACGTTGCGAGCGGGGGCGTCGGGCATGTGGACCTCCGGCAGCGTCCGCGGTCGGCAGGACAGGCGCTGGCTTGGTAGTCCCCGACATTCCCGGTGCGGCGTTGTACAACCGCGGCTTCGGGCACGACCTTGTTCGGACGCGACTTCCGGGCAATCCGGGCGGATGAGCCTCGGATCGCGGGTTGGCCGCAGGCAGGGGGCACCTGGCTGCAGGCGGAGGGAGCCAAAAGGCCTCAGGCAGCATTCGAAAGGCTCTCAGCTGCAGGGCAAAGCACTCAAATGCCTCGCGGGTGGTACATCTGCACGAGAGTTCGTGCAGATGTACCAGTCGAGTCTGGATTGTTCTGTTTTGATGCTGTCAATGGCTTGCTGCGTCCCACTGCAGGGTTGGCGACGCCCCAACTTCGAACTCGCGGACCTCCGGAACCCGGTACTTAAGCCGCCCGCGCATCAGCCGACGAACCCTTAGTGATGTCCACAAGAACACGCTCAAAGGCCGTGACACAGAGGCCGTGAACAGCTACGGTGTGTGTCGTGGGATATGGGGGCGATGCACGATCACGAGGGTGAACGCCGTGAGCCGGGGGTCAAGCGAGGCGGAGTGGCTGCGGCGCTGTGGCACGCTCACGGCCGTGCGCGCCGATGAGCCCAACGGCGACGAACGGTCGGCTTCGCACGCCGCTGCTACGCGCCTGATCGCCGTTTCCCGCACGCTTGTGGCCAGCCACGGTCCGCAGGAGATCGCGTGCGCGCTCGGGACGACGCCACACGCCCACCGCGCCTGCGAGCTCGCTGCGGACCTCGCCGCGCGGGGACCGGCCGGATCTCCAGCCGACGTGTCCCCAGACCAGGTATCTGAGGCGTTCTTCGCAGCACTGCAAGCCGCCGCCCAAGGCGTGTACCTGTGCCGCCGGGTCGAGCACGCCAGCGCGGCCTGCTGGTTCGACGCCGACGGCCCTGACGCGGACCTGTGCGGTGAGGTCCTGGCCGTCGCTCATGCCCTGCGCAGCGGGATGCACAACCTCGCCCCTCGCTGAACACCGTCCACCCTCCCCCGGGCCGCCAGGCGCGGGCCGCGCGAGGCCAGCAACCGAGGACTCGCCCAAGGGGTCATCGCGCGGGGTCGTCGCCCGAGCGGTCATCCCCCGAGCGGCCATTGCTCGAGGCGCAACCGTCGGGAGGTCACTCGCCCGAGGCGTCATCGCCGGGAGGTCACTCGCCCGAGGCGTCATCGCCGAGGCGCAGCGCCGGATCGGGCGCCAGCAGCCGCTCCAGCAGCAAGGTCTCCCGTTCCCGCGCGCCGCTGCCCGACCGGCGCGCGGCCGCCACGAGCAGGCGCGGGTCGCCGACGAGCAACAGCCCCTCCCGCGCGCGGGTCACCGCGGTGTAGACCAGCTCGCGAAAGTGCATCACCCGGTGCCCGGCATCGAGCACGAGCACCACGACCGGCCACTCCCCCCCTTGTGACTTGTGGACCGTCAAGCACCATGCCGGGCGCAGGTCCGCGGCATGCTCGTCGTCGTAGACCGCCGTCCCGTGCGGGAACGCCACCTCGATGGTCTCGTCAGCGCGGTTGCAAGCGATCACCTCGCCGACGTCGCCGTTGGCCACCTCCAACTCGGCGTCGTTGCGGGTCTGCACGACCCGGTCGCCCTCGTGGAAGCCCAGCACCGGTGGGCGGCCGCCGGCGGGGTTGAGGGTCTCCTTCAACGCCGCGTTCAGGGCATCAACCCCTGCGGGCCCGCGGTACATCGGCGCGAGCACCTGCACGTCCGACGACGGGCAGCCGAAGAACGACGGGGCCCGCTCGGAGACAATCGCAGCCACCCGGTCGGCCACCGCCCGGCCGCGCTCGGGGACGGCGAAGACGTCGCCGTCGCGGCCGCGCGGCGGGGTCACCTCGCCGGCGTTGATCTCGTGGGCCAGCGTGACGATCCGGCTCTCGGCGGCTTGTCGATGGATCGTCGTCAGGCGCGTGGCCGTGAGCGCGGCTCCCGCGTCGGCGGCGTCGAGGAGGTCGCGCAGCACTGCCCCCGCACCCACCGAGGGCAGCTGATCGGCGTCGCCGACCAGCAGCAAGTGCGCCCCGCCGTCCACGGCGGCGGCCAGGGCTGCGGCCAGGTGCAGGTCGGCCATGGACCACTCGTCGGCCACCACCAGGTCGTGGGGCAGGCGGCGGTCGGAGCCGTAGCCGAACCGGAATCCCCCGCCGCGACGCGGTTGCGCGTCGAGGAGTCGGTGCACCGTGGTCGCGGGCCGGCCCGTCAGCTCCTCGAGGCGCTTGGCCGCCCGCCCGGTGGGGGCGGCGCACGCCACGCGCAGGTCGGCGGCCTCGCAGGCGGCCACGACCTCCACGACCGTGCGGGTCTTGCCGGTGCCCGGGCCGCCGGTCAGCACCGAAACCGGTTCGGTCAACGCGGCCTGGACCGCAAAGGCCTGCTCTGGCGTCAGGGCCCCCTCGCTCGCAGAGGCCGTCGCTTGGCCGCCGGTGGGCTCGGCGTGGGTGCCGGTGGCTTCGGCGTGGCCGCCGGTGGGCTCGGCGTGGCTACCGGTGGCTTCGGCGTGGGTGCCGGTGGCCGCGGCCACCCGCGAGCGTGCCTGGGCGATGCGCGCGAGGTCGGCGGCCAGCCGACGCTCAGCGACGAGGTCGGCGGGCGCGTACCAGCGAGGCTCGTCATCGACCAGGGCCTCGTCGTCCTCCACACCGAGGCGCTCGCGCTGGACGGCCAGCCGCAGCGCCGCGCGGGTCGTCGGCTCGTCGGTCTCGAGCACTCGCGCGGTGTCGGTCAGCAGGGTCGCGTTGGCCACGGCGACGTGGCCGCCCCGCCGCCGGCGAGCCGCGTGCGCGGAGGCTGCGCCGGCAGCCAGTCGCCGGTCATCGTCGGCGTCGACACCGGCTGCGCGCGCCAGCGATTCGGCGTGCGCCCAGGTCGCGCCCGGCACGTCGAGGAGGTGGTAAGGATCCTCGTCCAGGCGCTTGCCGGCGTCGTCACCGAGGGTGCGGAAGGACGCCTGCGCCACCGTGGCGGGCACTCCCGTAGCACCGAGCCGGCCGACCAGCGCCGCCAGTGCCCCGGCCTCGGCCCACGCCGCGCCGATGCGACGGGCCAGCTCAGCCGACACGCCACGTACGCGAACCAGGGCCTCGGGCTCGCGGGCCAGGACCTGGGGCAGCTCGAGGCCGAAGGTGGACACGATCCGGTCGGCGATGGTGTCCCCCACGCCGGGGAACCGGCGGGAAGCCAGGAAGGCCCGCAGGGCCTCGGCCCGCTCGGGCGTCGCCAGCTCGTAGTAGACCGCGTCGAACGTGCGGCCGTGCCGGGGGTGACGCGTCCAGGCGCCGACAAGGCGCACCGGTTGACCCGCGACGAGTCCCGCCAGCGGGCCCGCCGCGCGCGGGGGCTCGTCATCGTCTTCGCCGGCGACGAGCTCGACCACCCCGAACCCCGACGCGGGGTTGGTGAACACGACGTGCGCAACTTCGCCGACGAGCTCGTCGTCGGCGACGCCAGGAAGGGTCCGCTCAGCCACACCGGGGAGTCTGCCAGCAGCAGACGGCGGCCGGGCCAGCTGG
>SLAO01000021.1 GCA_007126835.1 Nitriliruptorales bacterium | reverse complement strand
TGGGTCGCACTGCGGCGTCGGGAGCTCGAGGACGAGTACCTCACGCTGGCGCGTGACACGGCCCGGCGCCTTCTGGAACGTCACCGGTACCACGAGGCAGTGCCGCTGCTGCGCCGGGTCGCCGACGAGCACCCGCTGGCTGAGAACGACGTCACCCTTCTCGCCGAGGTGCTGTCCGATCTCGGACGCCGTGACGAGGCGTTGGAGGTGCTCGACACCTTCCTTGCACTCACCGCCGAGGTGGGGATCGCCCCGCGACCTCGCACACAACGCCTCGTCGAGCAGATCCGTCGCGGCCTGCCCCTTCCTAGCCCGGCCGTGGCGGCCGCAGAGCGGGGTCGTCCCGCTGATGTCATCGCGGCCGCAGCCTGGCGCGGCGACTACCAGCGAGCCGCCGAACGCCTGCGCTCGCTGCCGCCCACGGCGTGGACCGGCGAGGCCGAACGCCACTTGGCGCAAGCCAGCCTCGCGCTCGCGCGCGACCAGCGCGACGAGGCCGCGCGGCACCTGGCCGACTGCGACGGGCAGGACCCACGGGTCATGATCCTTCAGGCTCGGCTGGCCCGGTCCGTGCCAGACGGCGTCGTGGCCGTGGAGAAGGCCGCGGCTGCCCTGCTCGCCACCGGCTTCGAAGAGGACGACCGGAACCGCTTTGACGCCCTGCTCGAGCTGGCGCACGCCCGGGGGGTAGCGGCCCAGAGCCGACGGGCCATCGAGAGCGCCGACGCCGCGCTGGCCCTCGCCCGAGCCAGCGGGCACCCCGCCCGGGTCGCATGCGCGTCCATGGCCCGGGGGGTGGAGCTGCACCGCCAGGGTCGCTTCGACGAGGCACGTCCCCTGCTCACCGACGCCGCAGCGCTGGCCGAGCAACAGGGGTTGATCATCACGCACACCCACGCACTGCACGGGCTGGGCACGCTCCACAACGTCCAGGGCGACCTCGCGCGGGCCCACGATCTGCAGGAACGCGAGCTCTCGCAGTGGCGCGACCTGGCCCTCGACCGCTTCGAGGCGATCACGCTGACCGACCTCGCTTCCACGCAGCTCAAGCTGGGCAAGGTCGCAGCCGCGCGGTCCTCGACGCAGCTTGCCCTTCGCCTGGCCGAGGACATCGGCCACCCGGTCGCCCGGGCCCGTGCCCGGTTGATGCTCGCGTACGCCGCCATCTCCGAGCACGACGAGGGAGGCGCGGAAGCGATGGTGCTGACCGAGGAGGGGCTCCACCTCCTCGAGGAAGTCCCGCAGGACATCTGGGAGACGGGCGCGTTGCTGGCCCTCCGGGCGTTCCTGCGCCTCAACGACGGTGACCCCGAAGGTGGCCTGCACGACAGCGACCGGGCGCTCGAGACCTGGGAGCGGCGCAACGAGCCCGAACTGATCCCACGCGCCCTGGCCGTGCGCGGGCTGTGCCTGGCCAACCTTGGGCGCACCAAGGAAGCGGTCACCACGACGCAGGACGCCATCGTCACCGTGCTGGAGCGCAGCGCCGAGGACGACCATGTCGCGATCTTTCACTACGTGCACGGGCTGACCCTCGCCAGGGACGGCCAGGAGGAACAAGCGCGTCGGTACGTCGAGCACGCCTGGGGCCTGCTACGCGACCTGCTCCACGTCACGGACCCGGAGGCCCGCCCCGGCCTGTTGAACCGTGACCCCTCCACCCGCCGACTCGTCGAGACCGTACGCCGATGGGGGATCGCCGATCCGGACACGGTGCTGGCGATGGCGCCGGACGCCGACCAACGAGCCCCCGCGCACGCCAGCGATCGGAAGGCACCTCCGCCTGCCCGCCCGCCACGCCTGGCGAACACCCCCGACGGCGTGGACGAGCGGCGCAGAGAGATCGGCCGCCTGCTCGCGCGTGCGACAGCCGACGGGGTCGCACGACCCAACATCGCCGAGCTCGCCCGTCGCTTCGACGTCAGCCAACGGACGGTCAAGCGCGACCTGGCTGCGCTTCGCGCCGCTAGCCAACCTCCCCCTCACGGGGTCGGGTGACGGTCTCCTCGCCGCGCTCCCACTGCACCCAGTCCAACCATGCGTCGAGCTCGTCCCCGACGGGTTCGGTGGCCTCGGCGCGTTCGAGCGCGTCAAGATCGTCGGGCACCGCAACCAAGGTGAGCTGCCCGTCGGCGTGATCGAAGCAGACAAGCGCGGCGCGTGACCAGGAGCCGGCCTCGTCGGGCAGCCAAGCTACCGCGCACGGCGTCCCATCAGCCAGGTTGCCGCGGGTCAGCACCGCCCCCGGAGAGCGCTCCCAGATCGACTCGAGCTCCTCGGCCAGGACCTCGACGCCGTCGCCGAGGATGTCCGGGCAGTCGACGTCTGCGACGACGAGCGCCAGCACCCCCTCGAGGTCACGTCCGTTGAACGCGTCGACGAACGCGTCACGCAGGCTCACCTGCTCATGGTCGCCGGCAGCGACGGTTTCCTGCGCGTCATCGTCGCTGTCGTCTTCTGGACGCTCCGGCGAGTCGGTGTGGACCGCGAGCCCGTCCTCTGAGGGCACGGTGGCCATGTCGGTCTCCTCGCTGCTGGCCTGGCTCCTAGGATGGACGCTCGGCGCCGGCTTGGGAAGTGGCCATCGTCGGCAGGGCACGGCCTGCAGCGAGGCCCGAGGCCGGTTTGTCCGCAGTGCCGCTGAGGTGTCCAATCCCACCGTGCTGTTCCGTCCGGACCTCCGCGACTTTCGCTTGATCGGCCTCTACACCGGCCGGGTCTTGCTGGGCGTGGGGTTGGCCATGGGCGTGCCCACCGCGTTGGCCTTCGCACTCGGAGAAACGAACGAGGCGTGGGGGTTCGTCATCGGCGCCAGCCTGGCGATCCTGGTCGGCCGCGGACTGGAGCTTTCGTGCCGCACCAATGCGGACCTGTCGGTGGCCCACGGATTGTCGGCGGTGGCCGCTGCCTGGCTCCTCGCGCCGCTGTTCGGCGCCATCCCGCTGGTGCTGTCCGGACACTACGCCACGTTCCTCGACAGCTACTTCGAGGCGATGAGCGGGTTCGCAACCATCGGGCTGACGCTCGCCCAAGACCTCGATCACATGGCGCGCAGCGTGAACCTATGGCGGCACCTGATGCAGTTCATCGGCGGCCAGGGGATCATCATCGTGGTCCTGACGATCTTCGCCGCCGGGGGTCGGGCAGTGGGGTCGCTGTACGTAGGCGAGGGCCGCGAGGAGACGATCCTTCCCAACGTCATCCGCACCGCGAAGTTCATCTGGCGTATCGCGATCACCTACGCCGCCGTAGGGATCACCCTGCTGTGGATCGCGCTGTACGTGTCGGGCATGCCCCCCGGCCTTGGCCTGTACCACGCCGCGAGCCTGTTCATGGCGGCGTTCGACACCGGTGGCTTCGCGGTGCAGTCGTCGTCGGTGGCGTTCTATCGCTCACTGGTCGTGGAGGGCGTCCTCTGGGCGGTGATGGTGGCGGGGGCCACGAGCTTCGCCCTGCACTACTACCTGTGGCAGCGCCGGCGGGGCGAGCTGTGGCGCAACCTCGAAGCACGGGTTCTCGCCACGACGACGCTTGGCCTGTTCGCGCTGCTGGCCGTCGGCTTGGCGCAGGCGGGCGCCGTCACCGACTTCGGCCCACTGTGGCGCCACGGGATCTTCCACGCGATCAGCGCCCACACCACCACCGGCCTGGCCACCGTGCCCGGCACCTTGTACGTGTCGGACTGGGGCACGATCGCACCCGCCGCGATCGTGATCGGGATGGCCCTGGGCGGCATGGCCGGCTCCACGGCCGGCGGCATCAAAGCGATGCGCATCGGAGTGCTCGTCAAAGCCGTTCGCCGGGACATCCGGCGCGCCCTCCTGCCCGAGGATGCCGTCGTGATCGAGCGCTACCACGCCGGTGAGACCCGGCTGTTGGGCGACCGGCAGGTACGCGCGGCGGTGACCGTCCTGCTGCTGTGGCTGACGCTGTACGGCAGCGGGGCCATGCTCGGACTGTTCTACGGCTACGACCTGGAGCTCGCGCTGTTCGAATCGACCGCCGCGGCCAGCTCCGGCGGGCTGTCGGTCGGGGTCGCGCGACCGGAGATGGAAACCCCGCTCAAGCTGGCGTACATCGCACAGATGGTGCTCGGTCGCTTGGAGTTCATCGCCCTGTTCGCCCTGGCCGGCTATATCTTCGCGGTGCTCCGGGGGCGACCGTGAACCGAGATGCGGAACGGCAACCCATCCCCCGGCTGCGCGTCGCTGTCGTGGCGGTGTTTGCGTTGGGCGCCCTCTCGTTGCTCGTGCTGGGCGTGAATCAGTTGCGGCATCCGCTGACGGTCGATCCGGTGTCACACGTACCCGACGCCGACCCGCGAGAGCCCACCATCTGCCCCTCGGCCGTCGAGGACGCGGTGCCGCGAGTGACCTCCAACGATCTGTACGCCTGTCCCCGCGTCTATGACGGAGCGGTGGTGGCCTACGAGGGCGAGGTGATCGGAGCGGTGCTGCCGCGCAGCCACGGGGCGTGGGCCCAGCTCAACGACGACGCCTACGCCGGCGACCTGGGACCACTGCCTGCCCATGGCGACTTCCGCGGGGGCAACGCCGGGCTCGGGGTGCACCTTCCGAGGAGCTTGGCCGAGGAGGTGACGTGGGTCGGCGGCCCGACCGCGCGCGGAGACGTCCTCGACGTCACCGGGACGTTCCACCGTGTCGACTCCGACAGCGGGGAGGTCGCCGTGCTCCGCGTGGACGAGGGCAGCGTGATCCGCCGCGGTCAGCCGATCGAGGCGGTCGTGCTGGCCGATCGACGCATCGTCGGCAGCGTGGCTGCCCTGGCCACGCTCGCACTCCTGATCGCCGAGACCATCATCCGGCGGCGTCGTCTCCGGAGGTGACCTGACGACAACCGGTGGAGCCCTGCCAGATGTCCCACTGACCAGGTCAGGGCACGGCGGGGGAGACGCAAGCTGCAGTCGAATCGGCCGATAACCAGACCAGGGCCACTGCTGCACGAGAAGGATCGACCGTTGATGATGCCAGCACCTGGTGTGGCCGACACCCCACCGGTTCCCACGGTGCCGGCTGACGTCCTCGAGCTGCGGCGGGACCTCGTCCGCCGTGCGGGTGTCCTGCGGGCGCGGGCCCGGTCGTTGCGCGCTCGCGGATCGTTGCACGCCGCCGTTCGGGTCGATGAGGGGGCCAGCAAGCTGCTGGCGCTGTCTCGCCGCATGGCCTGACCCGCGGGGTCAGCCCAGAGTGAGCTGCAGCACTCCGAGGGTGGCAAGCCACGCTCCGCCCACCGTCACGATCGCTGCCGCCGCGCTGGGGATCGCGGTGCCGACCTGCGCCAGGCGGCCGCCAGTCCGGGCTCGGCGGTCGTACGCTCGCCGGCCGGCCCCGGCCAGCAGACCCACAGCCGCGACCGTGCCGGCCAGGCCGAGGCCGAACGCCGCCACGAGGGCGAGTCCAAGTCCGGGACGCCCGGCCAGCCACGTGGTCGACAGCACCAGCAGCGCCGAGGGCGACGGCAGCAACCCGCCAGCCGCGCCCACCGCCGCCAAGCCGCGCCACGACAGGGGGGAGTGCCGCCCGTCGGCGAGGTCGTGAGCGTGGGGATGGTGATGGTGGTCGGACCCTCGGGCGGCGGAGGTGTGGCGTGCACGCAGCATCGACGCGCCCACTGCCACCAGCACCACCCCCGCTGCGATGGTCAGCGTCGCACCCGCCATCGGCCCCAGGTCCGGGTTCCAGGGCAGGGCCACTAGGATCGCCGCCAGCACCAGGGCCGTGGACGTGTGCATGAGCGCCACGACCGCCCCGACCGTTGCTGCATGTCGTGCACGGGCACCGCCTCCGGCGAGGTAGGCGGCGGTCACCGTCTTCGCGTGCCCCGGCGCCAACGCATGCGCGCCGCCCACCACGACAGCGCCGAGCACGGCCAGCAACGCACCCGAGGACCCGGCGTCGAGGTCCGCAAGGGCAACCATGCGATCCTCCAGCCAGGTGCCGCCGGGCATCGACCACGCCGCCAGCGAATCGATACCCGAGCGCATCGCCTGGTCGGACAGGTCGATCGTCTGGGTCGGCGCGCTCGCGGTGAACACGGTCTCGACCTCTGGTGGGTCGTCGCCGACGAGGCCGACGGTCCGATAGTTGGGGTCGACGTCGTGGAGGAGGTCGACGGTCACGTCCACGGCGCGCACCGGCTCGGGGCAGGCAAAGACGTACGTGACCCCGTCGGCCAGCACGTCGTCGGCGATCTCGTGCTGGCCCGCACAGCTGACGCCGTCTTGTTCGACCGCGACCCCGTCGGCGAGGGCCTCGTCCAGCGCCGGCTCATCACGCAGCGCGGCCCGTTCTGCGCGGTCCAGCGGGCTGGGCCCCACCATGCCGAGAAAGGCCTCGCTTGTGCCCTCGGGGACGAGACCGAGCGACTCGGCGAGATCGGCGACGTCGTCCTCCTGCGCCGTCCACGCGATCTCTACCCGCTCGCCTTCAGCGGACAGGTGGGCCGTCGGCGGCGGGCCCGCGCCGAGCGGATGCGCACCCGCCGGCACAGCGACCAGCATCAGCGCGAGCACGCCGACGGTGATCGCCACCGAGCGGGCGCCGAGGAGGCGGTGGGGAAACACGCCGCCAGTGTGCCAACCCCGCTAGGCGGAGGTCTGCACTCCCCACCGAGCGCGGTGCCACTCCCAGGCCGATTCGACGATCTCGTCCAGGTCGGTGTGCTTGGGCTCCCACCCCAGCAACCGGCCGGCACGCCCGCGCGACGCGACGAGCTCTGCGGGGTCGCCCGGCCGCCTCGGCGCGTCCACGGCCGGGATCGGGCGCCCCGTGACGCGTTCGGCTGCCGCGATCACCTCGCGGACCGTAAAGCCCGTCTCGCTGCCCAGGTTGCAGACCATGGTCGGATGCTCCTCCAGGGCGTGCAGCGCGGCCACGTGCGCGTCGGCGAGGTCGGCCACGTGGACGTAGTCGCGCACGCACGTGCCGTCACGTGTGGGGTAGTCGGTCCCGAACACGTCGATACGCTCGCGCCGCCCGGCAGCCGCGGCGAGCACCAGGGGGATCAGGTGTGTCTCGGGGTCGTGGTCCTCGCCGCGCCCCGGCGTGGCCCCGCAGGCGTTGAAGTACCGCAGCGACGCCACGCGCAGGCCGCGCAGCGAAGCGAGCCACCACAGGGCGCGCTCCACGAGCAGCTTGGATTCCCCGTAGGCGTTGGTGGGCTCCAAGGCCGTGTCCTCGTCGATGGGCACCACGTCGGGTTGCCCGTACACCGCTGCGGTCGATGACAGCACGAAGCGCTGCACCCCGGCGAGCGTCAGACGTTCTAGGAGCCGCAACGAACCACCGGTGTTGGTGGCGAAGAACGCCTCGGGCCGCCGCATGGACTCTCCGGCCTCCATGAGCGCGGCGAAGTGCAGACAGGCGTCGATTCCCCCGCCGAGAGCGGCGTCGACGGCGGCAGGGTCGTCGACGCCCCCCTCCACGAACCGGGCCCGGGCGGGCACCAGCTCGCGATGGCCGCGTGACAGGTTGTCGAGGACGACCACCTCGTGACCGTCGTCCAGCAGGGCCTCGGCCGTTGTGGAACCGATGTACCCGGCGCCGCCGGTGACCAGGACACGCATCCTTACTCCTGACGTCGATGCACGACGGCGCCCTCAGCCGCCTCGCACACGTACACGGTAGAGCGCTGACCGGTCGCTTCGTGGTACGCGTCGGACACCGCCGCCGCCACGGCGGCGGCCGAGTCCGCCTCCACCAGCGCGACAGCGCATCCACCGAACCCGGCGCCGGTCAGTCGGGCGCCGTAGCATGCTGGCTGCGCGGCGGCTGCCGACACGATCGCTTCGAGCTCCGGCGTCGAGGCTTCGTAGTCGTCACGCAAGCTGGCGTGGCTGGCCGACATCAGCCGACCGAACGCCGCGCAGTCGCCGGCAGCCAGCGCGTCGGCCGCGGCGTTGACCCGGGCGTTCTCGGTGACGACGTGCCGTGCCCGTCGCCCCAGGGGGTCTAAGAGCCCGGCGGCAGCCACGGCCTCCGCGTCCACGTCGCGCAGCGCCGCGACCCCAAGCCGGCGGGCGGCGTCGTCACAGTCGGCTCGCCGGCTGTTGTACGCGCTCGAGGCCAGCTCTCGACGCGTCCCGGTGTCGAGGACCAGCACGGCGACCCCAGCGGGCATGGGCACGGGGGTGTGCTCGAGCGTTCGGCAATCGATCCGCAGCGCATGGCCGGCGCGCCCTGCGGTGACGGCGAGCTGGTCCATGATCCCGCAGCTCATGCCGACCCAGTCGTTCTCGGCCCGCTGCGCCAGTCTGGCGAGCACCCCGTCGTCCGGCGGGGCCTGCCCCGACGCAGCCAACGCCCCGAGGGCCACCGCCAGCTCGAGCGCAGCCGACGACGACAGCCCAGCGCCGACGGGTACGTCACTGGCGACGGCGCCCTCCCAGCCGCCCAACGTATAGCCGGCCTCCCCCAGGGACCACAGCACCCCCTCGATGTAGCCGCCCCATCCACGCTGCGGCGGTCCCTCGGGCGGAAGCGCGACGGTGACCGCGCCGGGTTCCTCGGCCGAGACGATCCGCACCCGAGGGTCGTCGACGGTCCGCAAGGCCAGCCACACCTCACGGTCGACCGCCATCGGCAACACGAAGCCGTCCTGATGATCGGTGTGGTCTCCGATCAGGTTCACGCGCCCGGGGGCGCGCGACAGCACCTCGGGCCGCCCACCCCACGCAGCTGCGAAGCGCTCCACAGCGCGCTGTCGCGCACTCACGCTGCCCCTCCCGGCGAGCGCGTCTGACTGCGGACCTTGTAGTGCACCGCGTCCACGCTGCGCAGACGGTGGGCGGCTTCCTCCGGCGTCAGGTCTCGCTGGGCCTCGCCGAGCATCTCGTAGCCCACCATGAACTTGCGCACCGTGGCCGAGCGCAGCAGGGGCGGGTAGAAGTGCGCATGCACCTGCCAGTGCGGGGCTGGCGCGACGAGCCCAGGAGCCCCGTGCCAGCCCATCGAGTACGGGAACGGGTGCTCGAACACGTTGTCGTAGCGCACGAGCAGCTCCTGCAGGACCGGCACCAGGGCCGCCCGCTGTTCCGCGGAGAGGTCGGTCAGCCGGGGCGCGTGGCGCCGGGGAAGCACGATCGTCTCGAACGGCCAGACCGCCCAGTAGGGCACCAGCGCCGCCCAGTCGTCGTTGACGGCGACGACCCGGTCGCCCAGGGCGACCTCGGCCTCGGCGTACTCGCTCAGCAGTGGTGACCCGCGGTTGTCGAGGTACTCGCGCTGCCGGGCGTCTTCGATGGCCGGTTCCGCGGGCATCGCCGCGCTGGCCCAGACCTGCCCGTGCGGGTGCGGGTTCGACGCGCCCATCGCCTCCCCGCGGTTCTCGAAGACCTGGACCCAGCGGTACCCGGGCCCGAGCTGTCGGATCTGGCTGATCCACAGGTCCACGACCGCGTCGAGCTCGCCTGCCGACATCTCGGCCAGCGTGAGGTCGTGGCGGGGGGAGAAGCAGATCACCCGGCAGGTGCCGGGCTGCGTCTCGGCCCGGAACAGCGGGTGACCACCGAGCGTCTCCCGCTCGCCCTCCGGCCGGAGCGCCGCGAAGTCGTTCGTGAACGTGAACGTGGAGTCGTACTCGGGGTTCTCGTCGCCGGTGACGCGCGTGTTGCCCGGGCACAGATAGCACTGGGGGTCGTAGCGGGGCCGCTCGTCCGGGGCGGGAGCCTCCTCGGCGCCCTGCCACGGCCGCTGGGTGCGCTTGGCCGACACGAGCACCGAGGTACCCGTCAGGGGATTGCGGCGGCGGTGCGGCTCGACCGGCAGGGGCACGTCTGGCGCATTCATCCTGCGACCTCCACAGGGACGCCGGCTTGTCGGAGCTCTTCAACGACCGCAGGATCGGCTGACGACGAGGTGACCAGCAGGTCGACGTCGCCGACCGGGCACAGCGGGGCCAGGGACACCTGGCCCAGCTTGGAACCGTCCGCGACCACGACGCGGCGTTGCGCGGCCGCGCACATGCGCCGCTTTACCGCCGCTTCGGGCAGGTTGATGTTCGTCACGCCAGCGTCGGCGTCAATGCCGTTGCAGCCCAGGATCACCGTGTGGGCGTGCACCCGTTCCAGCACGGTTTCGGCCAATGGATCGACCAGCGAGTGCTGCAGCGGCCGCAGCGTGCCGCCGGTGACGACCACGCTGATCTGGGGGATCGCGGCCTCAAGCTCCAACGCGATGGTCAAGCCGTTGGTGAACACGACGACTTCGTGCAGATCCGTTCGGGCGGCGAGCGCGCGCGCCACGGCGGTGGTGGTGGTCCCGACGTCGAGCAGCACCGTCTCGCCGGGGGTGATCAACCGGGCGGTCGCCGCTCCGATTTGCTGCTTCTCGCCCGCACGGTCGCCGAGCATCTCCTCGAACGACCGCTCGCCTTCCCGCGATCGGGCCGCCACGGCGCCGCCGCGCACGCGTCGCACTCGCGCGCGGCGCTCGAGGTCGGCAAGATCGCTGCGCACTGTCACTTCCGAAACCCCGAAGCGATCGGCAAGGTCGATCACACGGAGATGGCCGACCTCCGCGATCGCCCCTGCGA
This sequence comes from Nitriliruptorales bacterium, assembly GCA_007126835.1. Taxonomy (GTDB): domain Bacteria; phylum Actinomycetota; class Nitriliruptoria; order Euzebyales; family Egibacteraceae; genus SLAO01. The sequence continues at coordinate 4,353 of SLAO01000021.1, read as the reverse complement.
TGCGATCTCGGCGAATCTCGAGGGGCAAATCAGTGCCTCGGTCGTCGGTGCTACCCATGGCGCTCACTTTCGAAGGTTTGTGGATAGTTGTCAAATTTAACGCTTCTGCTGGATTGCAGGCGTAGGCCGGCCATCGCAGTGGAACGCTCGGGCGAGATCTGGAATGCACGGCCACCGGCGTGTCGTTGAGCCGAGCCGAACCCGAACCGAGAGGGAACCCTGCTATGCCGACCGAGCAACTGACCACCGAGGACGTCCAGCAGCGCGTCGACGACGGCGACATCATCCTCTTGGACTTCTGGGCTGACTGGTGCGGACCCTGCCACCAGTTCGCGCCCATCTACGAGGAGGCCAGCCAGCGTCACCCAGACGTGGTCTTCGGCAAGATCGACACGGAGTCCGAGCCGCAGTTAGCTGGGCAGCTGGGCATCCAGTCGATCCCCACGCTCGTCGCGATCCGCGACGGCGTCGTGTTGTTCAAGGAGTCCGGCGTCTTGCCGGGCGAAGCCATCGACGACGTCCTGCATCAGATCCGCGAGCTCGACATGAACCAGATCCACGCCGAGATCGCCGAGCAGGAAGCCGACGGGGACGGCCCATCCGAGCCATCCCAGGACGGCCAGCCTCAGTAGCGACGCCTGCGCAACCTCCCGCAGGAGCGGTGGCCGCGCTCGAAGCTCGTCCCACGGGTGAACGAGGCGCCAACGGGCAACCCTAGGGCGGCGTAAGCCAACCGCGTGAGGAGGAGGTCGATCCAGCATGGCCCGCTGCGAGGTCTGTGGCAACGACTACGACAAGGCCTTCGAGGTGCACGCCGCCGGCGCGACGCACACCTTCGACAGCTTCGAGTGCGCCATTCACCGCATGGCTCCGGTGTGCGAGCGCTGCGGCATCAAGGTCATCGGCCATGGCGTCGAGGCAAACGGAAGCTTTTACTGCTGTGCGCACTGCTCACGCGAAGCGGGAGTGGCCTCCCTCAGCGACCGGGCGTAGCGGCTGCACCCCGGAGTACTCAGATCCGCCACTCGCCGACGACGTCGTGGTGCGGATGCAGCCGTGGACCTAGGCCGACCTTCCGTGCGTGGAGTTGGCCACCCACGACGTTGGGCTCATGGACGGCACGACGCTGCCTCTGGTCTACACCCGCACTAGATCCGAATCTCGGTCGAAGGTCGGAGGCGGTCACGCCGACGCGAGCTTAGTCTGCTCATGTCGCCAACCCGCGTCGGCGACCAGCTGTCGGACCCGACCCCGGCGGTATCGTCCACAACATGTCCGAGCCCCCTTCCACCTTGCAGCCCGCTGCTGCACACGCGATGCACGACGTCGTGCTGGCGCTGTCCAGGGAGCGCTCGCTCGAGCCGGTCCTGTGGCAGCTCATCCACGCGGCTAAGGACCTCGTGGACGCCCGCTACACCGCCATCGGCATCCCCGACGGCATGGGTGGCTTCGCCAAGTTCCTTTACACGGGGATGAGCGACGAGCAGGTCGCCGCGATCGGCCCGCTGCCCCGAGTCCACGGCCTCCTCGCAGCCATGCTCGACACCGAGGAGAGCTACCGCACCGACGACATCAGGACCGACCCCCGCTACCAAGGGTGGCCTGCCGCGCACCCAGACATGGGCTCGTTCCTCGGCGTGCCGGTCGTCAGTCACGGCGAGGTGATCGCCGCGCTCTACTGCACCGACAAGCAGTCGGCCCGGGCGTTCGGAGCCGACGATCAAGCCTGCATCGAGCTGCTAGCCGCGCACGCCGCGGTCGCGATCGACAACGCCCGGCTGTGGGAGCGCAGCCGGGAGCTCGTCGTGGCCGAGGAGCGCACCGCGACCGCACGCCACCTGCACGATGCGATGAGCCAGCGCCTGTTCAGCCTCTCGCTTACCGCTGACGCGGCCAGACGCAAGCTGCCCCACGAGCCCACAGCCGCGGTTGAGCATCTCGATACCGCGCGCGAGCTCGTCGCAGAGGTCCAACAGGAGCTGCGGACGGTCATCAACGACCTGCGACCTGCCGACCTTGCCGACGAGGGCCTCGGTCCCGCGCTGCGTCAGCATGTCGGCCTGCTCGCCCGGGCCACCGACATCGACATCCAAGACCAGATCGACGACGTGGAGCTCGACGAGCGCCGGAGCAGGGAGCTGTTCCTGCTCACCCAGGAGGCGCTCGGTAACGCTCTCCGCCACGCAGCTGCCGCCACCGTCCGGGTCGAACTCGCCGCTGCCGACGGGGTGGTCCGCCTCGTCGTCGCCGACGACGGTCACGGCTTCGATCCGCGCCATGCGCGGATCCGGGGGCGCCATCTCGGCCTGACCTCGATGCGCGAGCGGGCTCGCGAGGCCGGGGGCAAGGTGCGCATCGACAGCACCCGTGGACAGGGCACGACCGTCACCGCCGAGGTGCCAGATGACTGACGGTGCGACGGTGCGTTTGCTGATCTGTGACGATCATCCCATCGTGCGCCAGGGTCTGCGCACCTTCCTGGCCGCTCGCGACGACCTCGAGGTCGTGGCTGAGGCAGAAGATGGCGAGCAGGCCGTCCGCAAGGCACGGCACCTCGCACCGGATGTCGTGCTGATGGACCTGCTGCTGCCCGGAGCGCTCGACGGGGTCGCCGCCACCGAGCAGATCGTAGCCGAGCGTCCCGCGACCCGAGTCCTGATGCTGACCAGCTACGACAAGGACGATCGAGTGCTCGCGGCCGTTCGCGCCGGCGCCGTCGGGTATCTGCTCAAGCAGATCGACCCCGACGACCTCGAGGCCGCGATCCGCGCGGCCCACCGCGGCGAGTCCATCCTGGCGCCCCAGGTCACAGGCACGATCCTGGCAGCCGCGCGCGAGGATCACGGCCATCCCGGCGTCGCGCAGCTGACCGCGCGGGAGCACGAGGTTCTTGCGCTGCTCGGGGAGGGGCTGACCAACCGGCTCATCGCCCGACGCCTGGGCGTGGCCGAGAAGACGGTCAAGACCCACGTCTCGCACGTGCTGGCCAAGCTGGAGCTGCCGGACCGCACCCAGGCAGCGCTCTTCGCAGCACGGCACGGGCTCGTGGCCGCTGCTCCCGGTTGACAAGCTCGTTTCGGAACTCGCCCTACCCCTGCGGAGCCGCAGACGGCGGGCCGTCGCTGGGGTCAGCACCCTCGCCGGACAGCTCCAATGGTCCCAGGGATGTCACCGAGGGCCGATCGGCGTCGACCATCCACGTGCGGCCCCGAACCCACCGGTCGCGGAACGCAACGGACACGTTGACGCCGTCGTACCCGTCGATCCCCTCGATCGCCCCCGGGACGTCGGCCACGTCCAGCTCGTGGCCCATCTCGACGACGGCGAAGCGCTGCTCACCCGCCATGTTCGCCAGCGCCACCCCGGGCTGCGGGCTGAACGCCCGGGCCACTCGCGCACCGGCGGCGGCTCGAAGCTGTCGCGGGTCGAGCATCGCCACCACACCACCGGGCGGACACCATGTGGCTGCGCGCGGATCCTGGGGGCGGTCATCGACCGATGCGCCGGAAGCCAACCGGGCGAGCGCATGCGCGGCCAACTCGCCGAGCCGCGCGCCGGCGCGCACGAGCACCGCCTCACGATCGTCGCCCGGCTCCACGGTGACGGCCCCTTGAGCCAGGATGTTGCCGTCGTCTTGTCCCTCGGTGATGCGGTGGACGGTGCATCCGAGTTCGCGGGCCCCGGTAGCCAGCTGCCAGCCCACCGGGTCGAGACCCCGCCATGCGGGCAAGGCCGACGGGTGCAGGTTCCACCACCCCTCACGCGGGAGGTCCAGCGCCTGGCGCCGGATCCGCTCGGTCCAGCAACCCACGACAGCGACATCGAGGTCGGCGAAGACGTCCGGCCATTGCCCGACGGGGTCCTCACCGACCGCGCTTACGTGATGGACCGGGCAGTCGCGCGCTTCCGCCGCCGCTGCCACGGGTCGGACGCCCCACGGCGGTTCAGCCGACAGCACAGCGCGGGGCGCAGGAACGTCACCGCGGCGCTCCATGACCGAGACGAAGGCCGCAGCGCCCATCGACCCCTGTCCGACGTAGACCCAGGACAGGGTGGGGGCCTGTGACCTCGCAGCATCTCCCATGGGGCTCCCTGCAGCGCCGGCGCAACTGGCGAGCGCGCCAGGACCTTCGGCCGGATCGTAGCCGCAGGCCCACCCGGGCTCAGAAGGGAGCGTGAGGATCTGGTGGCGGCGGGGTGGGTGGGGGGTTGGGCAGGCCGGTGCCGTTGGGCAGGGTGGTCCAGGCACGGTCATCGCGGGTGAAGGTGACCTGCCCGGTGGCCGGGTGCAGGGTCAGCTGCCAGCCGTGATGTTCGATCATGCGGTGGTGGCGCCGGCAAAACGCGGTCAGC
>SLAO01000052.1 GCA_007126835.1 Nitriliruptorales bacterium | reverse complement strand
GGCGCACGCGCCGCCATCGCCGCCACCTTCGGGTCGTCGGCGTTGAGCACCGCCGTGCCGGTCGGCCCGAGCGCTTCGACGAGCTCGGTCTTGGCCCGCGCCACCGTGTCGATGTCACCGAGCAGCTCGAGGTGAGCGGCGCCGACTGCGGTGACCACCGCCACGTCGGGCCGTAGAATCCCCGCCAGCAGCGCGATGTGTCCGATCCCCCGCGCGCCGACCTCGGCTACCAGCACCTCGCTGCCGGGCTGCAGCCGGCAGCAGGTCAGCGGCACGCCGAGCTCGTTGTTGTAGGACCCCTTGTTGGCCACAACGGACCGAGACGTGCCCACTGCTGCGGCGATCATGTCCTTGGTGGTGGTCTTTCCCTGCGACCCGGTGACCGTCACGACCAGCGGGTTGACCTCGTCACGCACCCAGCGGCCAAGTCCGAGCAAGGCGTCGGCGGGGTCGTCGACGACGACAGCCCCGGGTTCGGGCGGCACCGGGCGATCCTCGCCCCACAGGTACCCGGCGGCACCGCGGGCCATCGCATCGGGCACGAAGTCGTGCCCGTCGGCGCGCTCCCCCACCAGCGGCACGAACAAGGCGCCCGCGGTGGCATCTCGTGAGTCGATCGTCACCGCGTCGACGACAGCGTCGCCGTCGGACCCCTCGGTCAGGGTGCCTCCGACGACGTCGGCGAGGTCAGCGAGTCGAAGCGGGATCACCGCCGGACCTCCCGCAGCACCTCGGCTGCCACCAGACGATCGTCGAACGGGTGGTGGACGCCGGCGACTTCCTGCGTGGCCTCGTGGCCTTTGCCGGCGATGACCACGACGTCGGCGTCGGAGGCGGCCTCGATGGCGCGCGCGATCGCGGCCCTGCGGTCCGGCTCGACCTCCCAGGCTCCGCCGTTGTCTGTCCTCACTCCGCTTTCGATCTCGTCGAGAATGGCCACGGGATCCTCCGACCGGGGATTGTCGCTGGTGAGCACCGCCAGGTCGGCTCCCGACGTCGCCGCATGGCCCATCTGCGGGCGCTTGTCGCGGTCGCGGTCGCCGCCGCAGCCCAGAACCACGATGACCCGCCCGCCTGGCCCGGTCGCTGCGCGCGCGGCGTCGAGCACGCGCTCGACCGCGTCGGGGGTATGGGCGTAGTCGACGAGCACGGCGAAGGGTTGGCCCTCGTCGACGACCTGCATGCGCCCTGGGACCCCAGCGAGCGTCTCCAGGCCCTGTGCCGCCTGCGCCACGTCGACGCCGCCGGCCTCGGCAAGGGCGAGCGCGAGCAACGCGTTGGTGACGTTGAACGGGCCGATCAACGGCGTGTTGACGCGCAGGGTGCGGCCGCGCAGATGAGCGTTGAACACGCTGCCCGACGGGGTCTGCCTGATATCGCTGGCGTGGGCGTCGGCGACCTCGTCGGACGTCGACACGGTGACCACGTCGCCTACGGCGGCGTCGGCCAGGCGCCGGCCCCAGTCGTCGTCGACGGAGATCACCGCGGCGTCGGCGTAGGACCCGTCGAACAGGGCCTGCTTGGCGGCGAAGTAGTCCTCCATGTCCCGATGGAAGTCCAGGTGGTCCTGGCTCAGGTTGGTGAAGCCCACCGCGCAGAACCGGGTCCCGCGCACGCGGCCGAGCGCGAGGCCGTGGCTTGAGACCTCCATCGCGCCCGCCCCCACCCCGCGGTCGACCATGTGACGCAGCAGCCGCTGCAGATCGGTCGCCTCGGGGGTCGTCCGCACGCCCGGGACGGCCTCCCCGGCGATCCGGGTCTCGACGGTGCCGATCAAACCGGTGGTGAAGCCGGCTGCGGCGAGCACGGCCTCGAGCAGGTACGCCGTGGTCGTCTTGCCGTTGGTCCCGGTGATGCCGTACAGGTCGAGTCGGCGCGACGGATCCCCGTGCACGTGCGAAGCCGCCGGACCCATCGCGGTGGCCACCGACGGGACGCGGATCTGGGGAAGCTCGACGTCGAGCCAACGCTCGACCAGCAGTGCGGCGGCCCCGCGCTCTGCTGCCTCGGGCGCGAAGTCGTGCCCGTCTGCGCGCAGCCCTGGCCGGCAGGCGTACAGCGTTCCCGCGCCGGCCTGACGGCTGTCATGCGTGACGTCGCTCACCTCCACGTCGGCCGTTCCCCTCACCTCGCCGTCGCACACCGAAGCGATCGCAGCAAGCGGCACGCCGGGACCGGGGTCGGGTTGCTCGGACACGCTGACGGTTCCTCGAGGGTCGGGGCCGGCTGCCGCCGCCGAGCATACGCACGCTGCATGGCAAGATCGCGCAGCGCGAACGGCCGGGCGGGCAGTCACGCAACTACTCGCTGTCGGTGGCGGGTGCGGGATCCTCCCGCTCGCCCTCCTCGGTGGGCGGCACTCGGCGGTGGCCGAGGGTGAACTCCATCAGCTCGGCGAACACCGGCGCGGCGACCTCGCCGCCGTAGTACTGGTCCTGGGGTTCGTCGATCATCACGGCCACGACGATCTCGGGATCGTCAGCGGGTGCGAAGCCGGCGAACGTGGCGATGTACGCGCCTGCTTCGTAGCCGCGCGAGGTGGTTGATGGCTTCTGCGCGGTGCCCGTCTTGCCGGCGACCCGGTAGCCGGGCACCGCCGCGTTGGCACCGGTGCCATCCTCGACGACCGCGGCGAGCATCGACGAGACCTGCGCGGCGGTGTCGGCGCTGACCACGCGGTGGCGCTCGGGATCGCCGGTCTCCTCCAAGCGGCCCTGGGCGTCCACCGTTCCACGGACCAGCCGGGGCTCGACGCGCTCCCCCCCGGATGCGATCGCCTGGAACACGCCGGCGACCTGGAGCAGGCTGGCCGACACGCCCTGCCCGATCGCCACGGTCGGCCGGGTGGTGGCATACCAGGAATCAGGCGACGGCACGATGCCACCCGACTCTCCGGGAAAGCCCAGACCCGTCGGCATTCCCAGGCCGAACTGCTCGAGGTAGCGGCGCAACCGGTCGTCGCCGAGCTCGTCGGCGATCCGGATCGTGCCCACGTTCGAGGACTCGGCCATGATCTCGGTGACGCTCAGGTTGCGCGCGGGCTGCCGAGTCGAGTCGGTGAAGCGCTTGCCGCCGACGTTGACGGCCTCGGGGACGTGGATGGTCTCGTCGGCACCGACCACGCCCTCCTCGATCGCCGCGGCCAGGGTGATCGCCTTGTTGACGCTGCCGGGCTCGAACACGTCGGTGACCGCGCGGTTGCGTCGCGTGTAGCTGTCGACGTCGTCGGCCTCGGGTTGGAAGCTCGGCGCGGAGGCCATCGCGAGGATCTCGCCGCTGTTGACGTCGGCGACGACGGCGGATCCCCCGGCGGCATCGTGGGTGTCGAGCGCCTCGGCGAGCACGCGCTCGGCGTGGTGCTGGAGCGCCCGGTCGATGGTCAGCACGACGTCTTCGCCCGGGACCGGGGGCTGCACCTCCTGGGGAGCCGCACTGATCGCCACCCCGCCCGGCGCGCGTTCCTGGCGCAGGGCCCCTGGCGTTCCTGCGAGCAGGTCGTCGTGCCACAGCTCGACGCCGGCCAGGCCCTCGCCATCGAGCCCCGCGAAGCCGACCACCTGCGCGGCGAGCCCATCTGCGGGGTAGCGCCGCTGGGGCTCCTCGAGGACGCCGACGCCGGGCAGGCGCATCGAACGGATCTGGTCGCCGACCGCCCGGGGCAGCTGGCGTCCGAGGTACACGAACCCGGTGTCTTGGGTCAAGGCGTCCATCAGCTCGTCCATGGAGCGGTCGAGCAAGGGCTCGAGGTCGGCGGCGATGAACGTCGGGTCGAGCTCTGCCGCGGCGATCGCCCGTGGATCCGCGTACACGCTCGCCGCCGGCAGCGACAGCGCCAGCGCCTCTCCCTCCCTGTCATAGATCTTGCCCCTGCGGGCGGGGACGGCGACCTCGCGCTGGACCTGCTGCTCCGCCAGCGCGCGGTACTCGTCGGCCGAGACCACCTGCACCGTGACGAGCCGCCAACCGATCGCCGCGGTCAGCACGAGGTAGGCGATGAGGAACACGCCGAGGCGCCGGCCGGACTTCGACCGGCGGACGGCCGCGGCCATGGCCGGCCGCCGGTACCCAGTCGAGCCGGTCACCGGCTAGCCACCGGACGCAAAGAACTGCTTGAGCGGATCGGCCAGGGGGGCCTGGCCGTCGATGGAGGCGTCACCCGAGGCCACGGGTGTCCGGCTCGGCACGTCGTCGATCGACAAGAACGCTGGGTCCTCGACGGGCACCATGCCAAGCTCGCTGGTGGCGACCTCGCGGATGCGCTCGGGCGACTCCAGGGCGGCCACGTCGGCGGTGAGCTCCTCGTAGCGCATCGACAGCTCGGAGACCT
>SLAO01000060.1 GCA_007126835.1 Nitriliruptorales bacterium | reverse complement strand
GTCCGAGCCGTCGTTGACGCGGAGCTCGAACAGCTCGCGGCTGAGCATCCCCGTCGTCGACACGATGATCGACCCCTCGCCGACCGCGCCAACCGCCGCGCCCAAAGCTTCCTCCCGGGTGCTCAGCGCAGGCGCGGGCGCGTCGTCGGCGTCGCCGGCAGGCGCGATCTCCGCCGCCGCGAACGTGCCCTTTTCCACCGCGATGGCGTAGGGCGTGCTGTGCTCGGTGGCGTGCGCGACCGCGTCGCGCAGGCAGGCAGCCGCCGCGTCGGGCTCGCGGGGCAGCACCGCCCAGGGCACCTCCATGGCGTCGAGCATCGCGGGCATGACGCGGCCCTGTTTGACGTGTTGGGGCTCGTCGGACACGCCCGGCTGACCGCGCCAGCCGATGAGCAGCACCATCGGCACGCCGTAGACCTCCGGGTCGGCCAGCGACATCAGCGGGTTGATGGTGTTGCCGAAGCCGGAGTTTTGCAGGTACACGACGGCCGGGGCGCCGGTGCGCAGGTAGTGGCCGACCGCGATGCCCACCGACGCGCCCTCGTTGGCGGCGATGACGTGACGCTCGCGGGGCAGCGTCGCCATGACGTGGGTGCCGAACTCCTTCAGCAAGCTGTCGGGCACGCCGGTGAAAAAGTCAACGCCGGCCCGGCCGAGCTGCTCGACGACGAGCTGGGGAGGGATCATCGGTTGTCCGGGATGATCGCCAGCGCCTCGGAGATCGGCGAGAGCATCTGGTCGGCCTCCAGCGACCGGCCGTTGTGGAGGATGGTCTCGGCGACCTTGCGCATGTTGGGGTAGGCGGCGCGCAGCATGTGGTTTGCGTAGATCACGATGTTCACGCCGCGGTCGGCGAGCTCGTCCTCGGAGACCTGGTTGTAGCTGGTGGGCACCGCGACGATCGGCACGCGCTTGGAAAACCCCTCGGCGTGCTTGCAGAACTCGAAGACCTCGTCGGGTTCCTTGCGCCGGCTGTGGATCATGATCGCGTCGGCGCCGGCGTCGATGTAGGCCTGGGCCCGCGCGACCGCATCGTCCATGCCCTTGTCGAGGATGAGGCTCTCGATCCGCGCGATGATCATGAAGCTGTCGGTGATCTGCGCCTGCTTGCCGATCGACAGCCGGGCGCAGAAGTCCTCGATCGTCGACTGGGTCTGGGCGACCTCGGTGCCAAACAGCGAGTTGCGCTTCAGGCCCTCCTTGTCCTCGATGATGACCGCCGAGACGCCCAGGCGCTCGAGTGACCGGACGGTGAACACGAAGTGCTCCGGTTTGCCGCCGGTGTCGCCGTCGAAGACCAGCGGCTTGGTGGTCACCTCGAAGATGTCGTTGACGTTGGACAGCCGCGCGCTGATGTCCACCGCCTCGATGTCGGGCTTGCCGCGGGCTGTCGAGTCGGTCAGCGACGACGACCACATCCCGTCGAACTCGACGAGTCTGGCGTCGCGCTGGACCTCGACGGTCTCGGCGATCAGTCCGGTCAAGCCGTTGTGGGCCTCGAGCAGGCGCACGATCGGCTTGGTGTCGAGCAGGCGGCGCAGCCGCGCCAGCCGCACCGACGGGGTGGTGCCGATCTGCTTGACCGATTCGTTGAGCTGCGACGAGCTGATCCCCTGGGTGTAGGGCACCTCGACGAGCTCGCCGCCCCACTCCCGCAGGGCGTCGATGACCCGCTGGCGGGTCTCGCGCTGCACCCCGGTGCGCCAGTCGTCGCCGTGGACGACGTAGTCGGGCTGGAGCTCGCGCAGGTTCGGCACGTAGTCGAGGGTCTCCTGGGCCACCACGCGCGTGACCGGCTTGAGGCTTTCCACCACCGCCTTGCGCTGCTCGTAGGTCATGTGCGGCAACCGCTTGTAGCTCGCGATCGCGCCGTCGGTCAGCAGACCGACGGTGACGTCGCCGAGCTCGTCGGCTCGCTCGAGAATGTTGATGTGGCCAGGGTGGATGAGGTCGGCGCTCATCCCCACGTAGACGCTGGGAGCCATCTGCACCATGCTTTCCGTCGGACGCGCAGGATCACTGGCGACAGCCTAGGCCACGATCGTCACCGGTGTCGCCCGGCGGTCGGCCCTGTCGGACCAGGCGGGCGAGCGCGTGGGGCAGGGGCCGCTCGCCGACGTCCACGACCGTGCCCGGTCGCCACGTGGCCCGAATTGCGCGGGCGCGGCGCTCCAGGAACGCGGCGTAGTCGCCGGTCAGCACCCGGGCGTGGTCCTCAGGGGGTGGGACGTACTCGAACGGCAGGTCGTGGCGGCGCAGCTCCCCGAAGGCGTCGCAGTCGGTGAGCACGAGGGCGGGCCAGCCCCGCCCCCGCAAGGTGACGGCGTGGGCCGCGGCGACGGCTAGTCCGGCGTCGTCGACGCCGAGCGCGGCGACGAGCACCGGCGCGTGCCCGGCCTGACCGCCTGGCACGTCGATGATCCCGAGCCCTCGGCTGCGCCGAACCGCATGGCGCACTCGTCGGCGCATCGACAGCATGGCCCGCTTGGCGCTGATCTGGGCGCTCGAAGGCAGCAGCGCGAGCCCGCGCCGGTACACCCGGCGCGCCACGCTGGCGGGAGGCTGGCTCACGCCGTGGCCTTTCTGACCGGGTGGCCCCTGACCGGGTGGCCGCTGACCGGGTGCCCCCTGACCACGCAAGGCGCCCTCACGGCGTGAGCCCTTCCACGAGCGCGGCGGCGGCCTGCCGCGCACCGCCCGGGGTGACCAACGAGTGCGCTCGCTGCCCGACCTCGGTCCGGGTGCTGGGATCGAGCAGCGTGGCGAGCTGGGTTCGGAACCCCTCCAAGGTGCCGTCGTCCCAGCAGCGGGCAGCACCCTGCTGGGCGAGGTAGCGCGCCCGGGCCAGCTGATCGTCGAGCTGGGTGTCGCGGTTTGGCGCGAAGATCGTCGGCACGCCGGCGGCGGCGAGCTCGTGGACGCTGTTATAGCCCGCCGCGGTGACCGCGAGGTCGAACGCGGCCAGGTCCGGCGCCAGCGGGTAGCGCTGGAGCGGCCAGACCCCCTCGGGTACGTCGGCCCGGCGTTGCGCGATCGTCGACTCTGCAAGCGCGATGCGCAGACCGGGCACCTCCGACAGGCCCGCCAACGCCGCGCCGATCAGCGTCGACGTGTCGTTGATCGCGCCGGCGCCGAGCTGGACGAGGGCCCAGGTCGCATCGGGCTCGAGGCCGAGGCGAGCGCGCGCCATGGGACGGGGGTGCAGCTCGTCAGGCTCGGTGGCCAGGACCGGCCCCACCCGGATGGCTTGCCCGCGTTGCGCAACGGTGCCGCCCTGGTCGGCGTCTTCAGCGATCTCGCCAGGTTCGATGACCCGGTCGAACAACCCGGCCCGACCGAGGCTCTCGCGCCCGAGCCCGGGCTTCCACATCGCCCGGCGCACCCACACGAAGCGCCGCTGACGATGCGCGGGCATCTGGGCGAACAACCCCACGTACGGGTAGGTGCCGTCGAAGGCGACCACGGCGGGGTCGTATTCGAGGAGCAACTCCCCGAGCCGGCGCTCGTAGAGCAGGTTCCAGTCGCCCCGGTCGAGGCCCGCGTAGCCCGCCGAGGGCAGGAACTCGCAGGAAAAGCCCTGCTGACGCACGATCGGAACCGCCTGGGAAAGGCTGAAGATCACCGGCGTCCACCGCTCGGGCAGCCGGCGAGCGATCGCCATCGTCCGGGTCAGGTGGCCGAGGCCGGTGCCGTTGGTCGTGCACAGCAGCAGGCGGGGGGTCACGGGCGCAAAGGCTAGCGCCTTCCAGAACGAGGCCGGCGCGTGTGGGCCAGCGCCTCGGCGTAGACCGCGCGCAACTCCGGCGCCGGCCAGCGAAAGCGGGCGCGCACGTCGTCGACGCCCTCTCGGGCACGGTCGCGGGCAGTGCGGTCAGCGAGAACGTCGGCGAGCGCATCACGCCAAGCGACCACGTCCGAGGGCGCGAGCAGGCGCACGCCCGGCCGGCCGGCGAGCACCTCGGCGGTCCCGGGCAGGTCGCTGGCCAACACCGGGATGCCGACGGCGAGGTACTCCAGCGTCTTGGTCGGCAGCGAATGCCGGTAGTTCGGCGTGTCCGCCAGCGGCGACAGGCCCACGGCCGCTCCCGCTGCGGCGGCCATCGCATCGGGGTGGGGCACGAACCCGGGCAGGTCAAGCTCGACGCCGAGGTCCGCGGCGCGCGCCGCCAAGCGCCGGGCCAGCTCCGGACGCACCCGTCCGATCAGCCGGAGGGGCGGCCGCGGCGCCGGGAGCGCCCCGACGGCCTCGACAGCCAGCGCGGCGCCGCGGGCTTCGGTGATGTCGCCGACGTAGACCACCGACCCGTCGGAGGCCTGCGGCTCGGGAAGGCCGTCTGGCTCGGGG
>SLAO01000185.1 GCA_007126835.1 Nitriliruptorales bacterium | reverse complement strand
GGGCAGCACGCGTCCGGCCACGGCGCCGGGCAGGATGAGCCCGGCCACGGCGCCCGGCAGGATGAGCCCGGCCACGGCCTCATCGGCATGCGCGAACGCGTCACCCTGCTCGGCGGAGAGTTCGACGCCGGGCCCCGTGAACCCAGCGGCTGGGCCGTCCGCGCCGACCTGCCCACGACCCTCGGCGAGCAGGAGCCGTCATGACACCCATCCGCGTCGTGCTCGTCGACGATCAAGCGGTGGCCCGCAACGGGCTGCGCGCCATCCTCGACCCCGAGCCCGACATCGAGGTGGTCGACGAAGCCGGTGACGGGCCGAGCGGCCTGGCCGCGGTGCGACGCAGTGCGCCCGACGTGGTGCTCATGGACGTGCGTATGCCGACCATGGACGGCATCGAAGCCACACGCCAGCTCGCCGACGACCCCGTCGACGTGCTGGTCGTCACCACCTTCGACCGCGACGAGTACGTCTTCGCCGCGTTGCGCGAGGGCGCGGCCGGGTTCCTGCTCAAAGACGCCGCACCCGACGAGATCGTCCAAGCCGTGCGCACCGTGGCTGCCGGCAACGGCCTCGTGGCGCCGGCGGTGACCCGACGGCTGATCGCCGAGTTCGCCCGCGCGCAACCGCCCCCCGGCGAGGAGCCCGCCGCTGTGCAGCAGCTGACCGACCGGGAGCGGGAGATCCTCGAGTGCGTCGCCCGCGGCTGGACCAACGCCGAGATCGGCGGCCACCTCTTCCTTGAGGAGACCACCGTGAAGACCCACGTGCGCAACCTCCTGGGCAAGCTCGGCCTCCGGGATCGGGTGCAGGCCGTCGTGTACGCCTTCGAGCACGGCCTCGCGCGACCGGGGTGATCGGCTACCCGCCACTCAGGCTCGTAGGCCGCGGCGTAATCCGTCCACCAGACCACCGGCAGCGCGCCTTGGGGTTTGGCGCCCAGGCGGCGCGGCATGGCGTGGACGGTCTTCCTGCTTGATCTCGGGATGGTCGTGCCCGCGCTGGTCGCCTTTGCCGTGGCCCTGTGGCTGCGTCGGGCCCTGAGCGCAGACCGCGCTGTACGCGCGCGTGGGGTGGTTCGCGCTGGCGGCCCCGTCGGTAGCCGCGATGGCGGTCACCGAGGTCGTGGCCGGCGACCCGCTCGCCGATCCCGTCGGAGACAGGGCCTGGCCACGCGCACAGCCTGGTACCATTACCTCAATGGAAGTTGAGGCAATGGAGTCCCTGCAGGAGCGTGCGCGCTGGCACCGCGCGCTTGGGGACCCGTCTCGGCTCGCGCTCGTGGACGCGTTGCAGGTCTCAGACCGCACGCCCGGGCAGCTGCGCGAGCTGACAGGCCTCGACTGGAACCTGCTGGCGTTTCACCTCGGCGCGCTCGAGGACGCCGGCGTCGTCGAGCGCCGTGTCTCGGAGGGGGATCGCCGGCGTCGTTACGTCCGGCTTCGAACGGGCACGCGGGATCGGCTGCCGATCCCCGACCCGGCGCCACAGATTCGGAAACCCGTGTTCATCTGCACCGGGAACTCCGCTCGCTCGCCGTTCGCGGCGGCCTTGTGGAGCAAGCTGACCGGCCAGCCAGCCGCCAGCGCCGGCCACCATCCGGCCCCGGCTGTCCATCCTCTCGCGGTTGAGGTCGCGGCCGACTTCGGCCTCAACCTGGCTGACGTGCGCCCCCGCGGCTACGACGACGTGGCCCTCGAGCCCGACGTGGTGGTCTCGGTGTGCGACCGGGCACAGGAGGGTGGCATCCCGTGGGACCGCCCGCGCGTGCACTGGTCGGTGCGCGACCCCGCATCGGGTGACCGGTCAGCGTTCGAAGCCGCCTTCCAAGACATCGCCGAACGACTGAGGTCCCCGTGAACAGGAGTCCATGTGTCTGACACCCCCACCGTGCTGTTCTTGTGCGTCCACAACGCCGGTCGTTCCCAGATGGCCGCCGGATGGCTCCGCCACCTCGCCGGCGACCGGGTGAAAGTCCTGTCGGCGGGCTCCGAGCCCGCCGACGACCTCAACCCGGCGGCAGTGGAGGCCATGCGCGAGGTCGGCGTCGACATCCACGACCAGCAGCCCAAGGCGTGGTCGCAGGAGACCCTCGCGGCCACCGATGTGGTGGTCACCATGGGCTGCGGAGACACCTGTCCGGTGCTGCCGGGCAAGCGCTACGTGGACTGGGAGCTCGACGACCCCGCCGGCCGACCGGTCGAAGAGGTCCGCCCCATTCGCGACGACATCGAGCGGCGCGTCCGCGGGTTGCTCGACGAGCTGGGCGCCCCGGCAACGTAGCGCCGCGGCCGCGTGTGCGGGCGGTGCGCGGTGGCGCCGCCGCGGGGACCCTCGCCGAGTTCCTCCGTCAGCTTCGGCTACGGAGCACCGCCGGTCGCCTCGCCAGCGTGCGGGGCAACGTCGCCGGTGACGAAGTATGTGACCTGGCGCGCGATCGCGACTCCGTGGTCGGCGATGCGCTCGTAGTAGCGCGCGAGCAGAGCCAAGCTGACGGCTTCCTCGACTGATTGCCGGCCCGTGTAGATCTCGGTGAGCAGGTACTTCTGGAGCCGATCGGCCTCGTCATCGCGCCGCGACAGCTCGGTGGCGGTGAGCGCGTCGTGGGTGCGCCAAGCCTGCACGGCGCTGGTGAAGATCTCTGACGTGACGGTCCCGAACTGCTGGATCGTCGTGCGCAGCTCCTCGCTCATCGACGGCGGGTGCACCCAGCGCAGCGACCGCGCGATGTGGGTCAACAGGTAGCTGGAGCGTTGCACGTCGGCCGTGGAACGCAGCACCCCCACGATGTGCCGGAGGTCGCCCGCGACGGGGGATTGGCGGGCGAGCACGATGTAGCACGCCTCCTCGAGCTGCTCGCACCGGGCATCGACCTCGCGGCTGGAGGCGATCACCTGATCGGCCGCGTGCTGATCGGCCTCGAGGAACGCGTGGGTGGCTGGGAGCACGCGCTCGGCGACCGCGGCGCCCGCGGCCACCAAGTGGCGGTCGATGTCGTCGAGTTGCTGGCGGAACTCCACGCGCGAACCGCCGGGCTGGCGGCGCTCGGTCTCCAGCCAGTCCAACGGGTCGGGCTGTCGTGTCATCGGCTGCGAGGCTCCTGGGCTCATAGCGCCAAGTGTGGGCGCTGCACACGACGGTGCCGGCACCCCAGTCTGCCCGCTACGTGAAGCCACGGTGAACATCGGCCGTCCACTGGCTTCGGCACCGACAGGCCCGCGACGGACTGTCGGCCACCGTTCATCCTTCGTTCACTGCTGGGCCGGTGGGCTGCTACCTGCCCTGCCTACGTTGCGGTCGTGCTGAGAAGACGACGACAACGCGATTGAGGAAGGACAGCCCCATGCGACGTTGGTCCATCATGCTGACCGGCCTGTTGCTGGCCCTGGCGTTCGCCGGTGCGGCTTGCAGCGGTGCGCCAGCCGGCGATGTCACCGCCGACGACGCCGGCAACGAAGACACTGACAACGACGAGAGCGCAGAGGAAGTCCAGGACGACGACGCTGAGCTGATCTCCGCCGATGACGAGGTCGGCGTTGCCGCCGACACCGCGGACCTGCTGGGCGCGGGCGCGACCTTCATCACCCCGCTCATGCTCGAGTGGACCCGCGACAACGAACCCGGCATCGCTGTCAACTACCAGTCGATCGGCTCGGGTGGCGGCGTCGAGCAGTTCCTGTCCGAGCAAGTCGACTTCGGTTCCTCCGAGCGCTACCTGACCGAGGAGGAGATCGCCGACGCCCAGGAAATCCGCGGGTGCGACCCGCTGCACATCCCCGACGCGTTCGGATCCGTGCCGGTCGCTTACAACGACCCCGACCTCGACGCGGCCCTCGAGGAAGCAGGGCAGTCCAGCCTCGTGCTCGACGCCGACGCCATCGCGGGCATCTTCGCTGCCCAGATCCAGACGTGGACCGATCCCGCGGTCGCAGACCTCAACCCGGACGTGGACCTCCCCGACACGCCGTTGATCCCGGTGCACCGATCCGACGGCTCCGGCACCACCTACATCTTCACGACCTACCTCGACCACGAGGTCGAGTGGTGGAGTGAGCAGTACGGCGCCGGCGACGAGATCGACTGGGCCGCCGGCACCATCGGAGGCAACGGCAACGAGGGCGTCACCGCCAACGTGCAGCAGCAGCCTGGTGGGGTGGGCTACGTCAGCTACGCCTACGCGATCGAGAACGACATCCCGACCACGGCCGTCGTCGATGCTGACGGCAACGCGGTCGAGCCGACGCTCGAGACCATCGAGACCGGCCCGAACAGCATCATCGACGACATCCCCACCGACTTCCGCTACGACATCCTCGACGTCGGCTCCGGGGGCTTTCCCATCGTGGGCACCCACTGGGTGCTGGCCTGGGAGTGCGGCTACGACGAGGACGTCGCTGAGTCGCTGCGCCAGTTCCTGACGTGGGCGGTCGGCTCCGACGACGGCGACGCCCTGGCCCGCGATCTGCTCTACGCCCCGGTGACAGGGGAGTTCGAGGACCGGGTGCTGGCAGAGATCGACCGGATCAACTCGGCCGAGTAGCCGGCGCAGGCGAGCGGGTCGGTCGGGGGCGAGGTGCCCCCGACCGATCTGGTCGCCTCTCGGGAGGGGACGTCGATGACGACACCCACGCTCGACAAGGGCCCGGGCGGATTGCGCGCCTCCGGGAAAGGCCGGCTGGCCGACCCGCTGTTTCGCTGGGCGGTGGTCGTCGCAGCCACCAGCGTGCTGGTGATCCTGGCGGTGATGATGGGCCGCACGACCGTCAGCGCGTGGCCGATCTTCCAGGCCGAGGGCGTCTGGGGTTTCCTCACCGGGCGGGAGTGGAGCACCGGCCAATCCCGATCGGAGGTCACCGGCTCGTACGGAGCCCTGCCCTTCATCTACGGCACCGTCGTGATCTCAGTCCTGGCGGTCGTGATCGCCGTCCCGCTGGCACTGGGCATCGCCTTGTTCACCAACGAGCTGGCGCCCTGGTGGCTGCGCAAGCCGCTGGTCTACGCGATCGACACGTTGGCGATGGTGCCCAGCATCGTCATCGCCATCGTCGCGGTGTTCTTCTTCATCCCAGTGGTCACCGACCCGATGGGACGGTTCATCGCGGACTCCCCCCTCGGTGCTCTGCCGCTGCTGTCGGGCCCTGCCCAGCGGGCGAGCTACTGGTCGGCGGGGCTGGTCCTGTCCATCATGATCCTGCCGATCATCACTGCAGTGACCCGAGAAACGTTCGCCAACACCCCTCCCGATGAGCGCAACGCCGCCTACGCGATGGGGGCCACCCGGTGGGAGGTCATGCGGTGGGTGATCATCCCGCGGGGGTTCCCGGGGATGGTCGGCGGCACGATGCTCGGCATCGGTCGGGCGCTGGGCGAGACGATCGTGGTGGCCTTCACCGTCGGGTCGAGCCAGCGGATGGGAACCAGCCTGTTCTTCGGCGGCGACGCGGTCACAGCCGTCATCTTCAACACGTTCGCGACCGCGTCGCCCGAAGCCATCTGGGGGCTGTTAGCCCTCGGGGTGACCCTGTTCGTCATGACCATGCTGGTCAACGTCCTCGCCCGGCTGATCGTTATGCGCGCCGGGCGCGTCTCGGGAGACGCCGCCGTATGAGCACCGACACGCTCGAGCCCACATCGTCTGGCCCAGCCGGCTCGCAGCGCAGCCTGTACGAGCTAGAGCCCACTGCGCGCCGGCGCCGGATCAAGTCCCGCGTCATGGCAATGGTGCTGCTCGGTGCGGTCATCGGCGGGGTTGTGCCGCTGGTGATCATCCTGTGGCAGGTGGTGGTCAACTCCGGCGAGGCGTTCGGCTGGAGCTTCCTGACCGAGGTGGAGCCGCTGTCGTACCGCGAAGCCGGTGGTGGCTACCTGCACGGGATCTGGGGCACGGTCTACACCACCGGCATCGCGGCGTTGATGGTCATCCCCCTCGGCATCGCCGCCGCGGTCTACCTCGTGGAGGAGGGCGGCACCTGGTTCGCCCGCGTCGTGCGGTTCTTCACCGACGTCATGACCGGGGTACCGTCGATCTTCGTCGGGCTGGCGGTGTACGCGATCCTGGTCACGCGACTGCGGTTCGGTACGTTCACCGGCGCGGTCGCCCTCGGCATCATCATGCTGCCGATCATCGTGCGCACCGCCGAGGAGATGCTCCATCAGGTCCCGCCCGACCTGCGCAACGCGAGCTTCGGCCTCGGCGCTCGGCGCTGGCAGACAACCCTCAAGGTGGTCATCCCCGCGGCTGGGCCCGGCATCATCACCGGTTGCATGCTGGCGATCGCCCGAGGTGCAGGAGAGACCGCGCCGCTGATCCTGACGGCGCTGGGGGCACGCACCGTGGTGATGGCCTTCCAGGGCGGCAACGGCCAAGCCGACATCGGCTTGCTCATGACCGACGGGTTGCGCCAGCCGTTCGACGCCGGGATCGAGCGCGCATGGGCCGGCGGCTTGACGCTCATCTCGCTGGTGCTGATCCTCACGATCGTGGCCCGGCTGATCAACAAGCGAAGCCAGATCTGAAGCTCAAGCCGCGGGGGCTTCTCGACCCCGCCGGCATGCCAGCCAAGATGTGCGCGTCGGCCGGCGTCACGAGCCGGTGCGCGTCTTGCGCAGAAGGTCGTCGTCCTCGAGGGCAGCAGCGACCGGCAGGGTCCGGTCGAGGTTCGCGGGGGACCGACCCAATGAGGCGGTCTGCGTCCGGAACTCGGTGCCGGTGCCTCGTGCGCCGCTGCGGATCGCGTCGTTGAGTGCCTCTTTGAACGACATCCCCCGCTCGCGCATCCTGCGTCGGACGATCTGCTCCGTGTCCGGATCCAGGGTCACCGTCGTCTTCATGTGGTGCATCATGGCATTACCGGGTGCGAGGCGCTGATGTCTTCTGCGCCGCCACGGCCACCCAGACCGACGCGGGCTTAGCCAAGCGCGTCAACGATCGGCTGGGACAGCGTCCAAGCCGTGGCGCCCAGGGCGAACAGCACCAGCAACCCCGAGCCCGTCGCGGCCGCGACCCAGACGACGGCTCGGGGCCTGGCCCTGGCCAGGCCCGTGAACAGCGCGAACATCCCCCCGAACGACCACACCGCTGGCTGCAGGAACCCCAGGTGAGGGGCGAGCTCCAGCAGCAGCGCGGCGGGCACCACCCCGAACGGCAGCCCCAGGCAGGCGCCCAGCCTGACGGCTTCGCGCCAGGGCCTCGGGTCGGGCAAGGCGGGATCCCCGAGCATCGCTGTCACGACGGCCGTGTGTCGGTGGCGTGGCATCCTCAAGACCCCGCTTGGCTAGCCGAAGCGGCCGGTGATATAGCCCTCGGTGCGGCTGTCGGAGGCCTTGGTGAAGATCGTCGCGGTGCGGTCGTACTCGACGAGCTCACCGGTGCGGTGTCCCGTGGCCTCGTCGACGTTGACGGTGAAGAACGCTGTGCGCTGCGACACGCGCGCAGCCTGCTGCATGTTGTGGGTGACGACCACGATCGAGAGGTCCTGCCGCATGTCGGCCATGAGGTCCTCGATGGCCATCGTCGCGACGGGGTCGAGGGCGCTGCACGGCTCGTCCATGAGGATGACCTGCGGGTCGACGGCGAGCGCGCGGGCGATGCACAGGCGCTGCTGCTGCCCGCCCGACAAGGTCAGGCCGGACTGCTTGAGCTTGCCCTTGACCTCGTCCCAGAGGGCAGCGCGCACCAGCGACCGCTCGACGATGTCGTCGAGCCCACGATTGACACCGCTCAGCTTGGGACCGAACGCGACGTTGTCGTAGATGGACTTGGGAAAGGGGTTGGGCTTCTGGAAGACCATGCCGATGCGCCGGCGCACCTCGACCGGGTCGACGTCGGAGGCGTAGACGTCCTCGCCGTTGTAGCGCAGGCGCCCGGTCACCTTGGCGCCGGCGATCAGGTCGTTCATGCGGTTCATGCTCCGCAGCAGCGTGGACTTGCCGCAGCCGCTCGGACCGATAAGGGCGGTGATCTCGTGGCGGGGAACCTCGAGGTTGACCCCCTGGATCGCCGTGAGGCCCCCGTATGACACCGCCACGTCGTCGAGGCGCAGCACGGGGTCGGCGACCTCGCGAGACGGCCGAGGCGACGCAGCCTCTTGGTGGGTGACCTCCGGCTGTCGGGTCACCCCCTGCGGCCGCAGGGCGTTGGTGGTCGCTCGGTGGTCCATCGCGCTTGTCCTTCCGCAGCGGTGTGATGGGCGATCGGCTCGCCACAGACGATGCTGCCGGGGGTAGGTGACGGGAGGGTGAACACCGCGCGCACCGACGGCGACATCCTGCGCTCATCGGGGCGATTCGCGACGGGACCGCTGCCCCGCAGGGCATACTGGCGATGACCGGGGGGCGCGTTGGAGAACGATGGGTGAACGCTAGTGAACCTTGCTCGGCAGGGGGCCGCACGGCCGACCGCCGTGGCTGCGCCCGGCTACGCTTCCGCTGCGATGCCCAAGGTGCTGGTGGTCGAGGACGAGCCATCGCTCGTAGAGGCGCTGGAGTTCGGCCTCGCTGCCGAGGGCTACGACGTCACCACCGCCACGGACGGTCACGAGGCGCTGCAGACGTTCGAGCGTGAGCGCCCCGACCTCGTGCTCCTCGACCTGATGCTGCCCGGCATCTCGGGCACCGAAGTGTGCCGCCAGCTTCGCGTCCACTCCTCGGTTCCGGTCATCATGCTGACCGCCAGAGACTCGGAGGTCGACAAGGTGGTCGGCCTCGAGCTAGGCGCGGACGACTACGTGACCAAGCCCTTCAGCATGCGCGAGCTGACCGCGCGCGTGCGAGCCGTCCTGCGCCGCGGAGCCGACCGGGAGGCGGCCGAGCCCGGTGCGTCGCTGGAGGCCGCAGGGGTGCGCGTCGATCCGGAGCGCTACGAGGTCTCCGTGCGAGGCGCCCCGGTCGACTTGCCACCCAAGGAGTTCGCGCTGCTCGAGCTGCTGGTGCGCAACGCGGGTCGCGTGCTCACGCGGGAGGTGCTCATCGATCGCATCTGGGGCGCCGACTACGTCGGTGACACCAAGACCCTCGACGTGCACATCAAGCGGCTCCGCGGCCGGGTGGAGGACGACCCTCACGAGCCGTCGCGGATCCTCACCGTCCGCGGGGTCGGCTACAAGCTCAGCGACGCCTAGCGTCGGGCATGGCCCGCCGCTGGTTACTCCTCCTGCCGGCGCTGGCCGCCGGCGTCGGGGTGTTGACGGCGGTGACCGGGGCCTCGGCCCTGTTGGTCGCACCCGTTGCAGGGCTGGCAGGCCTGGCCGTGGCCGTCGTCCTGCACCGCCGGCTCGTCACGCAACGCGCCCGGGTGCTGCGCCTGCTCGAGGAGCTTCCCCCGGCGATCCTGCTGTTCAGCAGCGGGTTGAGCTACGCCAACCAGGCCGCTCGCAGCCTGTTCGATCTCGACGCGACGGCCCGCGGAGGCACCCCCGAGGCGGTGCTGGGCGACGTGCGCCTCGCCGAGACGGTCACCAGGGCCCAAGACGAACGCCGGGCGGTCGAACTCGAAGGCGCGCGCGACGAGCGCGTTCTTCAGGCACGAGCGGTGCCCACGGCGACCGGCGAGATCGCCCTGGTGGTCACCGACTTGACCGAGACCCGGCGGGTCGAGGCGATGCGCCGTGACTTCGTCACCAACGCCAGCCACGAGCTCAAGACCCCAGTCGCCGGACTTCAGGCCCTGTCGGAGGCCCTCAGCCTGGCCGTCGGGCGCGATCCCGCTCGTGCCGAGCGGATGATCGAGCGGATGCAGGTCGAGGCGGCCCGCTTGGCGCGGCTCGTGCGCGACCTCTTGGACCTGTCGCGGCTCGAAGAGGCCGCGACGCGCCCCCATGCGCACGTTGACGTAAGCCGGGTGGTCAGCCAGCAGCTGGAGCGGCTCGCGCCGCTTGCCGCCGAGCGCGACATCACCCTCACCGTCGACCTTCCGGAGCATGTGGACGTGGCGGTCGCGCCCGAGGACCTGCGGTTGATCGTCGCGAACCTGCTCGAGAACGCGGTGCGCTACAACCACGTGTCCGGGGAGGTGCACGTGACCGTGAGCGATGAGGGCCAGTGGCTGACGATCAGCGTCGCTGACACCGGCATCGGGATCCCCGCCGAGGAGCAAGAGCGCATCTTCGAGCGGTTCTACCGGGTGGACAAGGGGCGCAGCCGCGAGGAGGGTGGCACCGGTCTTGGGTTGTCGCTCGTGCGCAACGCCGCCCAGCGCTACGGCGGCATCGCGGCCGTGACCAGCGCTCCTGGCAAGGGCAGCACGTTCACGGTCCGGCTGCCGCAGACCGCGTAGATCCGGGGCGTGGGACCGCTGCGTGGACGTACGATCGGGGCTGACAGCCGAACCGAGTACGACGTCCGTGGGTCGATATGTCCTCACGCGAACTGACGCTGGACCTGCATCCCATCTACAACAAGGGCGCGCAGATCGACGCTGCGCTCGAGCAGGCCATGGACGACGCCGAGGCGCGCAAGGCCACGCAACTCGAGATCATCTGCGGCAAGGGCAGCGGCGCGCTGAAGAAGCGGGTGCTGCGCTTCCTCGACCGCGGCGACGTTCGTGCCCGATACCACCGGGTCAACAAGGACCCCAACAACTCCGGGCGGGTGTTCGTCTACTTCCGGTGGGCGCGCGGGCAGTGACCCCTCGCCGGGGCTGTTCAGGCGTCCACCGCGTCGCTGGTGGGACTCCTGAGCCCCATTGAGGTTGGTGTGGTTGGCTCCGTGCACGACGTTGCGATTGCGACGTGTAAGGACGTCGGAATCGCAACGTCGTCCGTGGGACGCGTCGCGGTCGGGCGCGCAACTGCGGGGCCTGCGCGTGTGCTGGCGGTCGAGCCCAAGGGCTGTCGCCCTCGCGCAGATCGAAGGCCGTTTCGACCGGTGCCCGCCCGGGCATACGCGCTACCCCCCCGACCCGAGGAGGTGCCTGATGGGCAGCACACACACACCGGCTGACGACATCGTCTACAACCTCGTGAGCATCCAGTACCACGCCCTCAAGGCGGCGCAGTTGTACGAGCAGTACCTGCAGGACGCGGACTCCGAGCACCAGGACGTCGCCGACTTCATCCGCGAGTGCCAGCGCCACGATGCGTGGCGTGGGGAGCGCGCTCACGAGCTGCTGCGAGAGCTCACCAAGGATCACGGGCTCACGCCGCAAAGCGGTGCGTGACAACCCCGCTGTCGACCTCGGTCGCCCGCCGGGCAGCCGAGCGATGAGGCCCCTGGGGGCGCGATGACCCCCGCGCCTCCAGCCGCTCGCCAGGACGTGTCCAACGTGCTGGTCGTCGGCTCGGGCGCGGCCGGGTCCAGGGCGGCCATCGCTGCCTACGACGAGGGCGTCGACGTCAAGGTGGTCGGCAAGCGCGCCCGCAACGACGCGCACACCGTGCTCGCCGCGGGCGGCATCAACGCGGTGCTGGGCACCCACGACCCCGACGACAGCTTCGAACAGCACGCCGCTGACACGCTAGCGGAGGGCTACCTCCTGGGTGACCCACGGTTCGTCGAGTTGCTGGTCGAGGAGGCGCCCCGCGCGATCGAGGAGCTCGAGGAGTGGGGCTGCGCCTTTGCGAGGACCGAGGACGGGCGCATCGACCAGCGCTACTTCGGCGCGCACACCTACCGGCGGACCTGCTACGCGGGCGACTACACCGGCCGGGCGATCCAGAACGCCGTCACCGAGCGGGTCGCCTCGCTGGGAATCGACGTCGTCGACCACGTGTACGTCTCCGAGCTCCTCGTCGAGGACGGTCGCTGCTTCGGCGCGATGGGCTTCGACGTGCGCACCGGCGAGCGGATCGTCTTCCTCGCTGACGCTGTCGTGCTCGCGGCCGGCGGTCACACCCGGCTGTGGCGTCGCAGCTCCTCGCGCCGCGACGAGAACACCGGCGACGCGATGGCGCTGGCGTTGCGCGCCGGCGCGACGCTGGCCGACATGGAGCTGGTGCAGTTCCACCCCACCGGCATGGTCCACCCCGAAGAGTGGGCGGGCGTGCTCGTCACCGAAGCGGTTCGCGGCGAAGGCGGGCGCCTGTACAACGCCGACGGCGACCGGTTCATGGAGCGCTACGACCCCGACCGCCTCGAGCTGTCCACGCGCGACCGCGTGGCCCTAGCCAACTACACCGAGATCGAGGAGGGCCGCGGCGGGCCGAACGGCGGCGTGTACTTAGACGTCAGCCACATCGGCCGGGATGCACTGCTCGAGAAGCTGCCGCGGATGTATCGGCAGTTCCTCGACACGCAGATGCTCGACATCGCCAGCGACCCCATGGAGGTCGCCCCGACGGCGCACTACTCGATGGGTGGCGTGCGCGTCGTGCCCGACACGGGCGAGACGGATGTCGAGGGGTTGTTCGCCGCCGGCGAGGCCACCGCCGGCCTGCACGGCGCCAACCGCCTGGGCGGAAACTCGCTGGCTGAGACGATCGTGTTCGGGCGCCGTGCTGGGGAGGCCGCGGCGGCGTTCAGCAACCGTCAAGACGTCCAGCTTCGCAGCCGGGCGGTCCTCTCGGCGGCTCACGACGCGCTCGACGCGTTGGTGAGTGATGGTGACGAGTTCGCTCGTCCGCTGCAGCGCGCCGTGCGCAACGAGGTCTGGCGTACTGCCGGCGTGGTGCGCACCGAGGACACCATCGACGAGGGGCTGGCCCGCCTGCGCGAGATCCGTGAGGCCGCATCGCGGGTCGATGTGCGCCCCAGCTCGGAGGGGTGGGGAGACCTTGCCCACGTCCTCGATCTGCGCGCCGGCCTGGTCGCTGCGGAGGCGACGTTGCTGGGGGCCAAACAGCGCCGGGAGACGCGCGGCGCGCATTTCCGCAGCGACTACCCCGACCTCGACGCCGACCTCCGTGTCCGCATCACCGTGCGGCTTGATGTCGATGGCTCACTGGTCACGGACCAGACGGCGATCCCAGAGATCCCCGACCGTCTGCAGCCCATGGTCGAGCGTGCCGCCGGCATGGACGCCGACGCGGGGCGCTTGCTGGAGTAGCGTCACGCCCCGTCGCCGGCGGTTGGCACCGGCCCTCGCGGCTGCTGACTTTGCGATGTGCCGGGACTACGGCCGGCCCGGACCTGCGCGGCCAGGGCCCGCGGACCCAAGCCCGGTGCGCTCGGTCGCGTGGTCGGGCCTGCGCTCGGCCGCGCGGTCGGGGCCGGTGCGCTCGCCCGGCCCGAGGGTGCGCACACCGACGCCGTGGATGTCGTTGGTGGCGTCGCCCCCAGGTTCGGGGGGTGTGAGGAAGTCGACGCGCTCGCCGTTGCTGGCGTCGAGCACGGCGACACCTGGCTCGGAGCCCGTCGCGGCGTGCGGCGCACCACTGACCGGGTCAGGCCCGCGCTGCGACACGTAGACCCTGGACCCGTCGGGGGCGAAGTCGAGGATGTCGGGCGCCTCGAGTCCGGAGGTCAGCTCTCGGACGACGCTGCGGTCGTCGGCGTTGACGACCAGCCCGTCGTTCGAGCTGCGGTTGACCATCCAGTACTCCGACCCGTCGGGGTTGAGCATGAGCCCGTGGGCGTCGAGGCCCTGGACGTCGCCCGAAGCCGCGCTGTTGGTCTCCTCCAACTCCTTGCTGGCGCGGTCGAACACGTACCACTCGCCGGCGGTGTCGGCGCCTTCGACCACCTCGCCGCTCCAGTTGGCCACCGCGAGCTCCTCGCTGACGGAGATGCCGCAGTTGGCCTTGACCTCACTGGGGTCCCAGGCGGCCGAGACCTCCAGGGCGTCGAGGTCGAGAACGAACAACCCGCCATGCGCCCAGCCGGGACCCAGGGTCACCCACGCCTCCGACGAGTCGGGGGAGTACTGGTGGCACACCGGGCTGTAGGAGGCGTACGCGAAGTCGTCGTCGGTGGCCTCGTCGGGTGACACCGGCGCCCAGTCGGGGTTGTCCTCCTCGATCGGTGCGAGGAGATCCTCGACGGCGAGGCGGGTGCCGACCTCGAACGTGGGTCGGGCGCTGTTGAGCCGGCCAAGTTCGATCTCGACGAGCTCTTCGGCCCCGATGGCTGCGACCCATGCCGACGAGTCGTCCGGGGTGACCGCCGTCATGTGGCTGCCGGCGCCGGTGCCGAGCACCTCGACGACCTCCTTGGCGCGCGCATCGATCACGATGGTGGCCTCCCCGGCGGTGGCCGCGATGAACGCGTACCGGTCCTTCGAGTCGAAGTCGATCATGTGCGGCACCGTGGAGTCCCCGGGGGGCTCGTGCTGGAAGCCGCGGTCGGACAGCGCCTCGGGGCTCACATCGATCGTGGCGACCTCGCGGTAGTCGCGGCTGTCGTAGACGTGGATCAGGTCGGTGCCCTGGTCCAGCGACCAGACTTCATGGCCGCTGCGGGCGGGCGAGTCGCCAGGCACTCCCTGGCCTGGCCCCGCTGCGGCGCCTGGCGCGGTGAGTATGAGCAGCAACCCGGCGGCCACCACGGCCACCAGACGACGGTACGGACGGGCGACGGTCATCACGATGCTCCCTCTGTCTTCCGGCGTGGGCCCGCGCCAGCAAGCTCCAGCGGATCGGCGCCACCGCACATCGGCCAGCTACGCCGGGCGGCCCCCGAAAGCCGTCGCGGGCGGCTCTTGAAGGGGCGCATCGTAACGAGGGCCTGTCGCGCGCCAGGTGAACAAACGGTGAAAACGCCTAGGGGTTTGGACGGGCTCTCCTGCTTGGGTCGACAGCCATTCTGCACAGATGTCACGAATCGGCCGTTGACCCGGCTGTCATGGGCTGGTTAGGTACCCGGCCTTCGACCGCCAGTCCATGCGGTCCACGGTCGGTATCGGCCTGGGCCACCGCGTGCCATGGACCACCCAGCGGAGGATGACCGATGCGCTCTCGTGACAAGTCCCGGACCATTCTCTTGCTGGCCGTCACGGTCCTGCTGCTTGGGTTGCTGCCACTGGCTGCCGGAGCGCAAGACGACGCCGCCACGATCGCGTTGTTCGACTTCGAGGGGGATGTCACCGAGCCGTCGGTGGTGCATTCGGCGTTCGACGTGAGCTCGATGTCGATTGCTCGCGGCAGTGTGGAGTTCTTCACCGGGGATCCCGGTCGCGCGATGGCGACGCGGCAGTGGCACGAGGACGATCAGTACTTCGAGTTCGT
>SLAO01000159.1 GCA_007126835.1 Nitriliruptorales bacterium | reverse complement strand
GATGTGGGAGAAGTCCAGGCCGATCGTGTGCCGGTCGGCGGTCAGGAACCGGTCGGGGTCCTCCTGCTTGTGGGGGTCGAACACCGCCCGCCCGACGGACAGCAGCCCCGACAGGCGATTCGAGGTCCGCACGGGGTCCTCGTCGGGCCACAGCAGCTCCAGCAGCTGCTCCCTGGGAGTCGGCCGTCCGCGGCGCGCCAGCAAGATCTTGACCAGCTCCCGCGCCTTGCGGGACTGCCACGCGGTGTGGGGCACGGTCACGCCGCGGCGTCGCACCGCAAAGCCCCCGAGGACGCCGATCTCGACATCCGAAGCGAGGTGTGCCTCCACCTCTCGCAGCGTGCCCGCGACCTCGGCCGCACGCGTCGACACCCCCAGCTCCCGCAGCCGCCGCCTGGCGCGAGCCGCGTCCTGGCGACGCCCACCGCGGTCGAGTTGCGCGGCGGCCAGCGTCGACCTCGCCGTGCCGATCGGGTCGCCGAGCTGGCGCCAGATCGCCGCGGCCTCGTCGAGGCGACCGGCGTGCGCCCCCGGGTCTGATGCGGCCAGGGCCTCCAGCTCGAGGCTCTCGGCGAGACCGGCACGGTCCCGGCGGCCCCGAGCGGCCGCTTCGGCAGCTTTGGCGTGGGCCTCGGCGGATTCGCGATTCTGGCGTGCCAGGGCCACCCAGCCGGCGGCGAGGCGCGCTTCGACCTCGCTGAGCGCCCCGCTGCCGGTCACCGCCCGCTCGGCCAGCTCGGTCGCCGCCGCCGGATCGTCGCCCACGACGACGCGGGCGAGGCCAGCCAGGGCCGGGATCAGACCCTGGGCGTCACCCGCGGACTCGGCGACGTCGACGGCCTCCTCGTAGGCGGCCCGCGCCAGGGCGAGGTCGCCCCGGGTGCGATGGACGTCGCCGAGGCCACCCAGGGCGTAGCTGACCATCCTCGAGTCGATGCGCTGGTAGCGGGCACGGGCGGCTTCGTAGTCTGCGGCGGCCTCCTCCAGGCGCCCCAGCCGCAGACGCGCGCCACCCCGGTTGCACAGGGTGACGCCGTGCAGCGCGGCGAACCCGGAGGTCTCGGCGAGTCGGAGCCCCACCTCGAGCTCGGCGACCGCTTCGCCGTACGCGCCCTCCTCCAGGCGCCGAGAGCCGCGGTTGCACCGGATCCGCAGCAGCTGGAGGACGTCGCCGGCTTCCTCGGCAGCGGCGAGTGCTCGCACGTAGTGGGCCTCGTTGGCGCGCCGGTCGCCGTCGGCTGCCGCCACCAGCGCCAGCGTGGTGTGTGCGATCGCCAGCGCGCTGGCGTCGCCTGCGGCCCGAGCCAGCGCGAACGCCTCGTTGCCGAGTCGTCGACACACCTCGAGGTCGCCACGAAGCCAGTTGGCCGTCCCCGCCCAGCCGAGCAGGTGGGCGCGGTCGACGCGATGGGCCGGGTCGGTGTCGGCGAAGCCGCGCTGGTAGGTCTCCAAGGCGGCGTCCAACTCGCCGCGAAAGTGGTAGATCAGCCCCATCCGCCACGCCAGCCCCGCCGACAGCGGACCCTCGCTGCCGGCCACGGTCGAGAAGCCGTCCAGCGCGCCTTGCCAGTCCCCGAGCACCTGCCGTGCGTGGCTTTCCACTAGGCGAACACCAGGGCTGTGCAACCGGTCTGGCAGCCGGCTCGCGGCGGAAACCACGTCGGTGCAGGCGCCTTGGGCCACGAGTTGGGACCCGTGCTCGGCCAGGAAGTCGGCGAGCGCGTCGTCCACGCCCCCTTCCTCGAGCACCTGGAGAGCCTCTCGGGTGCGCGTTGCGGTAACCAGCCACGACGCCGCCTGCTGAGCCAGGTCGCGGCGCTCTTCCTCGGGCAGCGGAAAGCCGACGCGCACCGCGTCCCGAACCACCGGCGCGAGCGAGAACCAGCCGTCGGCGTCCTCGTGGTCCAGCAGGATGCCGAACCGCTCGAGCTCGGCGAGCCGGGCGGCAGCATCGACGACGCCGAGGTGCTCGCACAGCGCCACGTTGACGCGGGGCAGCAAGGCAAGGTGGCGCACGAGGTCACGGCGGTCGGGGCGGTCGCGGCCGAGCACCTCCTCGTCGAGCAGGCCGTGGAGGCGACCCCCCGGGGCGTGCAGCCGCCCCAGCACGGCATGGACGTCGGTGGCTGGTCGGTCTCGCAGCACCTCAGCGACCAGGCGGACCGCCGCGGGCCAACCCGCGGTGGCTCCGTGCACGGCCTCGGCGAGCTCACGGTCGGCGACCCCGATGAGCCTCAGCAAGGCGGCGGTCTCGTCGGCGGTGAACGCTAGCGCCTGGCCCGTGACCTCGGTGGCCTCGCCGCGGCGGACCATGCGGGTGATGTCCAGGGGCAGCGCCGAACGGGCGCTCAGCACGAGTCGCAGGGCGGCCGACCCCTGTTGCACGAGGCTGGCCAGCAGCCGCCCGCCGGGGCTGTCGGCGGGGACCGCGTCGGTGCCGTCCAGGATCAGGTGCAGGGTGTCTCCACTGGCGCTGTCGACCGCCTCTGCCAGCAGCGCGGCCAGCGCGTCGGCCCGGTCGACATCGTCGGCGTCGGGACCGGCAGCTCCGCGGACGGCGGCGCCGAGCTCGGGCGGCATGGTGGGCACTCGGCTGCGCAACGCCGCGGTCAGCCCCTGCAGCAGCGACGGCAGCCGGGCGTCACCAGGGGAGCACGTGTACCAGCACAGGCGCCGCTCCGCTGCCCAGGCAGCCAGCGCGGTGGACTTTCCGTACCCCGGGCCGGCGACGATCGCGGTCAGCGGCGAGGCGGCGGCGACATCTAACAGGTCATCGACGCGAGGGCGAGCCAGGTGCTCGGCGGGAAGCGGCGGTGGCAGCAGCCTCGCCGTCGACAGGTACGCCACGCCGCCGTGCAAGGACGTCCCCTCGTTGCCCGGGTAACGGACGGTATCGTAAGCCGACCGGAGCGTCGAACCAAGTGCGGGGTGGGGGCGGCCCTTCGGCCGGGTGGCTCAGGGACGGCGCTTCTGGTCGATCCGCTTGTCGAGGGTCCGCCCGATGACCTTGCGCATGTCGTCGCGCACCTCGGTCAGCGCGTCGGCGAAGTTGGGCTCGCGGGACGTGGTGACGTAGCGATGGCCTCGGGCGGCCCACACCTCGAAGGTGACGTACTGCTTCTTGTTGAAGTCTTGATCCTCGTCGCCGTCCTTGACCGACAACTCGGCGTCGAACCCGTCGGCGGGCAGCCGGGCGAGCTGGGAGTCGAGCGGCCGCAGCTGCTCGATGATCTCCTCGCGGCGCTCGGGGGACAGGCCGTGCCCGAGGCGGATGTCGTCAACGCTTGGGCGTGCTTGGCTCATCGTGCCTCCGTTCGCTTCCTGCTTTGGGGTCACGTACCCGCGAATCGGGCCACCCAGGCAGCGAGCTCGGGTGATGACGCCGACGCGGCCTGCGCCCACGACTCGTAGGCCACGACCGCGTCCCGGTCGTCGGTCGCCACGGCGAGGTTCACCGCGCGCTTGACGCTCCGGGCGAGCTCGGGCTCGAGCGCAGCGACGCGGTGCGCCAGCGCGAGGGCCTCGTCGAGGGGGTGGTCGTGAGGGCCCTCGGCCAGGCCCCAGTCCACGGCCTGCGCGACGCCGATCGTCTCGCCGGTCAGCAGCGCCGACAGGGCGCGGCTCGGGCCGAGGGTCCGCACGAGCGCCCAGCTGACCCCGCCACCGGGATGCAGGCCGATGCGGGTGAACGTCGCCCCGAACGACGCGTCCGAGCCGGCGATGCGGATATCACAGGCCAGCGCCAAATTCAGACCTGCCCCCACAGCCGGTCCGGACACGGCGGCCACCGTGGGAATCGGCAGGTCGGCGATGTCGAGGAAGGCGCGGTAGTAGCGCGACAGGCGCGCCCGCGTCTCGGCCACCGGCGCCTCGGGGTCGCCGAACAGCTGCGGCAAGTCGGCGCCGGCGCAGAACGCCGGGCCGGCGCCGGTGACCACCAGCGCGCGCACACCGGAGGAGTCGACGTCTGAGACCGCCGCGCGCACCTCGGCGGCCATGGGCTCGCCCATCGCGTTGCGACGATCCGGGGCGTCGAGGGTGAGCACCCGCACGCCCGCGTCGTCGTCGATCCGCACTTCGGCCACCTGACTCCCTTCGACGCAGCGAGCGCGAGGGTAACGCGCCGCTACACTTCCGGCCTGCCGAGAAGGTGCCGAGGGGAGGCCGAGAACGCCGGTGTCGCGCACCGTGGAGCTCGTCACCGAACGCCCCGAGGTCACCCGCACGGTGGCGGCCACCCTCGCGTCGCGCTTCGAGCCCGGTGACGTGGTCAGCTTGACGGGCGAGCTCGGGGCGGGCAAGACGTGCTTCGTGCAGGGAGCCGCCGCGGCGCTGGGGGTCACCGACCGGGTCACCAGCCCGACGTTCCTGCTCAGACGGGACTACGAGGGCCGCCTGCCCATCACCCACCTCGACGTGTATCGACTCGAGACGCTGGGTGACGTCCTCGACGTCGGGTACGGGGAGGACGATCGCCGGGTGGTCCTCGTCGAGTGGGGCGACGCGATGCGGCCGCTGCTGCCCGCTGACCATCTCGAGGTGGAGCTCAGCGTCATCGATCCGTCCGCGCCGGTCGACAGCGAAGGCGAGCCGCGCCGGCTGCGCGTCGTCGCCCACGGCGACAGCTGGGCGCGGCGGCTGGCCGACCTCGAAGGCGACCTCGCGCCGTGGCTGCAGGACGAGGCCTCGTGAACGTCCTGGGCATCGAGACGTCCACGGCTCGCTCGAGCGTGTGTCTCGGGTCAGACCGCGGGCTTCTGGCCACCGCAGCGCTGGGGCGACCCCAGGCCCACGGTGAGTTCCTGGCCCCAGCGATCACGTTCTGCCTCGAGCGGGCCGGGATCGGTCTCGAAACGGTCGACGGGGTGGCAGTCAGCGTGGGACCGGGGCTGTACACGGGGATGCGCGTCGGTCTGGTCACGGCCCAGACCCTGGCGCACGCCCGGCAGCTGCCGGTGGTTGGGCAGTCCTCGCTCGACGTGCTGGCATTCGGGTTCCGGCACGCCGCGGCTGTCGGCCGGGCCCTGTTCGCGGTGCTCGACGCCAAGCGCGGTGAGCTGTTCTGGGCTGCCTACCGAGCGACCGCAGAAGGGGTCAGCCGCGTCACCGAGCAGCGCGTCGGCCCACCCGAGCGCCTCGCCGGCGAGATCGAGGCTGCCGGAGGCGCGCCGATCTGCGCCGGTGACGGGGCAGCTGCCCATGAGGCCCTGCTGACCTCGGCTGGCGGCACGGTCGTCACGACATGGTCGGCCCCGTCGGCGGTGGCGCTGGTCGAGATGGCGCTGCCGCGGTTCCTCCGCCATGACACCCAGCGTCCCGAGGACCTGCGGGCGGTCTATCTGCGCCAGCCCGATGCGAAGATCAGCTGGCGCAACCGCGGGGCCTTGCACGGCGGCCCGGGGCAGCCGCCCTCCGACGCCGTCGCGAGGCCGACCGATTCGCCGGCGCGTGGAGGTGAGGGTGTGTGACCGCCACCGGGCGCCCGGCTCTGGCCGACGTCGTGGTCCGCCCGATGCGCGAGCGACAGATCGGCCGGATCGTGGCGATCGAGCGCCGCGTCCACCCGCGGCCGTGGTCGGCGCAGCTGTTCGAAGACGAGCTCCAGCGACGCGACACCCGCCGGTACGTGGTGGCCCTGGCGCGGACCCGGTGGCCGTGGCGCAGCGTGGTGGGCTACGGCGGCGTGCTGCTTCAAGCTGACGACGCGCACATCACCACCATCGCCGTCGATCCCGCCCACCACCGACGCAAGGTCGGCACGTATCTGGTGTTGCGCCTGCTGACCGAAGCCCGCGCGATGGGTGCGCAGCAGGCGACCTTGGAGGTGCGCGCTGCCAACCGCGGCGCCCAGCGCCTCTACAGCGCGTTTGGGTTCGTGCCGGTCGGTGTGCGCCCGCGCTACTACGCCGAAACGGGTGAGGACGCCGTGGTCATGACCGTAGCGGAGTTGCAGTCCGACGAGTGCACCCGGCGCCTCGCCGCCCAAACCGCCCGACTGGCCGATCCAGGAGGCGCCAGTGGCGCGCCTGACGAGCCCGTACCTTGGGTACGCAGACGGTCCGCACGCAAAGGAGGCAGCTGATGCTGGTGCTCGGCATCGAGACCTCCTGCGACGAGACCGCCGCGGCGCTGGTCGCCGACGGCACCACCGTGCGCTCGGCCGTGATCGGCTCGCAGGTCGAGCACCACCGGCCCTACGGCGGCGTGGTTCCCGAGATCGCCGCCCGCGCCCACGCCGAGCTGATGCTTCCGGTGATCGACCGCACCCTCGTGGAGGGGGGCGCCACCTACGACGACCTCGACGGCATCGCGGTCACCTCCGGACCCGGGCTCGTCGGCGCCCTCCTGGTGGGGGTCGCCGCGGCCAAGTCCCTGGCGCTGGCCACCGGGGCCCCGCTGGTGGGCGTCAACCACCTCGAGGGCCACGTCTACGCCACCCAGCTCGAGTTCGGTCCGCTCGAGCCACCGATCCTGGCGCTGGTCGTCTCCGGAGGCCACACCTCGATCGCCCTCATGGCGGCTGACGGCACGTTCGCCACCGTCGGGCAGACCATCGACGACGCTGCCGGCGAGGCGTTCGACAAGGTGGCGCGCTTCCTCGGCCTGGACTACCCCGGAGGACCCGAGATCGACCGCCTCGCCGTAGACGGCGACCCGCGTGCTATGGCCTTTCCGCGGGCGCTGTCCGGCGGCGGCTACGACTTCTCGCTGTCGGGACTCAAGACCGCGGTCATCCGCGAGCTGCGCCGGCGCGAGGCCGCGGGCGAGGCGGTCGACGTCGCAGACGTGGCCGCCTCGTTCCAGGAGGCCATCGTCGACGTGGCGGTGGCCAAGACCGTGGCCGCGGCTCGGGAGCACGCCGTCGAGCAGGTGGCGATCGTCGGGGGCGTCGCGGCGAACTCGCGACTGCGCCAGGCGATGGCCGACGTCTGCGACGCTGAGGGCTTGCGCCTGCTGGCGCCCACGCCGGCGCTGTGCACCGACAACGGGGCCATGATCGCCGCGGCGGGCAGCAACCGGCTGGTCCGAGGCGAGCGCAGCCCCGACGACCTGGGGGCCGACCCGAACCTGACGCTCGAAGACGCGACCGGGTGGGCGGTGCGATGACCTCGGCCCCAACCCGCTCGAGCGTGCGCGCCGTCGACGACCGCTCCGCGGCAGCGGTCGCGGCGTTCCTGGAGCAACCGCGCCCCGGGGAGGAACCCCTCGACGCGGTGCTCGCCCACCAGCTGCTGCTCGACGCTCTCGACCGGGGCGACCGGCAACGCCTGCTGATGTGGCCTGGTGACGAGCCCCGCGCGGTGGGTCACCTGTCGGCCACCGGGACGCTGGTCGTGGCCGGCGACGAGGCTGCGGGAGACGCTGTCGCGAGGCACGTGGAAAGTGCCGGGTGGCGGGTGCTGCTCGGCGACGCGCCGCTGGCGCAGCGGATCCTCGAGGTCAGCGGTCACACGCTCCTGCGCCGGCGACCACGAGCCCGCGAGCAGCGGTTCATGGTCACCCGGGCCCCCGCGGACCTCGACGCGCCGGTGGGCCTGCGACAGGCACGCGCCGAGGACCTCGACGCCGTCTCGGACCTGGCGTGCCGGCTGCACGTGGAGGACCGGATGGGTCCTCCGCTGTCCCGCAGCGCGCGCGCCGGGGTCACCGAACGGATGCGTGAATCGATCCTGCGAGGAGCCACGTGGGTCGTCGAGCGCGACGGCGTCGTGGCCAAGGTCGACGTCTCACTGGCGAGCCGCCGGCGTGGAGCCCAGATCGCGGGAGTCTTCGTCGAGCACGCCTGGCGCGGTCGGGGGCTGGCGACCCGAGCGGTGGCGGCCGTCTCCCGGCAGCTCATCGCCGATGGGCTGCCCGGGGTGACCCTTCACGTGCGGGCGGACAACACCTCTGGTCGCGCGGCCTACGCCCGGGCCGGCTTTGTGGACTACGCCCCCTGGATCCTCGCGCTGCGGTGAGGTGCGGTGTGGGTGTGGGTGTGGGTGTGGGCTGCCCGCGGCGGTGGGCTTGCGCCTAGCGGTGGGCTTGCGCCTAGCGGTGGGCTGCGTCCGGCGGGCCGCATCCCGGCGGGCGACTGCACGCTGCTGCTGGCTGCCTGAGCCCTGTTTGTCTGTTTTGGGCCGCTTGTTCCGTCCCGCTGACGCCGACAGGGCTTTGCGTCGGCGCAACCCCGCACACCAAATCCGACAAACTACGTGCGACTGGTACATCTGCACGACAGCTCGTGCAGATGTACCAGTCGAATCCGATTTGCGACGTACGTCCCGGCGCTCCGAGGGAGTACGGGGCCAACGCAACACCGAAACCGGGAAAACCGGACTCGCCCAACCGGAGGAACGGGATCGCGCAGCGCGGAGGTCTCACGGCGACGGATCGCGCAGCGCGGAGGCCGCAATGGCGACGGCGCGCGCAGCGCGGAAGCCCCACGACCGAACAGCACCCGAAACCCGGCGCCACGAAGGCCAGATCACGGCTGCCGCACAAGAGCTCACGGAGCGGGCACGGCCGCCCTCACGCCCTCAGACGTGCGCGAGGATGCCCTCGTCCTCGAGGCGGCCGACCAGCTCGCCGGGTTCGGTCCCGAAGATCACCGACAGTGCGCGGAGGTCCTCGCCGCGGATCGTCAAGACGTTGCCGTTGAAGTCGCCGCGCTGCAGTTGGATCGTGTGGGCGAACCGGGACACGGAGCGCAGCTCGGGGTCGAGGTCGGAGCGCGACAGCCGGCGCAGGTCGAGCATCACCTTCGAGGGGGGTGTGGTGTGCTGGGCGGTGGGGAGATCGTCCTTGGGGAGCAGCTCGGACACTGGGACGTTGTAGAACTCCCCGAGCTCGGCCAGCTTGGCGACGCTGACCGCGCGGTCCCCGCGCTCGTAGGAGCCCACGACCACGGCCTTCCACTTGCCCTCGGATAGCTCCTCGACTCGCTGTAGCGTGAGCCCTTGCTGCTGACGAATGGCCCGCAACCGGGCGCCCAGCTTGCGCTGGTAGTCAGTTTCGCTCACCGGTGCCGCCTCCCTCTTCCTCCCCGTTCGCGTCGCGGGACATCCGATCAGCCGAGGTTCCCCCCAGGGCAGTAACGAGACGATACCACGAACTCACGCACCGTAAAGGGACGTTCTTGTGTGTAGGCTGGCGAGGCAGGGGCACCAGAAAACCTGAGCGTCCTACGCATAGGTAGAGCGCGCCGGCCCACGTCCTCGCTTGCAGTCGATGAGCAGGGTTGCTAGCGTACCGGTAGCAGTCCCACCCATGGAGTGCCAGCCCCCGAGCGGGCACGGCAGCCGGAGTCGCTCTGGCAGCTCCGGTACCACCGTGAGACGCGAGACCGATACCAGCCAGCATTCCCGGCGCGGGCGTTCCGCGAACCGGGGACGTGACGTAAGGAGGAGCACGCATGGCGACCTCGACGAAGGTTGCGCTCAAGCCTCTGGAAGACCGCGTAGTCGTTCGCGCGATCGAGGCTGAGCAGACGACGGCCAGTGGTCTGGTCATCCCTGACACGGCAAAGGAGAAGCCCCAGGAGGGTGAGGTCATCGCCGTCGGTCCCGGTCGGATCTCCGACCAGGGCGAGCGCATCGAGCTCGATGTCAAGGCCGGCGACACGGTCGTCTACTCCAAGTACGGCGGGACCGAGGTCAAGCTCGAGGGCGAGGAGTACCTGATCCTTTCCGCACGCGACATCCTCGCGATCGTCGAGCGCTAGAAGCGCCCTGACCCGCACATCCCCTGAAGGAGGTCCACGACACGATGGCCAAGCAGCTGCTGTTCCACGAAGACGCACGCAAGAAGCTTGAGACCGGCGTCAACAAGCTCGCCGACGCGGTCAAGGTAACCCTCGGCCCCAAGGGCCGGAACGTGGTACTCGAGAAGAAGTGGGGAAGCCCCACGATCACCAAGGACGGCGTCACCGTCGCCCGGGAGATCGAGCTGGAGGAAGCCTACGAGAACATGGGCGCCCAGCTCGCCAAAGAGGTCGCAACCAAGACCAACGACGTTGCCGGTGACGGCACCACCACCGCGACGGTGCTCGCCCAGGCCATGGTCAAGGAGGGCCTGCGCAACGTAGCCGCTGGCGCGAACCCGATGATGCTCAAGCGCGGTATCGACTCCGCCGTCGCGCGCGTCGTCGAGCGGATCCACGAGAACGCTCGCGAGATCGAGACCCAGGAAGAGATCGCCCACGTCGCGGCCATCTCGGCCAACAGCGACGACGAGATCGGCAAGACCATCGCCGAGGCGATGGACAAGGTCGGCAAGGACGGCGTCATCACCGTCGAGGAGAGCCAGACCTTCGGTCTGGAGCTCGACTTCGTCGAGGGGATGCAGTTCGACAAGGGCTACGTATCCCCCTACATGGTCACCGACACCGACCGCATGGAGGCGGTGTTCGACGACCCCTACATCCTCATCGCGAACCAGAAGGTCTCGGCGGTGCACGACATGCTGCCGATCCTCGAAAAGGTCATGCAGGCGGGTCGTCCGCTGGTGATCATCGCTGAGGACGTCGAGGGCGAGGCCCTGGCCACGCTCGTGGTCAACAAGATCCGCGGCACCTTCCAGTCGGTGGCCGTCAAGGCGCCGGGCTTTGGTGACCGCCGTAAGGCCATGCTGCAGGACATCGCGATCCTGACCGGCGGCCAGGTCATCTCGGAGGAGGTCGGCCTCAAGCTCGACGGCGTGACCATCGATCTGCTCGGCCGGGCCCGCAAGGTGACGATCACCAAGGACGAGACGACGATCGTCGAGGGTGCCGGCAACGAGGACGACATCGAGGGTCGGGTCTCCCAGATCAAGACCGAGATCGAGAACACCGATTCGGACTGGGACCGCGAGAAGCTGCAGGAGCGGCTCGCGAAGCTGTCCGGCGGCGTGGCCGTCGTCAAGGTCGGCGCGGCCACCGAGCTGGAGCTGAAGGAGAAGAAGCACCGCATCGAGGACGCCCTGTCGGCGACGCGCGCGGCGGTCGAGGAGGGCATCGTCGGTGGTGGTGGCGTCGCGCTGCTGCAGGCCGGCGAGGTCATCGACAAGCTCGACCTCGACGGCGACTACGCTACCGGGGCCAACATCGTCCGTCGCTCGTTGTCGTCGCCGCTGTTCTGGATCGCCCAGAACGCCGGCTACGAGGGCTCGGTCGTCGTTGAGAAGTGCCGCGGGCTCGCCTTCGGTGAGGGCTTCAACGCCCTGACCGGTGAGTACGGCGACATGCTCGGCTTCGGTGTGCCCGACCCGGCCAAGGTGACCCGCTCGGCGCTGGAGAACGCGGCGTCGATCGCCAGCCTGATGCTCTTGACCGAGGCGCTGGTCGCCGACAAGCCCGAGGAGAGCGAGGGCGGCGGCGGTGGCGGACACGACCACGGCATGGGTGGCATGGGGGGCATGGACTTCTAGTCCCCACCGCGCCACCGCGTACTCGCACCATCGGAGGGCGGCCTTTCGAGGTCGCCCTCCTGTCATGTCCAGAGGGCTATGCGCTGCCGCGCCGGTTGGTTGGCCGTTGCCGCGGGGCCCGCTTGCCCGCTGCCGCGCGCAGAATCGGTTCA
Source organism: Nitriliruptorales bacterium (assembly GCA_007126835.1). GTDB lineage: Bacteria > Actinomycetota > Nitriliruptoria > Euzebyales > Egibacteraceae > SLAO01. The sequence goes on along the minus strand of SLAO01000159.1, from coordinate 3,640 downwards.
GAACACCCCATTCTCGGCCGACATGATGGTATGAAGTAGCCATGACGCGCCCGGGTCCCGGCGCCGGGCGTGGTGTCTGACGACCGGATGGTGCCAGGCCCCCGTCCGCAGGAGGCACGTGACCGAGACCCTCGACGCGCCAGCGTCCCAGCCACGACCCCGTGCCCTGCTCGGTCTCATCGGCGCGCTCGCCGCCGCGGGGGCGACGCTGATCACGGTCTTTCTGCTGGTCGGAGGCGCGCCGGTCCAGCAGCTTCTGCCGTGGTGGATGGTGGCGGTGCTGTTCGGCGTCGGGCAGCTGATCGTCCTGCCGCTGCCTGGCACCGGCGATCGCATCACCTTGTCGCTGGAGGATGTCGCGCTGGCCGTGGCGGTCCTGCTCGCCGGCGGCCCCGCGCTGGTGATCGGCGGCATTGTCGGCGCCTTCGTCGGCGAGTTGGCCCGGGGCACCCGCGTGCCGCAGAAGATCGCGTTCAACGCCACGCTGACCGCAGTCGGCGTGGGGTCGGTGCCCTTGCTGTACCGGCTCTTGCTCGACGGTGCCGCGGCACTGTCGCTTCGTGGTGCCCTTGCCCTCATCATCGCCCTGTTCGTCTACAGCCTCGTGTCGGTCACCTCCGTCGCGCTGGCCGTCGCTTGGGGGGAGGGACGGCGGCTGGGTCACCTGCCGGCGTACTCGGTGGTCTCGGCCATCGAATCCACTGTGCACGGGTCCCTGGGCGTGGCCACCGCGTTCGCGGTCGCCGCGGCGCCGCAGACGACCCTGCTGTTGCCGGTGCTGTTCCTCGCCGCGCTGGTGGCCTTTCGCTCCACGCTGTCGCTGCAGCTCCAGCGTGACCAGGTCCGCAGCCTCCGGGCGCTGGCGGCACGCAGCGCGGCGACCGACCCCGAGGACGTCCTGACCGCGCTACTCGAGGAGGCCCGTGAGCTGACCGGCGCGACCCGCACCGCGGTGATGATCCTGTACGGGTCGGATGTCCACGGCCGGCACATGCCCCCCGAGCCGCCGAGCGCCGAGAGCGACGCGTTGCGGGCCCGCTACGCACGCGCCGGCGAGGGCGTCGAGGTCAACCGGCGCCGGGGTTCGTCAGCCTTGCGGGAGCAACTGCTGCCAGGGGGTGTGCGGGAGGCGTTGGGTGTCCCGTTCGAGGTCGGTCCGGAAGGCCGTGGGCTGTTGCTGGTCGCCGACCGGCGCCCCGGCAGTCGTCTTCTTCCCGCGACGCGCCAGACCCTGGCGACCTTGGCCGAGGTCGCCGGCAGCGCCCTCCAGCTCAGCCGGTTGCGTCAGCGACTGCACGGCGAGGTCGCCAAGCGAGAGTACGACGCCGGGCACGACGCCCTCACGGCGCTGCCCAACCGGATGACGTTCCTCGACGCGGTCGGTCGTGCGGTCGACGCGATCGAGCCGGCCGCTGGCGACGTCGGAGTGCTGCTCGTCGACATCGACGACTTCGGCGACATCAACACCGCCTTCGGTCACGACGTCGGAGACCGGCTCCTCGAGCAGGTCGCCAGCGTCATGCGGGCGACGGTCCCGGCGACCTCCACGGTGGCCCGCCTGGGTGCTGACGAGTTCGCCGTGCTGCTGCCCGAGGTCACCAACGTCGATCGGGCCGTCCGCATCGCTGAACGCCTGCGAGAGGCCGTGGGTCAGCCCCACCGCATCCGTGGGACCGCCATCGAGATCAACGCCTCGTGCGGTTTGGTGCTCGCCCCTGCGGACGGCAACGACGCCTCGACGCTGCTCGGCCGCGCCGGCGTGGCGATGTCGATGGCCAAGCGCGAGCGCGACGGCATCGCCCGCTACGACCCGGCTGACGACCCGGACGTGCGCGAGCGGCTCAGCCTCCTCGCCGCACTGCGCGACGCCGTCGAACGCGACGCGCTCGACGTGGTCTACCAGCCCAAGTTCGACGCGCGCTCGGGTGGGGTCGTGGGGGTCGAAGCCCTGGTGCGCTGGACCGATGCCGCGCGCGGGTCGGTCCCCCCGAGTGACTTCATCCCGCTGGCGGAGCGCTCGGGTCTGATCGTCCCGCTAACCCGCCGGGTGGTCGCCCGCGTCCTCGACGACATCCGGGCCTGGGCGGAGGACGGCATCAGCCTCGAGGTGGCGATCAACTTCTCGGCCCGCTCGGTGCTCGACGAGGGGCTCCCCGCCGAGCTCGACGACCTGCTGCACACCAAGGGGGTCCGCCCTGACGCGGTGCGCATCGAGGTGACCGAGAGCGCGCTGATCGCCGACCCTGACAAGGCGGCCGAGGTCTTGAGCCAGCTCCACGAGCTAGGCATGCCGATCGCGATCGACGACTTCGGCACCGGCTACTCGTCGCTGTCACACCTGACCCGGCTGCCGGTGGACGAGCTCAAGATCGATCGCAGCTTCGTCGCGCGCTTGGAGCACCGCGACGAGGCCGCCATCGTCGCAGCCACCATCGAGTTGGGCCACGGGCTGGGACTGGTCGTCACAGCCGAGGGGGTCGAGAACGCCCACATCCGCGAGGTCTGTGTCGAGCTCGGGTGCGACGTCCTTCAAGGCTTCGGGCTGAGCCGACCGATGCCCGCCCCGCAGCTGCGGCGATGGCTGGCCGACCGCGGCGTGGGCCAGCGCGCCGGGCAACATGCCGCCCATGGCACTGCGAGGTCAGCGAAGCGCCTGGACTAGAGGCCGCTGCAACCCCATTAGGCACGCCGGCCTGCGCATCCCCCTGCGCCTACCGTGAGACGTCGGACTTCGCCGGCCGGCCCCGACCGCCGAGTTGGCGAGGCACGATGGCACGGCACTTGTCACCTTTGGGCGGGATCCGACGCGCCTGTCGGCGGCGGCTAGCATGGCCGGCGAAGCAGCGGGCGCACCCATGTCGGGGGTGACACTTGGCGGAGTTGTCGGCGGGGGCCGCCGGAGGGATGACGACGGCGCTGCGCCAGATCGTGCACGAGCTGCCGATCCCGGCCATCGTCTTGGAAGCCGGTTCAGGCAGCTGGCGCCTGCAGTTGGCCAACACCGTGTTCACGCGCACCTTCGGGGCCGACAGCGACCCGATTGGTCTCCCTCTGGCGGACTTGGTGCCCGAGGATCGCACCGCCGTGATCGACGGAGCGCCCATTCCTGCCGTGCTCGAGGAGGTGGTGCGCACCGTGCAGGCCCGCACCACACGGGTGTTGCTCGACGCCCCTGCCGACGGCGCAGCCACACGGGCGGGGGCGTTGCGGACCCGCTGGACGCTGCGTCTGCAGCCCCTCGGTGAGCCGGTCTGGGGGGTGCTGATCACCTTTCTGGACTTGTCGGGCCAGCTGCTCGCCAGTGCGCAACCAGAGGAGACCGCCGCACTGCAGGACCTGGCGGCAGGTTTGACCGTCACCAAGTCGGTGCCGCAGGTGTACGCCGACGCGGTGCGCGGCGCGGCGCTGGCGGCCGGCGCCCGCCGCGGCGCGATCCTGCTGTCGGACGGCGGAGCCACCTTCCATGTCGCGGCGGCCACTCCCGACACCGACCTGCCAGACCCTGTGGTGGTCGACGATCTGTCCAGCCCGGTGTGGCAGGCGTGCCTGGGCCGCCGGCGGATCTCCTGGTCCGCGGAGCCTGCTGCAGGAGGACCGGAGCGCTTCGAGGCGGCCGAGGACACGCGACCTCCCCTGCCCT
>SLAO01000134.1 GCA_007126835.1 Nitriliruptorales bacterium | reverse complement strand
TCGGCGACGACCTGGCCCTGGAGGACCTGCTCGGCGAGATCGATCTGGATGCCCTCCTCGAGGGCCTCGACCTCGACGAGGCACTCCGCGCGGCACTCGACGACATCGACCTCGCGGACTTGTTCGCCGACTTCGCCGACGAGCTCGACCTGGAGGCGTTGCTGGCCGGCATCGACCTCGACGCCCTTCTGACCGACCTGCTGGGCGCAATAGAGCTCGGCAACCTCGGGGACCTGATCGACGACCTCGTCGGCGACGCGACCATCGGGGACCTGCTGGGCGATGTGGACGTCGCCGAGCTAGTGGCGCTGCTCGCCGCCGATGGCGAGCTCGAGATCGAGATCGCCGCCGCCGTCGCCGCGCTCTTGGACGAGCTGGACCTCGATCTGCCGACCGTGGGTCAAGCCGAGCTCAAGGCCGTCGGGGGCGCGCTGCAGGCGGCGCTCCACGTCGTGGAGGGGCTCGTGGTCACCGCAGACCATGCCTTGGACCTGCTCGAGAAGGCGACGGAAGACGGCGCCGTCGAGGCGATCGACGGGGTCGCCGAGCTCGGTGAGGGACTCGCAGGGCCGCTCGAAACGATCGGCGACGCCCTCGACGGACTGGGACACCGGCTGCTCGACCCGGTGGACGCCGCGCTCGTCGACGCCAACGCGAAGTTGTCGGAGGCTGACGCTGCGCTGGCCGAGCTCGAACGCGACGTCGATGACGAGCACGTCGAGCGGGTCGCGGACATTCGCTCGTCGATCGATGCCGCGGCCGGCGCGGTCGGCGCCGCGCAGAGCGGGCTGGACGACGCCCGCGCCGATCTCAACGCGTTGTCCGACGAGTTCCACGGGCTGGCAGACGGCGTCGCCCAGCTCGCCGAGTCGCTGCGAGCCGCGGAGCCGTCGGAACTCGATCCCGATGGGCGGCTGGAGGCAGTCGCCGACACCATCCGGGAGCTTCGCGAAGGGCTCGTCACCGCGGAGGAGAAGCTGGCCGACCTGCTGGCCACGGTCGATGAGCTTCGCGACGATCTCGACGACGACGTCTCCTTGGAGGAGCTGCTGCTCGCCGCGCTGGGGGATCGCAGCGTGGACCTCGAGCCCATCCTCGTCGATGCGGGCGAGCGCGTGCTGGCGCAACTGGAGGACGTGCGCATCGACGAGCTGCTCGATGCGGTTGGCCTGGCCGAGCTGCTCGACGAGCTCGACCTCGACGCGGCACTCGAGGATCTCCTCGCCGACCTCGACCTTCCGGATCTCGCAGAGTTGCTCGACGAGGCCGGGATCGATCTGGCCACGTTGCTCGACGAGCTCGATATCGACCTCGCTGAGCTGTTCGCCGACGTCGATCTGTCACCCCTGCTGGCCGCGTTCGAGGATCTCGACATCGACCTGGCCGCGCTGCTCGACGAGCTCGACATCGACCCGGCGGCGTTGCTGGCCGACGTGGACCTGGCTGGCCTGTTCGACGAGATCGACCTATCCGCCGTGCTGGGCGCCGCGTTCGAGGACTTCGACTTCGCCGACATCGAGGAGCTCTTGGCCGACGTCGACATCGACCTCGCTGAGCTGTTCGCCGAAGCGGGCATCGACCCCGAGGCGCTGTTCGCAGACATCGAGCTGCCCGACTTCGCCGACGTCATGCCCGACCTCGACTTCGACGCGCTGCTGGCCGATCTGGGGCTGGATCCCGCCGCGATGCTGGCCGACATCGAGCTGCCCGGCTTCGAGGAGCTGCTGGCAGACCTCGACGTCGACTTCGACGCGCTGCTGGCCCAAGCCGGTCTGGACGAACTCGGCGACCTCGATGACATGATCGGTGGTCTGATCGAGGCGTTGGCCGGGCTTGCCGAGGGCGGTGACGAGCTCGCCGCAGGCCTCGCCCAACTCACTGACGAAGGGCTGGGGCAGCTGATCGCCCAACTCGACGACGACGCGCGGGCCATGGAGCGTGACCTGGCCACCCTAAGGCTGCTCGAGCGCCGCGCCGGCGACGCGCAACCCACAGCCTCGCCGGCGGGCGCGGACACGGCTGCCAGCTACCGGCTCGTGTTCGAGCCTGAGCAACCGCTGGTGCCCGGGGCCGCGGCCTTGGGCGCACTGCTGGCCGGGGCGCTAGGGGCCGAGGGGTTGCGACGGCGCTGGAGCAGCTGACGCGGTGGGGGCCGTCGCCGCGGTCAGCAAGAGCAGGCCCCCCAGGCCGCTGAGCACCACCGCGACGTAGCCCGACAGCACCGGGAAGAACGTGGGCAAGATGCCCGACAGCGGACCCCACCACAGGATCAGCAGCAGCACGCCGAGCCCGGCTTGCGCCAGGCGGGCCGCGCGGGCCCCTCGCGACGTCGGCGCCCATCGCCGGCGCCCGCCCCGCAAGCCCTGGACCAGGCGCCACGCCACCCAGGCGCTGGCCGCGACACCGACTGCCAGCGTCAGCCACAGGGTGGTCTGAGCTCGGTCGAACGTGCGCGTCACGGCAGGAGCCCCGAGTCCGCGCCACTCGGCCCACGCTGCGACATGGTCGGCCATGAGGCGGTAGCTGCGCCGGCTGTTGGTCAGCAACACCACGCCGTCGCCGGTCTCGGGCACCGCGAAGTAGCCGCCCACCGCGCCCTCGTTCTCGCCACCATGCATGACCGCACGCCGGCCGTCAGGCAGGTCCTCGACGAAGTGCCCGAGGCCGGTCGCCTCGGCCATCAACGCATGCGGCATGCCTTCGACCGTGGCAACCGGGCTCTGCACCGCCTCCACCGAGGAAGGCTGCAGGACACCGCGCCCAGGCGGCTGACCCTCATCGCCCTGGGTGGAAGCCGCCACGAACCGCGCGAGATCATCGACGGTGGTGTAGAGGCCTCCGGCGGCGGCGGGAGGGTGACGCCGAGCTTCGAGAGGCTCACCGTCGAAGGTGTGCCCGGTCGTGGCTCGAGGGGCGAACTCGTCGCGCCACACGAACGCCGAGTCGCCCATCCCGAGCGGCTCGAGCACCTCGGCCTGGGCGAACGACGCGAAGTCGCGGCCGGTGACGTCCTCCACGAGCAACTCCAGCACGATGTAGCCGGGATTGGAGTAGCGAAAACCTGTCCCGGGCGGCTCGACCACGCCCACCGGCTCGCCACCGAGCCCTCCGGACAGCAACTCCGGCGCCGAAAGCGCCCGCTCGGGTGGGCGCGATTCGCCGATCTGCCATGGCAGGCCGGCGGTGTGGCTGAGGAGTCGCTCGACGGTGACGCCGTCGCGGTGGGTCGAATCGCTTGGCAGCTCCCACCGCGACAGGTACCTCTGAACCGGCGCATCGAGGTCGATCGCGCCATCCTCTACCAGCCGCAACACCGTCCACGCGGTCACCGACTTCGAGATCGACCCCGCCTGCAAGACGGTGTCGGTCGTGACCGGCTCCTGGCTTTGCTCGTCGGCGACGCCGTACCCCGCCGACCAGACGACCTCACCATCCACGATCACCGCAGCTGCTGCCCCTGGCACGTCGTAGCGCTCCAGCTGTGCCGGCAGACGCTCATCGACCGATCGGACGTACTCGGCGAGCGGTGCGGGTTCCGGGTCAGCGTGGGCGGCTGACGCGGTGGCAAGAACCGCAGCGCTCGCAAGGAGGAGGGTGCCCAGCGCGACGCGCCGCAGGTTGGTCGCAAGGGGCGCCGGGCGAGACCCACCGCGCCTGCGGGCGCCCGTCGTCTTTCTGCGGCGGTCAGCACCGTCGCTCGCTGACCGGTCGAGGCGCTCCGCGTGAGCACGGCGGCTATCGGCCACGCTAACTGGGGCAAAGCGGACGCGACTGGTACATCCGCACGAGCTCTCGTGCAGATGTACCAGTCGCGTCCTAAACACACCCTTTATGCCATCGCAGGGCGGTCCGTTTCGCCCGATATCCGAGCATCGCAATGGGCTCACCCGTGATCCGAAGGCATCATGGGCCCCCGAGCCTCCCTCTTCGCCACATAGCGTCCGCGTCGGCCACAGCGCGTGCATGCACCGCAGCGGTGCGCTGCGGACGTGTGCTCACCCTGCGGGGTTGCAGCCCACGGATCGAGAGACCTCCGCCCCGCCTGGCGAGGGTCGCTCGTCACTGATCCTGGTCCGCGCCCTCGTCGCCCTCGTCGCCCGCGTCGTCAGCGTCGTCAGCGTCGCCCGCGTCGTCAGCGTCACCCTCGTCGCCCGCGTCGCCCTCGGCGTCCTCGTCGCCAGCCGTGTCTCCGTCGGCGCCGTCCTCGCCTCCGTTCGCTTCGGTTCCGTCCTCGGTGTCGTTCGAGTTCTCGGCGGTGTCATCAGATTCGTCACCGTCCTCGGCCGCACCGCCGCCGTCCTCAGCCTGGCCCTCACCGTCGCCGCCAGATTGGGAACCGGAGTCAGGCTCGGCGTTGCCTTCCTCATCCTCGGCGTTGCCGTTGCCCTCGTCGTTGCCGTTGCCGTTGTCGTTGCCGTTGCCGTTGCCGTTGCCGTCGTCGGCCTCGTCCGGCTCACCCTCATCGTCCGGTTCCTCGGGCTCGCCCTCATCGTCAGCCTCGTCCGCCTCACCCTCATCCTCGGGCTCGTCCGGCTCACCCGGCTCACTCGGCTCGTCGGGCTCCTCCTCGTCTGGCTCCGGCTCCGTTTCGGGCAGCACGACCCGGACTTGCAGGCGAGCGACTTGCAGTGACACCGACTCGCCCGGCTCGGCTGTCGTGCCAGGCCCGGGGTCCTGGCTGAGGACGGCCCCACCATCGGCAGCCGGCTCGCTGACGATGTCGAACTCGTCGGGCAGCTCGGCGAGGCTGTCGACCGACGGGGCAGTGTCGAACTGGTCAGGATCCTGCGGCGCGACGACCACCTCGACGTCGGAGGGCTGGGTGGTCGCCTCGTAGCCGGCGTCGGCGAGGACACCGGTCGCGGTGTCGACGTCGGCCCCGATGACGTCGGGCACCTCCGGAGGCGCACCTTCGCCGTCGGAGACCGTCAAGACGACGATGCTGCCGGCCTCCACCTCCGAGCCCGCATCGATGGATTGCGACAGCACCTCGTCGGTGGAGCGCCAATCCGACACCTCGTAGACGACGAGGTGCAGATCGAAGCCCTCGGTGGCGTGATGCTCAGGCTCCGCATCACCAACATCAGCCCCGACTTCGAGCAGGTCTGCCGGATCGCCCTCCGACGGCACCTCGTCGGCGTCCTCGAGCACCTCGTCGACGTCGTCGCCGACCAGGTCCGGGACGTCAACCATCTGTGCAGGAGGGGCCTCGATCAGATCGCCGGTCGACCGCTGCTCGACCGCTGCCGTCATGAACTGCGAGAACATGTCGGCTGGCAGGGTGCCTCCGGTCACCGAGGACTCCCCCGCGACGTCGTGCAGCGGAGCCGGCTCTTCGTGGCCGACCCACACCGCCGTGGACAGCGGCTCGTCACCACCGGTGTAGCCGACGAACCAGGCGTCGCGAAAGTCCTGGGTCGTGCCGGTCTTGCCGGCGACCGGCGCTTCCTCCACGGCAGCGCGGGGGCCGGTGCCATCCTCGACGACCTGGCGCATCATGCTCGTCAACGTGGCAGTGGTCTCGGCGTTGTAGACCTCCTCGCACGCGGGCTCGTGCTCGAAAAGCGTGTCGCCTTGCGCGTCGGTGACCGACTCCACCACATAGGGGTCGCAGCGCTGCCCGTCGTTGGCGATGGTCGCGTACCCGGTCGCCATGTCGATCGGGTAGACCGACCCCGCCCCGAGCGTGACCGCGCAGTGCTCAGGCAGGTCCCCAGAGACGAGACCGGCGCGCTCGGCGGATGCGACGAGGTCGTCCAGGCCGACCAGGGGGCCGAGCTTCGCGTGGTAGACGTTGTTCGAGTCCGCGACGGCCTCGGACATCTCGATCACGCCGGCGTCGACCCCGTCGTAGTTGGTCGGCGCCCAGTCGTCGCCGTCGTCCTGCGGCTCACACCCTGGGATGGGCTCCTCGGACTGCCCGGTGGCCTCCCAACCCGGGCCGGCGCCCTCCTGCAGCGCCGCCGCGGCCACGAACGGCTTGAACGCGCTGCCAGGCTGCCGGCCGGTGCCTCCCAGCCCGGGCACCGCCGGGTTGACCCGCGTGTAGGGGCAGGCTTCGTCATCCTCCTCGCAGTCGCCCCAGTCCCGCGGCCCGACCCCCATCGCCGCTACAGCACCGTCGCCGGGCTCGACGGCCACGATGGTGGCCTGGGGGTGCTGCTCGGGGTCGTCGAGCACCGCTTCGACGGCGTCGCCCGCCTGCTCCTGCAGATCCGGGTCGAGCGTGGTGTGGATCTCCAGACCGCCGGTGTACAGCAGCTCCCTGCGCGCTTCCTCGTCCGAGCCCAAGCGCTCGTCGTCGAGCAGCTCGTCGATCACCGCGTTGACGAAGAACGGCTCGTCGGGTGCCTCCGGCGGGGAGATGTCCAGGTCGATGTCTTCGTCCATGGCCGCCTCGGCCTCGTCGTGGTCGAGGTAGCCGTGCGCGGCCATCTGCTGCAGTACGACGTCGCGACGCTGGCGGGCGAGGTCGGGGGCGGCGACCGGGTTGGCCGAGTCGGGTGCCCGCACCATCCCCGCAATGGTGGCCGACTCACCCACGTCGAGCTCGTCGGCGTCCTTGGAGAAGTACACCTCTGCGGCGGTGCCCACGCCGTAGGCGCCCTCGCCCAAGTAGATGTGGTTGAGGTACGTTTCGAGGATCTCGTCCTTGTCGAGCCGGCGTTCCAGCCGCAGCGCCAGGTAACCCTCCTCCGCCTTGCGCTGCAGCGACTGGTCGTCGCCCACCAAGGTGTTCTGAACCAGCTGCTGGGTGATCGTCGAACCACCTTCGACCACCTCGTCGGCGCGCCAGTTGACCCAAGCGGCCCTCGCGATCGCGCGGTGGTGGATCCCAGGGTGATGGACGAACCGGTGGTCCTCGGTCGCCAGGACCGCCGCCTGCATGTGCGGCGACACGTCCTCGAGGGCCACGGTGACGCGGTTCTCGTCGCGGAACAGCGTCGCGAGCTCGTCACCGTCAGCGTCGTACACGACGCTGCGCTCTGCGGCGGCTTCGAGCTCGTCGGGCAGGGTCGGGTTGCCCGCGTACATGCCCAGCAGCGGCTCGATAACCCGAGCCGCGACCGTCGGTGGGGCCAGCCAGACCGCACCGACGAGCACCGCGGCAAAGGCGGCGACGGCCACCGAAACAAGCGCCGGCCGCCGCAGCCGCCGCCAGAGCTGGCGACGGCCACTCGCCTCGGGCCAGACCCGGCCGGACTGCCCCGACACGGCGCCCGCTCCAGCGGCGCGCGACTGCTGCTCGTACTGGGACACTTCGCAACCAACTCCTGGCCTTCGGGGGGACGCGGATCCCAGCCGGAGGGCTCAGGATGACCGCATGCCTGTCAGCTGTTCCCGCTACGCGCCCCGACATACGTGCCCACTCGTACCCGGCGGCGACATCGGCGCAGCCCCCGCGACGGCCCGGTGCGGCCCCGGCGGCGACATCGGCGCAGCCCCCGCGACGAGTCCGGCGCAGTCAGCCGGTCAGCACCGTCATCACCGCGCTCGCCGCCGCGAGCTCCTCGCTCAGGACGACCACCGCGATGCCCAGGTAGATCAGCAGCCCGGTGGCGTCGACGAGCGTGGTGATGATCGGCGCCGACAGCACCGCCGGGTCCAGCCCGAAGCGCTTGGCCAGCATCGGCAGCGCCGCCCCAGCCAACGTGGCCCAGATCACGATGGCCACCAGCGTGGCGGCGATGATGATCCCGAACTCCAAGCCGAATACCCACGACACGAGCGGGAACGCGACGAGCCCCAGCATCAAGCCGAGCATCACGCCGACGAGCAGCTCGCGCCCCAGGACACGCGGCAGGTCGCGGAAGCGGACCTCACCGATCGACATGGCGCGGATCACCACCGTCGACGCCTGCGCCCCCGAGTTGCCGCCGGTATCGATCAGCAGGGGGATGAACACCGCCAATGTCGCCACGGCCTCGAGGGTCTCCTCGAAAGCGGTGAGCACGTTGACCGTCAACACGGCGGCCACACCCAGGAACAGCAGCCACACCGCGCGCTTGCGGGCCAGGTCGAACGGTCCGGCGGTCAGGTACGGGCGGTCGAGCGGCTCGACACCCCCGGCTCGGCTGACGTCTTCGGTGACCTCGCGCTCGAGCACCTCCATCGCGTCGTCGACGGTGATCACACCCACCAGCCGCTCTTCCTGGTCGACGACGGGCAGCGCGAGGAGGTCAGCGTCCTGGATCAGGCGGGCGGCCTCCTCCTGGTCGGCGCCGACGTGCACGGACACCACGTCGCCGACCATGAGCTCCTCCACGCGCCGGGTGGGCGGGGCCGTGACGAGATCACGCAACGACACCACGCCGACCAGGCGCCGGGCATCGTCGGTGACCGGCAGGGTGTAGACCGTCTCGGCGTCCGTCCCGGCCCGACGGATCTTCGCCAGCGCGTCGGCGGTGGTCATCGCCGCACGCAAGTTGACGAACTGCGGGCTCATGATGCGCCCGGCCGACTCGGCCGGGTACCCCAGCAAGATGGAGGTCAGCTGCCGTTCTTCGCGGCTCAACCCGCCGAGCAGGCGCTTGGCCACCTTCGCCGGCATCTCGTCGAGCAGGCGCGCGCGGTCGTCGGGGTCCATCTCGGCCACCAGCTCGCGGACCCGATCCTCCCGCAAGGCGTCGAGCAACTGCTGCTGATGCGCCGGGTCGAGCGCTTCGAACACCTGCAGCGCGCGATCCTTGGCCAGCAGGCGGAAGGGGACGGCCATCTCCTCGGGCGGCACCCGGGCCAGCTCCTCGGCGATGTCGAGCGTCCCGGTCTCGTCGAGGTGGGCGCGCAGCGCCTCGAGGTCTTGCGCGGCGGTCAGGTCCACGAGGTCAGCCATCGGGGCCTCCGATCGGTCGATCTTGCGTCACAGGGCGTGGCGTCAGGCCGTGTCGCCCCGGTGCGCTACCCCGTCATGGACCTCCGCTGTTGCACCAGCAGGCAGGCGGCACCGCAAGCGACGGCGGCCGGCAGCAATCGGCCGGTGTGCCGGCCTTTGGTTGTGGAACCGGGTCCACTGGGTGCTCACCTCCTGGCTGTGCTGGTCGTGCACGCCGTCGGCCACGCACAACGAAAGCGCGACCTCGTGAGGGTGAGGCCGCGCTGGGCTGGTCGCGACACGACGTCGCGTCTGGTCCCAGTCGTCTGAGCTTCGGCACTGCACCCTTAGCCGCGGCGTGAGCCGCTCGGTCCCGCGTTAAACCAGGCCTTCGTTCGGCCTGGTCGCTTGACCCGTTGGCGTCTCTCGACGTTTCCGGGCAGCGGGACGTTCGTGGTGCAGGAGCCTCACCTAACGGGCTTGGTTGTCGATCCGAGTTGTACCCCCAGGATCCGACGACCGCAACGATGACGGGCTGCCGGCTCCACAGTGGTGGGGAATACCCCCAGCGGTACAGCGCGTTGACGACGTCAACGACCGAGCCCGAGCCAGGAGCCGACCATGCAGCAAGACCGCTACACCCTTTACGTGCATGTGCCCGACGAGCCGGCGTCGGCCGACGCGCGGGTCCGTGAGGCGCTGGCGGCCGAAGGCTTCGGCGTGCTGTCGGAGATCGACGTGCAAGCCGCCCTGCGGGAAAAGCTCGGCGAGGACATCGGCGCGTACACCATCCTCGGGGCGTGTAACCCCACGCTGGCTCGGAAGGCGATCGACGCCGACGCCGACATCGGGGCGCTGCTGCCGTGCAATGTCGTGCTGCGCGCCAGCGCGGAGGGTGGCACCGACGTGCTCGCCGCCGACCCCGACGCGATGATGCAGGTCTCAGAGGCCCCGGGTCTGGCCGAGGTCGCGACCGACGCCCGGCAACGGATCGCCCGCGCGCTGCAGACCCTGGAGGGCTAGCGCGGCGCCGCTGCCCCGCAGGCCAGAGGCACGTCGCTGCGGCGTCGGGAATGGACACTCCCCCCGTCCGGATGAATACTGCGCACGGCTCCCGTCCCGTGCCGGGTGACCACCGTTTGTCTGAGGGGACGCATGCAGGACCAAGCCGGCCCTGAGTTCGGCGCAGGAAAGGAGCTTCCGCGCCTGGCGGATGCGGTGGTCGCCGTGGCCGGCGACTTAGACCTCACCAGCGTGCTCCAGACCATCGTGGAGGCCGCAAGGTCCATGACCGGCGCACGCTACGGCGCGCTGGGCGTCCTTGCCGCCACCGGCGGGCTCGAGGAGTTCGTCCACACCGGGCTGCCCCGTGAGGTCGTCGACACGCTGGGACACCTGCCCAGGGGCGAGGGCATCTTGGGGCTGCTGATGAGGGAGACCCAGACCCTTCGGCTGACCGACCTGCGCGAACATCCGGCGTCGTCGGGGTTCCCGGAGGGGCACCCTCCGATGGCTGCGTTCCTGGGCACGCCGGTCCGGGTGCGGGGGCAGGTCTTCGGCAACATCTACCTGACCGACAAGTCCGGGGGCGAGGACGGGTTTAGCGAGATCGACGAGGAACTGCTGGAGGCGTTCGCCGCGGTGGCGGGGGTGGCGATCGAGAACGCCCGCCTGTACGCGCTCGCCCAGCAGCGAGAGCAGCTGTTGAGCGCCGTCCGCGAGGTAACCCTGGATCTGCTGGGGGGAACGCCGACCGACGAGGTCCTCGCCGATGTCGCACGCCGCGCCCGGCAGCTCGTCGGCGCCGACCTGGCGACCATCGCCGTTCCCCACGGCGAAGGCCACCTCGAGCTGCTGGTCGCGGATGGGCTGGCCAGCGAGGAGCTCCGCGGCGCGGTGTTCCCGCGCGAACCCTCGATCTCGGGTGGAGTGACCCGCTCGGGAACCCCGGAGATGCTCGCCGACGTCACCGCCGACCCGCGAGCCGCCCAGCCGATCGTGAACCTGGCCACGTTCGGACCTGCGCTGTTCGTGCCGCTGACGGTGCGGGGCTCCGCCTTCGGCACCCTGCTGGTCAGCCGCAGGCGGGAGACACCGCTGTTCACCGACGACGACTACCGGCTCGTCGAGGCGTTCGCGACCCAGGCCAGCGTGGCCTTCGAGTACGGCCAAGCCCGCGAGGAGCTCCAACGACTCCAGGTCGTCGGCGAGCGTGAGCGCATCGCCCGTAACCTCCACGACAACGTGATCGGGCGGCTGTTCGGTCTGGGCATGAACGTCGAGGGTCTGGCCACCTCGCTGGACAAGCGCGAGCGCGCCGACGTCGCGCACCGCCTCAGCGGCGTCGTGGACGAGCTCGACGAGACCATCCGCGAGATCCGCACCGCGATCTTCGCGCTGAGCACCCCGCAGGGCGCAGGGCTCGCCGAGCAGCTCGCCAGCGCGGTCGCCGACGCTGAGCGCATGCTCGGCTTCGCACCGTCGCTGCGGCTGCACGGGCCGGTCAGCTCGAAGATCCCCGACGAGATCCAGCCTCATGTCCTGGCGGTGCTCCGGGAGGCCTTGACGAACGCAGCGCGGCACGCGAAGGGCACCCGGGTGGACGTGTCGCTGCACGTCGCCGACGAGGTGCTGCTGCGCATCGACGACGACGGGGTGGGGCCACCGACCGGGCAGTCGGCTGGTCACGGGCTTCGCAACATCACCCAACGCGCTCGCCAGTTCGGGGGCATGGCCGCGCTCGACCAGGCCCCTCAGGGGGGCACGCGGGTGACCTGGAAGGTGCCTCTCGACGCGAGCTAGCGACCGCCAGAGGCGCTACTCGGTGGTCGGCGCCGTCACGAGGTGATGCCCAGGCGCTCCTGCTTGTCCTGGTACATGGCCCGGTCGGCTTGCTCGAACAGCTCGACAGGCGACCACGGCGCGGTCGCGAGCTGAACCCCCACGCTGACGCCGACGCTGATTTCCTGGTCCCCGACCCCGATCGGCCGGCTGACGACCGTGCGTATCCGCTGCGCCAGGACGTCGCCTCGATCCGGATCGCGGGGCTCCACGAGGATGACGAACTCGTCACCCGCCAGCCGGGCGACGGTGTCGCCGGCGCGCGCCGTGGACCGCAGGCGCGTGGCGGTCTCGACGAGGACCCGGTCACCAGCGTGATGACCGAAGCGGTCGTTGACGGTCTTGAAGCCGTCGAGGTCACAGAACAACAACCCCATGGTGGTGCCCTGCCGTCGTGCCCGACCCAAGGCTGCGTCGAGTTGCTCCTGCAACAACAGGCGGTTGGGCAGCCCCGTCAGAGGATCGAATCGCGACTGCCTGCGCAGCTGCTCGCTGGCCCGCTCGCGGTCGATGAACAACCGCCCGAGCCGCCACAGCACGAGGATGTTGACCAGCGCCGCCGCCGACGCGGCGACCTGGCGCCCAGGGTCGGGCGGCTCGAGCACCAGGATTATCGGGACGATCAGCATCGCCCCACCGAGCAGGGCCAGACGCAGTCGGGTTCGAGGCTTCGCCGCCACCTCGCTGGCGTTGGTGATGATCGCTGCGGTGGGATGCCACGCCGCGGCCACCAGCGCGACGTAGGCGAACAGCAACAGCGCGTCAGGCACCGAGCCGACCACGTAGGAGGTGCCGCTTGCGACGCCGGCGGTGCGCAACAGGTTGCCTGCGAGCCCACCGACCGTGGCGGCGACGAGGAGCTGCGCGGCCCGGCACCGGCGCGGCATGAGCAGCGCGAACCGGGTGATGACGCCGGCGATGGCGGCGAACACGACGGGGCCGGCGAACAGGTGGACCCGCGAGGCCGACTGCGACTCCAGCAGCGCGGGTTCGAACAGCAACACGGCGATCACCGAGGCCATCGACACGGCCACGATGGCGCCGTCGATCAGCCCCTCGCGGGTGTCCTGGGCGGTCGCCGTCCGCGCCAGGGCCAACGTGGCGCCCGTCAAGACGAGATAGCCCGCGAACACCAGCCCCTCACCCGCCGCCGCGGGCACCGAGCCCGAACCGGTGTCGAGGAGGCGAACCGCCGAAGCCATGGCGAACAGCCCCACGCTGGCGGTCAGCATCCACCACGGCAGCGCCGAGCCGTCCCGTGCCCTCCGCCTCGCAGCCATCCCCAGGCAGGCGGTGGCTCCTCCCAGCAGCACCAGCCGGAGCGCCGGCGCGACGGCCTCGGGCGCCGCGAGCACGCCGATGGCAAGCCCTGTGCCCGCCACGGCCATCAGACGCCAGGCCACGGTCTCCATGCCAACCTATCGGCACCTTCGGGGCCCGAGGTTGAGCCATTCTTCACGCGGAGCGGGATCCGAAGAGGTGGGACCCGCTGAGCGCTGGCGCTCGCGGACGGCCACAGCTGCTGTCGGGGTGGGTTGGGTCCACGCGGCGTTAC
Organism: Nitriliruptorales bacterium; assembly: GCA_007126835.1. GTDB lineage: Bacteria > Actinomycetota > Nitriliruptoria > Euzebyales > Egibacteraceae > SLAO01. The sequence continues at coordinate 2,030 of SLAO01000134.1, read as the reverse complement.
GCTCGCATGGCAAGCCCGACGGCCCATGACAGGTCAACAGCGACCACACGCTCGGGGCGGCATCACATGGTCGACACGCAGCACCAGGCCAGCGACGGCGCGGCATCGTCGCGTGACCGCCGCCGAGCTGCCCGGCGACGCCCGCTGCGCGTGGCACTCGGGCTTCTCGCGCTGGCCATCGTGGCCGCTCCGCTGCTGACGCAGGACGCCCTGAAGCCCATCGAGCACTTCGCGGAGAACAGGCCGGCCAACATCGCCCACGGCGGAGCGGCGGGACATGCCCCGGCAAACACCCTCGAGGCGTTCACCCGCGCGCTCGAGCTCGGCGCCGACACCCTCGAGATGGACCTGCAGCTGACCGCCGACGGGCAGGTGGTCGTCCATCACGACGGGACCGTGGACCGCCAAACCGACGGCAGCGGCGCGCTCGCGGATCTGACCCTCGACGAGATCCGCGACCTCGATGCCGGCTTCGCGTTCGTCGACGACGACGGGACGCACCCCTTCCGCGGCGCGGGCATCACGATCCCCACCCTCGAGGAGGTCTTCGACGCCTTCCCCGACGCGTTCATGGTGCTCGAGATGAAGACCGACGGCGGGCAGGACATCGTCGCCGCGGTCACCGAGCGGGTGCGTGACCAGGGGCGCGAGGACACCATCGTGCTGGCCAGCTTCGACCTCGACTACATCGAGGAGGCTCGCCGGCGGTTGCCCGACGTGGCGACCACGATGCCCGAGGGCGAAGCGCGCGCCTACCACGTGCGGCAGGTCGTCGGGCTGCACCGGTGGTGGTCGCCGCCCGGCGAGTTGCTGCAGGTCCCCGAGCACCACGACGGTTTGCACGTCGCGACCCACCGCTTTTTCACCGGCGCCGACGAGATCGGCGTCGACGCCCATGTGTGGACGGTCAACGAGCGCGACGACATGCGGCGGCTCCTGGCCGCCGGCGCACACGGCATCATCACCGACTACCCCGACCGCATGGCCGCGGTCATCGACGAGCGCGACAGCGGGCAGGCCCTGCCCGACGCCGATCGTGGCGACGTCGCGCTCGTCGAGTGGCTGCAGGACCGGCTGGGTTGGCTGACCCCCGTGATGCGTGCGATCACCTTCATCGGTGACGAGGACTTCTACGTCCTCGGGTTCCCGCTGGTGTACTGGGCCGTGAGCCGCCGGGTGGGCGTGCGCCTCGGTGTGATGCTGCTGCTGTCCGCCAGCCTGAACGAGGCGGGCAAGATCGCCGGCCGGACGCCGCGGCCCTCGTTCGTTGACCCCGGACTCGGGCTGGTCAGCGAGACCACGCCGGGCATCCCGTCCGGGCACGCGCAGAACGGGGTCGTCGTCTGGGGCGTGCTCGCCTCGGAGGTGCGGCGCCGCTGGGCCTGGGGCGTCGCCTTGGTGCTGATCGTGCTGCTCGCGCTGTCTCGGGTGCACCTCGGGGTGCACTACCCGGTTGACCTGCTGGTGGGATGGGCCGTCGGCATGGTGCTGCTGCTGGGCTACCTGCGGTTGTGCGGACCGGCGGAAGCCTGGCTCGCGCAGCGACGTCCGGCGGTGCAGGTCTGGCTTTCCCTGGCCTTGTCGCTGGGCCTGGTCGCGCTGGCCGTGGCGGGGCGGCTGCTGTTCCTGGACTGGCAGCCTCCGGTCGAGTGGGTGGGCATCGACCCGGAGGGCTGGCCGGTGGGGATCAGCCACACCGTCACCCCCGCCGGCGCCTTGTTCGGCGTGGGTGTGGGCACGGCGCTGCTGCGAATCTACGGCGGATTCAGCGCGGCTGGGCCGCTGTGGCAGCGCACGGTGCGCTGCCTGGTCGGCCTCGTCGGGGTGATGGTCCTGTGGCAGGGGCTCGGTTTGGTGTTTCCCAGCGGCGAGGACGCGATCGCGCTGACCTACCGCTGGCTGCGCTACGCCGCGGTGGGCGCGTGGATCACCGGGGTGGCGCCGCTGCTGTTCGTCCGGCTGGGCCTGGCCCCGCGGGAGACGGCGGGACAAGGGGCGAGATCGGGACCGCCACGGCCCGACGACGAGGC
>SLAO01000065.1 GCA_007126835.1 Nitriliruptorales bacterium | reverse complement strand
TCCACCCCGTGACGACGATGGCTACGGTCAACGCGACGACGCCGAGGATGCCCGCGACCAGCACGACACCGCCGGCAGCGCGGGGAAGGAACACCCCGGCCCCGGCCGCCAACAGCACAGCGCCGGCGATCAGCGAACCCTTGGCCCCGACACGCTGGGGCAGGCCCCGCACCCCGGTCCTTGCATCCCCAGTGAGGTCGGGCAGCGTGTTGGTGAAGTGCGCCCCTGCCCCGAGCAACGCCCCGCCAGTCACGGCCCACCACGGGGGAACCGGCCGACCAGGCAGCCCCAGAGTCACGAAGACCGGCAGTAACCCGAACGCCACGGCGTAGGGCACCACGCTGAGGGCTGTGCGCTTGAAACCCAGGTTGTACGCCCACCCAAAGCCCACCGCGACCAGGTGCACGACCGCCGCCAGCGCTCCGGAGGCCAACGACAGCGCGGCGCAGGCGGCGAGCGCGACCAGCGCGGCGGACCGGACCTGTGCCGTGGAGACCTCACCCGCAACGATCGGCTTCTCGCTGCGGTGCAACGCCGCGTCGCGCCCCACGTCGAGCCAGTCGTTCGCCCAGCCGACCGAGAACTGGCCCGCCAGCACCGCGCCGGCCACCGCCGCGGTGCCCGGCACCCCGCGGCCGGCGCTGGCTGCCAGCGCTGTGGCAATCGCGGTGACGAGCACCGACGGAGCCAGGTGGGTGGCACGCAGCATGGCGAGCAGTCGGCGCATCGGGGCATTCTGCCGCCCACGGTGCTCGCTGGGGCTCACCGCGGTGCTGGTGGGGCTGCTGAGCCTTGGAGTGGTTGGTGTGATCGGCTCGGTGCACGACGTTGCGATTCCGACGTTGTGGGACGTCGCAATCGCAACGTCGATCCTGCGCGAGACCGTTGGGGCCGCGCACGAACCCGCTGCGATCGGCGAGCAACCCGCTCGGGGATGTGGACTTCTCGTCGCGCCGCAGGCCTGGACACCGGCCCGACCGCCCCCACGCCACGCTCCGGGCTCGTCTGTAGCGGCGCGCGGCTAGCCTCCGGGCTCGCCTGCAGCGGCGCGCGCGGCTAGCCTCCGGGCCGCGCGACATGGCGCAGGACCTCGCGAAGGCCAAGCAACGACAACTGGCGCCAAGTCCGCGACCCGCCAAGCTGCACCACGACCACCGGAGGGGCTGTGAAGCCGTACGGTTCGCTGCGCACCCACGGCGCAGGCACGCTGCGCCGCGACCACGACGGCGACGAGGTCGTCCTCGGCGGCTGGGTCGACCGCCGCCGCGATCATGGTGGGGTGGCGTTCATCGACTTGCGCGACGCCTCCGGGGTCGTCCAGGTCGTCGCCGACGCCGGCGAGGGCGAGGCCGACGAGGTGCTCGCCGCCGCCCACGACGTCCGCGCGGAGTGGGTCGTCCGCGTCCGCGGCACCGTCCGCTCGCGCCCTGAGGGCATGGCCAACCCCGCCCTCGACACCGGCGAGGTCGAGGTCGCCGCTGACCACCTGGAGGTCTTGAGCCAGGCGGAGACCCCGCCGTTTCCCATCGAGGACCGCGTCGAGGCCGACGAGATCCTCCGGCTGTCGTACCGCTACCTGGATCTGCGCCGTCCCGGGGTCGGCGATGCGCTGAGAACCCGCGCCCAGATCACCAGCATCATGCGCCGGGTGATGGAGCGTAACGGCTTCCTCGACATCGAGACGCCGATGCTGACGCGCTCCACGCCCGAGGGCGCCCGCGACTTCCTCGTCCCCAGCCGCCTGCAGCGCGGCGAGTTCTACGCCCTGCCGCAGTCCCCGCAGCTGTTCAAGCAGCTGCTGATGGTCGCCGGCATGGAGCGCTACTACCAGATCGTCCGCTGCTTCCGCGACGAGGACCTGCGCGCCGACCGGCAACCGGAGTTCACCCAGCTCGACGTGGAGGCCAGCTTCGTCGACGAGGACGACCTCTTCGCGCTGTTCGAGGAGCTCATGGTCGAGCTGTGGCGCGACGTCCTCGACGTCGAGCTCAACGTGCCGTTCGCGCGGCTGACCTTCGACGAGGCGATGGCCCGCTACGGCACGGACGCCCCCGACACGAGGTTCGGCTTGCGGTTGACCGACCTCGGGGAGGTCTTCCGCGGCAGCGACGTCGGCATCTTTCGCAGCGCGCTGGACGGTGGCGGCTCGGTGATCGGCTGGCGGCTGCCCGGCGGGGGGTCGTTGACCCGCAAGCAGTTCGACGACTGGGTCGAGTTCGCCAAGCGCCGGGGCGCGAAGGGGCTGGCCTGGGGAGTTGTCGAGCCCGGCGAGACCACACGCCGGCCCACCCTGCGCAGCCCGCTGGCGAAGTTCATGGCCGACGACGAGGTCACCGCGCTGGTCGCCGCCACCGAGGCCGACGTCGGCGACGCCATCTTCTTCGGCGCCGGCCCGACCATCCAGACTCAGGAGCTCATGGGCGCGCTGCGCGTCGCCGCCGCCCGCGAGCACGACCTCATCCCTGCTGGCAAATGGGCCTTCTGCTGGGTGACGGGCTGGCCGCTGGTCGAGTGGAACACCGACGCCAGCCGCTGGGACGCCATGCATCACCCCTTCACGGCGCCCACGGACGAAAGCCTGGAGGGCCTGGAGGACGACCCCGGCGCCGCCCGGGCGCGCGCGTACGACCTCGCGCTCAACGGCACCGAGCTTGGCGGCGGGTCGATCCGTATCCACCGGCGCGAGGTCCAGGAGCGGGTCTTCGCCATTCTGGGCATCGGCCAGGAGGAGGCTCGCGAGAAGTTCGGGTTCCTGCTCGACGGGCTGTCGTACGGGGCGCCCCCGCACGGGGGCATCGCGTTCGGGCTCGATCGGATCGCGATGCTGATGGCCGGCAAGGGCTCGCTGCGCGACGTGATCGCGTTCCCGAAGACCCAGTCGGGCAGCGACCCCCTGACCCATGCCCCGGCCGAGGTCGACGACGGCCAGCTCCGAGAGCTCGGCCTTCGCCTGCTCCCCAGGGAGAAGTAGCCACGTCCCCGGCCAGCGACCCTGCTCGCGACGGGGCCGCAACCCGGACCCAGCCGGCGCGTGGGAAAGCGCTGCTCCGCGGCTGGGTGGCCGCCGTGCCCGCCGTCGCGGTGCTCCGCGGTTGGGTGGCGGCGGTGCCCGCCGTGGCGGTGCTCCGCGGTTGGGTGGCGGCGGTGCCCGCCGTGGCGGCGCTCGCGTTCTGGCGCGGCTCCGATAGCGTCTTCGCCGCCGCCGAGGCGACCTCCGTGTGGCTCGGAGCGCTCGGTGCGATCGGCCTCGCCGCACTGCTGGTGGTCCGTCACCGGCGGCTCCCGGTCCCGAGGCCATTCCTGGGCATGGCCGCCGCCGCATACGCGGGGATGCTGATCATCGCGGCCCTCAACGCCGAGCGCCTCGGTCTGGCTGTGGTCGGCCGAGCCGGACGCCACACCGGCCTGGCCACGGCGCTTGCGGCGTTCACGATGGCTGCCGTGGCGGCGTGGGCGTACCGCGAGCGGCTTCCCACCGCGGTCCGTACCGCGCTGACAGCCGCCGCGGTGCCGGTCGGCGGGTACGCGCTGGTCCAGGCCGCCGGGCTCGACCCGTTGGATTGGCGCTACGTCGAGGGCGGCCCGCCGGTGTTCTCGACCCTGGGCAACGCCACGTTCCTGTCGGCGTGGGCCGGCGTCGTGGCGCCGCTGGCGTTGTGGGGCGCGCTAGATGCCAAGGTGCACCCCGGCTGGCGCGCGACCTCCGCCGCCGTCGGTGTGCTGTTGATGGTCACGGTGGCGGTGTCGGGCTCACTGCAGGGGCTTGCCGCAGGCGCGCTGGGCTGCGGCGTGGTGGCGGCCGGTTGGTGGACCGCGGCGCACCGCTCGGCTCTCCAGCGTGCAGCCATCGTCGGCGTCGGGCTCAGCGTGGTCGGGGGGGTGCTCAGCCGCGCGGACACGCTGGCCGCGCAAGCCGCGAGCTCACTGGCAACGCGCGTCGTGCACTGGCAAACCGCGTGGTCGATGGCCGGCGATCATCCGCTGACCGGCGTCGGCTTCGAAGGGTTCGTCTCGTGGTTTCGCGCCTACGAAGCGCCAGACGCTGGGGCGGCCCGGGACCTGTCGCGCAGCCTCGACAGCCCGCACAACGTGACCCTGGAGTTGCTGACCGTCGGCGGGTGGCCGTTGCTGGGGGCGTGGTGCGTCCTGGTGCTCCTCGTGGCCGGTGCCTTCATTCGCGGCTGGCGCCGGCAAGCGGGGCAGCAGCGCCTGGCGCTCGCGGCGGTGGGTGGCGGGTGGCTGGCGTACTTGGTGCAGGCGTCGGTCTCGATCGACGTGCCGGCGCTCGCAGGGCTCGGAGCGGTCCTGGCCGGAGCGACGCTCGCGCTTGGTGCGCCCGATTGGCTGGGCAGCCGTTTGGTTGCGTCCCCGGGAGTTCGGTCGGGCGGCGCAATCATCGCCCTGCTCGCGCTCG
>SLAO01000131.1 GCA_007126835.1 Nitriliruptorales bacterium | reverse complement strand
GCGTCCATGCCGCCCCGGATCAGGAACAGCTTCGAGACGAACCCGCCGATCGGCGGCAGGCCCGCCAGCCCGAGCGAGGCGATCGTGAAGGCGCCCATCGTGAAGGGCATGGCCCGACCGATGCCGTCCAGCTGGCTGACCTTGTCGAGGTGCAGGTGGACGTACACCGCGCCCGCCACGAAGAACAGGGTGATCTTGAGCAGCCCGTGGTTGACGATGTGCAGCAGCGAGCCCTCCCACGCCAGGGGAGAGAGCAGCGCGAGGCCCAGGACGATGTAGGACAGGTGCGCGATCGTGGAGAACGCCAGGCGCCGCTTGAACTTGTCCGCTCGCAACGCGGTGATCGAGGCAGCAACGATCGTGATGGCGGCCAGGGTCGCCAGGACGGTGGAGGCCCCGATGTCGGACAGGGTGACCGGGCCGAGCACGAACCCGATCGCGCGGGCGAAGCCGAACACCCCGGCCTTGACCACGGCCACCGCGTGCAGCAGGGCGCTGACCGGTGTGGGCGCGACCATCGCGGCCGGCAGCCAGGCGTGCAGCGGCATGATCCCCGACTTGGTGCCGAACCCGAACAGGAACAGCACGAACAGCAGGGTGAGCATCCCTCGCCCGAAGTGGTCGCCTGCGAACCCACCGGCGACGAAGGTGACGTCGCCGGTGACCTGGTAGAGGATGCCCAGCGCGAGCAGCAGGGCGACCCCACCCGGGATCAGGTAGGAGAGGTAGATCCGGCCCGAGCGCCGGGACTCGTCGTCGCCCTTGTGCGCGACCAGTGGGTAGGTCGAGATCGTCAGGACCTCGTAGAACACGAAGAACGTGAACAGGTCCGCCGCCAGCGCGACTCCGAAGGCCGAGGCGACCGCCAGCGCGAAGGCGGCGAAGAAGCGGGTGTGGTCGCGCTCCTTGTTGCCCCGCATGTAGCCGATCGCGTAGATCGAGGCGAGGATCCACAGGAACGAGGCGAGCAGGGCGAAGATCGTGCCGAGCCCGTCGGCGCGCAGGGTCAGCTCGATGCCGGGCAGGATCTCGAACAGCGTCGTGGTCGGTGCCTGGCCGTCGAGCACCTGCGGGACCATCGCCGCCACGGCCACGAAGGCGACCACCGCACCGGTGAGCGTCACGGCCTCGCGCACGTTGGGCCAGCGGCCCAGGAGCACGACCAGCGCCGTGACCGCCAGCGGCATCAGCACGGCCACCAGGGGCAGCCACGACGTGACGGAGTCCATGACCCTCTAGCGACGGGGAGCGGTGGGCGCAGGCGGCGCGGAGCCTACCCGGCCGCCCGTGCGGGTCCGAAGCGGGGCGGAGCCATAGGATCGCGTCCACGGCGCGAGCGACGAGGCAGGAGCGAGACGACGTGGGACGCTGCGACGCACGGCGCATCCTGGTCACGGGCGCCTCCTCGGGCATCGGCGAGGCGACGGCGCGTGCGCTGGCCGCCGAGGGGGCCAAGGTCGGCCTGCTCGCCCGTCGGGGCGAGGTGCTCGAGACGCTGGCCGACGACCTCGACGGCGTGGCCGTGGCCGCCGACGTCACCGACGCGCAGGCCACGCGCACGGCGGTGGACACCGCGGCCGAGCGACTCGGCGGCCTCGACGGCCTGGTCAACGCCGCCGGGCTGGTTCGTCCGGGCCGCGTGGCCACCACCGACCCTTCCGACTGGCGCACGATGCTCGAGGTCAACGTCCTCGGCCTGCTCCACGCCACCCAGGCGGTGATCGACCATCTGCGCGTGGCTGGTCGCGGCGACGTCGTCAACGTCTCCTCGATGTCGGGCCGACGGCTCCAGACCCCGGAGATGGGGGTCTACGGCGCGACGAAGGCGGCGGTGCACACCCTGTCGGAAGGCCTGCGCCGCGAGCTCGGCCCGGACCGGATCCGGGTGAGCGTGATCGCCCCCGGGCTGGTCGACACGCCGATCTTCGAGGGCCTCGCGGATCCGGTGGCCACCCGCCTGCGGGACGCCGCGCCGCGTGCGGGCCTGAGCGCGCAGGAGGTGGCGCAGGCCATCGTCGAGGTGGTGGCCGCACCCGAGCACCTCATGCACGTCGAGGTCGCCCTGCTGTCGCTCGACCAGTCCTAAGTTCGGCAGTTGGGTGTGATGAGATGGTGGTACCCACGACCCGACTGTGAACCCGGCCCCGCCACCCACAAGGGCGGCGGGGTCGCGTCCGTCGCTCACGCCACACCGGCCAGAGCAGGTGTGGCTGGATCGGTTGCGGCCTCGGACGACCCGTGCCCACCCGCACGATGGTGCTGTGCAGGTTCGGTCTCACCGGGTCTCGGCACGCCGTTTATCGTCTCCCCGCGTATCGAGGCGACGTCCTGATGTTCGCGCAGAAGGCGCGTGCCTTCGGCGCGGATGCTGCGCGCGGCGTTCACGTCCCGGTCGAGTGTGAGGCCACAGTGGTCGCAGTCGTAGACGCGTTGCCAGAGCGCGAGCTTGGTTCTCGCCCCGCACCCTGAGCAAGTCTGCGAGCTGGGGTAGTACCGGCCGACCGTGGCGAGCATCCCGCCACGGTCGGAGGTCTTGTAGGCGAGCTGGCGGACCAGCTCACCCATGCTGGCTTCCGCCACCAACCGGCCGTTGCGCAGGCCCTTGCGTCGGGCCATCCCGGCGACGTTGAGATCCTCGATGCAGATGACGTCGAACCCGCCGGCCAGCCTGCGCGACAGTTCGTGCAGGTACAGCTTGCGGGTCGCCGTGATCTTGCCGTGGAGCCTCGCGCGCCGCCGGATCAGCTTGGCCCGGTTGTTCGATTCCTTCTCGCAGCGGGCGATGGCCCGGTCCAGCCGGCGCAGCCGCGCCAGTTGCCGCTCCAGCACCCTCGGGTTGGGCACGTGACCGTGCTCGTCGGTCAGCCCTGGGATGGGTCTGTCGAGGGTGGCCGGGTGCTTGAGCCCGAGGTCCACGCCGACCGGGCCGCCGTGGTGCTTCACGGGTTCGCCGGGGTTGCGCAGCCGCGTGGTCCCGTCGAGGAGGCGGAGGCGGAACACCGCCTTCCACCGGCCGCCCTCAAACTTGATCGTCAGCGCCTGGACCTTCGCGCGTCCGGTGTCGCACAGGCCCCACACCTCACGCACCGTGTCGGGCTGGTGAGTGTGCAGCCACGCCACCTCACTGCGGCGGTCCCGTCCGGTGGCCTGCTGCGACTTCGGGCGGGTGTGGCGCCGCCACCAGGTGCTATCGCTGGCACGGCGGGGCAGCATCAGCCGCACATGCGTCCGACTGTCGGGGCGGATCCAGTGGCGGTGGTCGACCCCGTCGGCGAGTTCGACGAATGTGACCGCCTGACGCGAGTGGCGGTTCTTGAACCTCGGGAACCCGACCTTCTGACCGCGGCGCTTGCCTGAACTCGACTCGGAGAAGTTCTTCAGCGCCAGCGCGGCGTTGTCCAACCCGGTCCGGAACGCGTGGATGGACACATCCCGGTGCCACGGATGCACCTCGTCGCGCACCTGACGCCACCTCGCAGTCAACGACTCGCGTGACCACGCCAGCGCCGGCGTCAGTTCGCCCTCTGCCACGCCACGGGCACGCTCGTCCGCGCGGATCTCGAGATTGTCACGAACCTGCTCAAGCGCCCAGTTGTACGCCACCCGCATCGACCCCACGTAGGAACGCAGCCACCGTTCCTGGGACGGCGACGGGTCCAGCGTGACCTCGACGGCACGGGTGACCTGGCCGCGCTCGGCGGCCTGCCCGTCAGTGCGGTCGTGTCCCATCCGCTCCACTGTGCCGCAGGGGTGCGACACGTCAGTTACCACCATCCATCACACCTGAGTGCCGAACCCAACCAGTCCTGAGAGCGGTCAGGGGCGGGCGTGGCCGTCCGGCCGGCCACAGCGGCTGCGCGCCGACGCCCGCGCGGGAAGACTCATGCTCGATCGTGTGAGCGACACGCGGTCGCGTCTTCGACGAGGAGGAGCACGCCATGACCCAGCCCCAGCCCGGCGGTGCCAGCGAGATCGACAGCCGTGACGTGGTGGAGCTCATCCTCGCCGACCACCGCGAGTTCGAGCGACTGTTCCGCGCCCTGCGCAACCGTGACGAGAACCGGCAGGCACGACTGCGCGAGCTCGCCGACCTCCTCGTGGCCCACGCCGAGGCGGAGGAGCGCGAGGTCTACCCGGTCCTGCGACGCAGGGCCCCCGAGGACGCCGAGGAGATCGAGCACAGCTACGCGGAGCACCGGGAGGGCCACGAGGCGCTTGCCGCCCTCCAGGAGGTCTCCGACGGCGACCAGGACACCTTTGAGGAGCGGCTCGAGGAGCTGGTCGAGACCGTCACGCACCACCTCGACGAGGAGGAGCGCGACGTGCTGAATGCGGCACGTGAGAACATCGAGCTGGCTGCGCGCGGGCGGTTGGGTGACGCGTTCCTGCAGAAGCGCAATGACCTCATCGCCCAGCAGCCCGGCGACCCGCAG
>SLAO01000035.1 GCA_007126835.1 Nitriliruptorales bacterium | reverse complement strand
CCACCAGCCGCAGCGGTCCGTCGTAGGACTGGCCGAACACCGTCGGCACGCTGGTGTAAAGCCGCTCGGCGTCGTTGTAGACGGGCAGGCCCACGGTGATCCGCCGCGGCGTGACCGCGTCGGCGCGCGGCCCGTTGGGTGCGTCGTCGGGCATGTGTTCACCGTCTGTTGTCGGCTGGCAGGCGACGGCTCGAGCCCTGGCGCGTCAAGACCTGCATCCGGTGGGCATCGTGCCGAGGGCATGTGGGCATGCCACCCCAGAGTGGAGCACTGTACCTTCCCGGTGCGCCGCGGTCGGTCCAGCGGGCGGCGCAGGCGCCGACCCCGCCGAGGCGTCAGCCGACGCCAACCTCGCCAACGCCATCAACCCTGCCGCCACCGCCAAACCCCGCCGCCGCCAACGAACCCGCCGGCACCGCCAACGCCGCGTGACCCGTCGCGGTGCGGTACGGTTCGAGGCGCCCCGACCCTCGAGCTCCCGCGAGTCGTCCTGCGATGAGTGCCACCACCCACCCGGCTGACCCCCGGCTGAAGCTGCTGGGCGTCCGCCCGTCGCTGTGGAACTACCTCACCGACGTGTGGCGCCGTCGCGACTTCGCCAAGGAGATCGCCTCGGGCGAGGTGCGCGGCCAGAACATGGATACCGTGCTGGGCAACGTCTGGCACATCCTCAACCCGCTGCTCATGGCGGGCGTGTACATGCTCATCTTCGGGGTCATCCTCGACATCGCCCGGGCGGACAACTTCCCCGCGTTCATCGTCGTGGGCGTGTTCGTGTTCCACTTCAGCCAGAAGACGATCATGAGTGGCGCGCGGTCGATCACCGCCAACGAGGGCCTGATCCGCTCGATCCGCTTCCCCCGGGCGGTGCTGCCGCTGTCGACGGTGCTCGGGCACACGTTCGCGTTCGTGCCCTCGGTGGTGATCATGCTGATCATCGCGGTGTCCACCGGCGAGCGCATCAACGTGTGGTGGCTGCTGCTCGTGCCGATCTTCCTGGTGCAGCTGCTGTTCAACGTCGGCGCCACGTTCATCGTCGCGCGGCTGACCGACTTGTTCCGCGACCTCACCAACGTGTTGCCGTTCGTGTTCCGGCTGCTGTTTTACATGTCCGGGGTGCTGTACTCGGTCGACCGGTTCGTCGACGCCGGGCTGATGCGGGAGGCGTTCAACTACAACCCCTTCTTCGTGTACGTGTCGCTGATGCGCGGGCCGGTGCTGGCCGAGTTCGAACCCCTCGACCCGCAGCTGGCGATCATCGGCGTGGTGTGGGCGCTGGTGCTGCTCGTCGCCGGCTTCCTGTTCTTCCGCGCAGGCGAGGAGCGCTATGGGCGTGGGTGAGGACACCACGACCCCCACCGCCGAAGTCGGCGGCGCGCGACCCACCGGCGGCGAGCCCACGCTGATCGCCGAGAACTGCGAGGTCACCTACCGGGTGTACGCCGACAAGCGACCGACGTTTCGCGAGCTCCTCGTCCGGCGCTTCAAGCCGCGCGAGTACACCGCGATCCGGGCGGTGCGCGGCATCAGCTTCACCGCCTACGCCGGCGAGGCGATCGGCGTCATCGGCCCCAACGGCTCGGGCAAGTCGACGCTGATGGGCGCCATCGCCGGGTTGTTGCCGGTCACCGGCGGGCGGGTGTGGGCGCGCAGCGAACCCGCCCTGCTCGGCGTGGGCGCGGCACTGCAGCCGGCGCTGTCAGGACGGCGCAACATCATCCTCGGCGGCCTCGCACTGGGGTTGACGCGCAAAGAGATCGACGAGCGCCTGCCCGAGATCATCGAGTTCTGCGACCTTGGCCCGGCGATCGACCTGCCGCTCAAGACCTACTCGTCGGGGATGCGCGCCCGGCTGCACTTCGCCCTCGCGTCGAGCATCGTGCCCGACGTGCTGATCATCGACGAGGCCCTCGCCGTGGGTGACAAGGACTTCCGCAAGCGCAGCCAGAAGCGCATCAGCAAGCTGCGCAAGAAGGCCGGCACGGTGTTTTTGGTCAGCCACTCGATGAAGGCGATCACCGACACCTGCACCCGGGTGCTGTGGTTAGAAGACGGCCAGCTGCGCGCCGACGGGCCGGCTGAGGACATCGTCAAGGCCTACGGCGACGCGGGCAGCTGACGTTGCCCTCCGCTGCCATCGTCACCCACGTCGTGGGAGCGCGGCCCAACTTCATGAAGGCCGCCCCGGTGATCGCGGCGCTGCGCGGCCACGCGGTCACCCAGCGCCTGGTCCACACCGGCCAGCACTACGACGCGTTGCTGTCCGACGTGTTCTTCGCCGAGCTCGACCTGCCCGCTCCCGACGCGAACCTCGGGGTGGGGTCGGGCACCCAGGCCGAGCAGACCGCCGCGCTGCTGACCGGCCTCGAGGCGACGTTCGCCGCCGATGACCCCGGCCTGGTCGTGGTCTACGGCGACGTCAACTCCACGCTGGCCGCCGCGCTGGTCGCCGCCAAGGGCGGCTACCCGCTGGCCCACGTCGAAGCCGGCCTGCGCAGCTTCGACCCCACGATGCCCGAGGAGACCAACCGTCGGGTCACCGACGCCCTGGCCGACCTCGCGTTGGCCACGAGCCCCGAGGCGGTCGCCCACCTCGCTCGCGAGGGGGTCGCCGCCGAGGCCATCCATCTGGTCGGCAACCCGATGATCGACTCGCTGGTGGCTGCACGCGACCGCCTCGACCCCGAAGGCGAGCGCGCCGCGGCCGGTCTGCCCCAGCGCTACGCCGTGGCGACGCTGCATCGCCCGTCCAACGTCGACGAGCCCGACCAGGCCGCTCGCGTCGCCGCGGCGCTGGCCGAGGTCGGTCGCCGCGTGCCGGTGCTGCTGCCCCTGCACCCGCGGGGGCGCAAGGCGCTGACCGACGCGGGGCTCGACCGCGCCGAGGGGGTGCGGCTGGTCGAGCCGCTGGGTTACGTGGCGTTTCTGTCGCTGGTGGCCGGCGCCGCGCTGGTGATCACCGACTCGGGTGGAGTGCAAGAGGAGACCACCATCCTCGACGTGGCCTGCCTGACGCTGCGGGACAACACCGAACGGCCGATCACGCTGACCCACGGCACCAACCGCCTGGTCAGCCCCGAGTCGCTACCGCCGGCCGCCGACGCGATCTTGGACGGGACCGCGTCGTTTCCCACCCGGCGACCGCCGCTGTGGGACGGCCACGCCGGGGTCCGCATCGCCGAGGTGCTCGCCGCCGCCGTGAGCTGACCTGCCCCCTTGGGCGGGTGGGGTACCCAGTACGCTCACCGCCGCGCGCTGCGGGCAAACCGGGACCTGCGCCAGCGGTACGGGCAGCGCGTCGGACGACGATCTCGAGGTTCACCCATGCGTGGATTCGCTTGGTCAGCGACGCTGATTCTCCTGATTTCCGGTGGCGTGCTCGTCACCTCCGCCCCCGCCGACGCCGTCGACTACGAGCGCACCAGCCGCGAGCGCGTCGTCGACGAGCTGCACCACGAGACGTTCCGGCTGCGCCTGGCCGACGGCGCGACCGCCCGCGGCGACGTGCTGCGCTTGCCCGCCCGGGCCGAGCACCTGACCCTGCGCCCCCGGCTGGCCCAGGGCGTGCTCGCCGGCCTGCAGTCCCTCAGCTCCATGGCCGCTGAGGAGACCGCTCGCGGGGGCGCCGCAGGCACCAACGGCGGGTTCAACCTGTCGTGGCCCAGCGGCGTGCCCAACGGCTTGTACGTCGAGGACGGCCGGGTGCTGGCCGGGGAAGCCCGGCTGGGTGTTTCCGGCAACCGGCGGCCGCGCAGCTCGCTGGGCATCACCGCCGACGGCGGGGTGCTCATGGACCTGATGCGGGTCGACGTCGCCTTGACCGGCCCCGACGGCGCGGTCGTCGAGGTCGACGACGTCAACCGCGCCGCCCGCGTGGACGACGGGATCCCCCGTCACGAGGACTGGTACGCCGACGGCGAGGTCTTGTTGTACGACAGCCGCTACGGCCGCGACGTCGACGTGCCCGGCGATGCCGCCGTCGCCGTGGTCGATCGCCTAGACCTGCCCCCCGGTGGTGGGTTCACCGGCGTGGTCCAAGACCGCTACGGCACGCCGCCCGACGGCGAGACCATCGCGGTGCCTGATGGATCCTCACTGCTGGTGGCCCACGGCACCGCGGCGGAGCGCCTGGCGAGCTTCACCGCCGGGGCGACGTTCGCTGGCGACGTGACGCTGCGCCCAGGTGCCGGCGACGCCGGTTCGTGGCAGGCGGTGCGCGAGGCCCTGCCCGGCGGCCCGCTGATGCTGCGAGCCGGTCAGCGCACGACCGAGGCCGAGTGGAGCGCCGAGGCGTTCAGCGCGAACCTCCTCTACACCCGTCGACCCCGCACGGCGGTGGCCCGCACCGGAGACGACGAGCTGCTGCTGATCACCGTCGACGGAGGGCCCTCACACTCGGTCGGCTTGACGCTCGCCGAGCTCCAAGACCTGCTTGTCGACCT
>SLAO01000112.1 GCA_007126835.1 Nitriliruptorales bacterium | reverse complement strand
CTGCGGCTGCGCGACCGCGCCAGCCGCGAGGCCGACGAGGAGCAGCTGTCGCCCCTGGCGACACGCTCGGCCGCGTCGCAGGGACGGGCGCGGCCCGAGCCCGACGACGACTTTCGCACCGCGTTCGAACGGGATCGCGATCGCATCCTGCACTCCAAGGCCTTCCGGCGGCTCAAGCACAAGACCCAGGTGTTCATCAACCCCGAAGGCGACCACTATGTCACCCGGCTGACCCACGCACTGCAGGTGACCCAGGTCGCCCGGTCGCTGGCGGTCAGCCTCGGGCTCAACGAGACGCTCGCGGAGGCGATCGCCCTGGGGCACGACTGCGGGCACACGCCCTTCGGGCACACCGGTGAGGAGGCGCTCGATGCGATCCTCGATGGCGGCTGGCACCACGCAGCCCAGGGTGTTCGGATCTTCGAACGACTCGAGGACGCGAACTTGACGGAGGAGGTGCGCGACGGGATCCGCGCCCACACCTGGAGGATCCAGCCCCCTCCAGCAACCCCGGAAGGCACGGTCGTGCGGTTCGCCGACCGCATCGCCTACCTGTCGCACGACGCACAGGACGCTCTGCGTGCCGACATGCTCGAGCCCTCGGACTTTCCCGCCGTGGTCCGCCGCGCCTTGGGGGCACCCGGGCGGGAATGGATCGACCAGATGATCCGTTCTGTGGTGGAGCGCTCGCTAGCCGTCGGCGAGGTGGCGATGGACCCAGCGCTGCTCGAGGTCATGGATGAGCTGCGCGCCTTCATGTTCGAGCGCGTGTACCTGTCCCCCGGCAACGAGGCGCGCAAGGTCGCGGCTCTGCAGATCGTCTCGCAGCTCGTCGACTACCACCTCGAGCATCCCGACGAGGTTCCCGAGAGCTATCGTGATCCGGACGCGGACGTGACCCGCCGCGTCGTCGACTTCGTCGCAGGCATGACCGACCGCTACGCCTTGCGCCTGCACGATTCGCTGTTCCGGCCCGTGTTGTTCACCGAACCACGACAGGCGCTGTGACCCGGGTTCGGTGACGGTCCCAGACGGGGCGGCAAGGCTGGGGGTTGCTGCCCGACGGGGTGACGGGGTACTTGTGGGGAAGGTTCAGCCGGCGAAGCGCGCTGGTCAATCATCGATGAAGGGACGCCGCTCGTGGCGAAGAACGTCGTGATCGTCGAGTCGCCGGCCAAGGCGAAGACGATCGAGAAGTACCTGGGGTCCGACTTCCGCGTCGTGGCCTCGTACGGGCACGTCCGTGACCTGCCGCGGTCGGATTTCGCGATCGAGCGTTCCAACGGCGACGTCTGGCTGCGCTACGAGGTCCCAGGGTCCGCCAAGAAGACCGCCGGCCAGATCCGCAAGGCGGTTACCGGAGCCGAGCAGGTCTACCTCGCCACCGACCTCGACCGGGAGGGCGAGGCGATCGCCTGGCACGTGGCCGAGCTCGCCGGCGTGGACGTCGAGGAGGCCAAGCGGGTGGTCTTCTCGGAGATCACCCGCGATGCGATCCTCGAGGCCTTTGAGGAGCCGCGCCAGATCGACTTCGACCTCGTGGACGCGCAGCAGGCCCGGCGGGCGGTGGATCGGATCGTCGGCTACCGGCTTTCGCCGACGCTGTGGCGCAACGTGGCCAGCGGCATCTCCGCCGGCCGGGTCCAGTCGGTGGCGCTGCGTCTGATCTGCGACCGGGAGCAGGAGATCCGCGCCTTCACCCCCGAGGCGTACTGGTCGGTGCACGCCGACGTCGCCGGGTCAGACCGCACGTTCTCCTCGACCCTGCACCAGGTCGGCGAGGCGCGGGTGGTCGACCCGAAGAAGCGCGACGAGGCAGCCGAGAAGGGCCGGGCCGGCAACCTCTTAGTGATCGGTGACGAGGACACCGCGGAGGCCGTGGCGTCGCGCACCCGGCGCATCGGCACGCTGCGGGTCGACGAGGTGTCGCGTCGCGAGACCAAGCGCAACCCCGCGCCGCCGTTCATCACGTCCACGCTGCAGCAAGAGGCCGAGCGCAAGCTCGGCTTCGCGCCCGGCCGGACGATGCGACTGGCCCAGCAGCTCTACGAGGGCGTGGACATCGGCCGCGAGGTCGTCGGGCTGATCACCTACATGCGGACCGACTCGGTCAACCTGGCCACCTCGGCCCTGTCCGAGCTGGGTGACGTGGTCCGCCGCGAGTACGGGCAGTCGTACGCACTCGCCGAGCCTCGCCGGTACAAGGGCAGCACCAAGGGAGCGCAGGAAGCGCACGAGGCCATCCGCCCAACGAGCGCGGAGCGCACGCCGTCGTCGTTGGCGCGGGCGCTCGACCGGGATCAGCTGGCGTTGTACGACCTGATCTGGAAGCGCACCCTGGCGACGCAGATGGCGCCTGCGGTCTTCGACTCCCTGCGGGCCGATCTGTCGGGCTCGGACGCCGAGGGTCAGCTGCGCTACCGCGCCACCGGGCAGGTGCTGAAGTTCGACGGGTTCATCAAGGTCTACACCGAGGGTCGCGACGACGACGACGGCGACGGCACGGAGGACGCCGCGCCGGTCGAGCGGCTGCCTGAGCTCGTCGAGGGTCTCCAGCTGCCGGTCTCCGAGGTGCGCGTCGACGGTCACGAGACCACGCCACCGCCGCGGTTCACCGGCTCGAGCTTGGTCAAGGTTCTCGAAGCCGAGGGCATCGGTCGTCCATCGACGTACGCGTCGATCATCCAGACCCTGCTGCAGCGGGAGTACGTCAAGCTCGACAGCCGGCGGTTCCGGCCCACGCCGCTGGGCGAGGTCGTGACGGCGTACCTGAAGCAGCACTTCTCCGAGGTCGTCGACACGCAGTTCACCGCCCGGATGGAGGCTGAGCTCGACGAGGTCGCCAGCGGCCAGCAGCGGTGGGAGCCGATGGTCAGCGATTTCCTCGACGAGGTCGACGATTGGATCGCCGAGCGCAAGCCTGAGCGCCCCCGCATCCCGATCGAGGACAGCGAGTGCCCCGAGTGCGGCGCCAGCATGGAGCGGGTGTTCAGTGGCAAGTCCCGCCAGTGGTTCGCCTCGTGCTCACGATGGCCGGACTGCAAGGGGACGCTGCCGCTGGACAGCTACGGCAACCTGACCACGGTGGCCGAGCTCGAGCCGGACGAGGATGTGCCCTGCCCCGAATGCGGCAAGGGGACCATCCGTCGGGACGGCCGCTTCGGCCCGTTCTACGGCTGCCAGGACTATCCGACCTGCAAGGGGATTGTCAACGTCGAGCAGCGCATCGGCTTCGCGTGCCCCAAGTGCGGCGAAGGGCACTTGACCCAGCGGATGAGCCGGTACGGCAAGCCGTTCTACGGGTGCAATCGGTATCCGGCGTGCGATTTCGCCCTGTGGACCCAGCCTCTCGCGCAGCCATGTCCGCACTGTGGCGGCCCGATGAAGCCGCCGCGCAAGAACGCCAAGACCCCAGTGGCGGTCTGTGCCCACTGCGAGGCCAAGGTCGAGGTCGCACCCGATCCCGAACGGGTCCGCGTCGAGGAGTTCGTGCCGGGCCGGCGCAGCGCCGCCCGGGCGTAGCGCCGGGTCGCCGGCCGGTGCGTCAGTCCGGTCGCTGGCGCGCTCAGTCCGGTCGGACTGCCACGGCCAGGAGCCCCGATCCGGCCCGCGCCGCCTGGCGTCCACCTCCCGCGGTGATCGCCGCGACGGGGTCGACCGCGGAAGCCCGCGCTCGGGGTCCTGTCGTGCTGGCCCGCTGTGCGCTGGCCCGCTGTGCTGCCGCCAGGGCGTTGGGTGCCAGGCGGGCCAGTGCGCTGTGGGCGCGGTTGACGACCGGCTCGACCAGGCGCTGGGTCGGCCCTAGCGCGAACGCGGGGCCGACGAGGCGCCACACCGCGACCGGCCAGTGCGTCGTGGAGGCGACGAGCCGGTGCAGCGCGAGCGGATCGAGCACACCGATGTGGGGGCCGTAGCCTGACCACCCGCCCGGGTAGCCGCGCTCGTCGGGCGTGGACAGCGCCAGGGCGCCGCCGGGAGCCACCGTGCCGCTCAGGTCGGCGACGAAGGTGGCCTGGTCGGCTGGCGCGACGTGCTC
Organism: Nitriliruptorales bacterium; assembly: GCA_007126835.1. Taxonomy (GTDB): domain Bacteria; phylum Actinomycetota; class Nitriliruptoria; order Euzebyales; family Egibacteraceae; genus SLAO01. The sequence goes on along the minus strand of SLAO01000112.1, from coordinate 11,481 downwards.
GATCACCTCCATGGCGGTGACGACCTCGGCGGTTGCCGGGGATACCTCGTCGAGGGAGGCGCGCACGCCGGCGCCGGGCCATGCGCTGGCCGCGACGTGCCGCACCGCGGGGTCGTGGTCGACGAGCACCAGCTCGGTGATCGCCAGGTGATCGGCGGTCCAGGCTGCCAGTGCCCCGGTGCCCGAGCCGACGTCGACCATGGTGCGCGCCGCTGTCGGCAGACGGCGGGCGACCGACGCCGCCGCGACGTAGTGCGCCAGGTGGCGGACCAGCAGCCGGCCGGCGCCGGCGACGACGTCGCCGCCCTCGGCGTTGGCGGGGACGTCCCGCGCCGATTCCAGCCGCGCGGTGATGGGGGCCAACTGCTCCACAGCGCGGCTCAACGCCGCCAGGTCCGGGGGCTCCAGGGCCCGGTGGCGGGTCGGCGGCAGGGGGGTGGCTCGGCCCAGGAGGTCCTCCCGGTGGGTCCGTGGCGTCGTGGTCTTAGACGGCTACGCTGCGAGGCGACACGCACCCGCTCGGTGCGTTGCGCTCGAGCCTAGCGAGGGGGAGACGATCGCGGCACGGCAGCCCCCGCCGGGACCCGACGACGGCGCCGTGGTGAGCTCGACCGCGGCGTACCGCAACCTGCTCAGGAACCGCAACTACCGCTTCTGGTTCTCCTCCGCGCTGGCGTCGGGGCTGGGTGACTGGATCGGCCTGGTGGCCCTCCAGACGCTCGTTGTGACCCTGTCAGCCGAGGCCGGTCAGCCGCGCCTGCAACTGTTCGCGCTCGGCGGGATCATGATGGCCCGCTTGCTGCCGAGCCTGGTGATGGGGCCGGTCGCCGGCGTGCTGGCCGACCGCTACGACCGCAAGCGGCTGATGGTGTTCACCAACCTCTCGCGCGGTGTGCTGTTCGCGATCATCGCCTTCTCCGGCGACCTGGTCGCCTTGTTCGCCCTGACCTTCCTCGTCGAGACGCTGTCGCTGCTGTTCCTGTCGGCCAAGGACTCGGCGCTGCCCACGATCGTGGACCGTCGCTACCTGCCCCAGGCCAACCAGCTGAACCTCCTGGTGACCTACGGCACCCTGCCCTTCGGGGCGTTTCTGGGCACCGTCATGGTGGTGTTCGCTGGCTTCCTCGAGCGCGTCGGCCTGGTCGCCATCGAGCCGACCGTGGCTGCGCTGCTCGTCAACGCCGTGACGTTCGTGGTGGCCGCGGCCTTGCTCAGCCGCTTGCAGCTGCCCGCGCACGGACGCCGCGCCCAGCCTCGCGACGAAGGCGCCGGGTTTCTCACGGAGCTGCGCGAGGGCTTGAACTTCATCCGCGACCTGCCGGTCATCCGCGGGCTGATCATCGGCGTGGTGGGGGTCTTCTTCGGCGCTGGCGCGGTGATCACGCTCGGCCCGGCCTTTGTCAGTCAGACGCTCGGTCGACCCGAGACCGACTGGTTCATGCTCATGGCCCTGGTCGGCAGCGGGCTGGTGGCGGGCATCGCCTCCTCGCCGTTCGTCACTCGCCGCGTCCGCAGCGAGCGAGCGTTTGCGATCGGCTTGGCGGCCACCGCCGGGCTCGCGGTCGTAATCGGCCTGCTCCAGACCTACACCGCGGTGATGATCGGCGGGGTGGCGCTGGGGTGGGCAGCGGGTTTCAGCTTCGTGCTGGGCTACACCTTGCTGCAGTACCACACCCGGGACGACATCCGGGGCAAGACCTTTGCGGCCTTCTACACGTCCACCCGGATGGCGATGTTCGCGTCGTTGGGCCTCGCGCCGTTCGTCGCCGGGGCGATCGGGCGGGCCACGCTGCTGGCTGGCGGCCAGATCGTGACGATGTCTGGTGTGCGAATCACGATCGTCCTGGCGGGGCTTGTGGCCCTGGTCGCCGCAGTGTCGTCGGGTCGGGCGCTGTGGCGGGTGGGCGCCACCGAAGACCGGCCTGTCCGTCTGATGGGTAGCCAGCGGCCGGCCCAGCCGGGCCGGTTCATCACCTTCGAGGGGGTGGAGGGCGCCGGCAAGTCGACCCAGGTCGAGCGGCTCGCACGCACCCTCGAAACCGAGGGCCACGACGTCCTGGTGACACGCGAACCCGGCGGTCCACCGGTAGCCGAGCGCGTCCGGCAGGTCCTGCTCGACCCGAACGGCGCGTCGATGCACGCCAGGACCGAGGCCTTGCTGTACGCCGCAGCCCGCGCCGAGCACGTCGCCAAGATCATCCGGCCGGCGCTGGAGTCCGGGCGCGTGGTGCTGTGCGACCGCTTCGTGGACAGCTCGATGGTGTACCAGGGCGTGGCGCGAGCGCTCGGCGAGGACGACGTGGCCGAGATCAACCGGTGGGCGACCGAAGGGCTCGTCCCCGACGCCGTGGTGCTGCTCTCGCTGGACGCCGACGAGGGCCTCCGACGGGTCCGCTCCAGGCTGACGGGAGCGCAGGGCGGTCCAAGGATCGTCGAGGACGGCGACGGTGCGGATCAGGCGCCCGTGGGAGACCGCCTCGAGCGCGAGGACGCCGAGTTCCACCGCGAGGTCGCCCGCGGGTTCCTGCAGCTTGCGAAGATCCACCGTCACCGGTTCGTGGTCATCGACGCCGCAGGGGAGCCGTCCGAGATCGCGCGCCAGGTCCGCGCAGGGCTGCACCCCTGGCTGGCCCTGCCCGGGCAGTCGGCGACGCCCGACGAGAGCGAAGGCGACACGGGGGTCGCCGGGTGACAGGACCCGACAGCGTCTGGGCGATCCGGGGGCAGGCCCGCGCCGCCGACGTGCTGCGACGGGCGGCCGCAAGCGGCGAGATCGGGCACGCGTGGGCATTCCTGGGCCCTGCGGGGGTGGGTCAGGAGCGTGCCGCCCGGGCGCTGGTGGCCTCCTTGACCTGCGCCGCGGCTGAGCCTCCGTGCGGGGCCTGCGATCCCTGCGTCCGGGCCTTGGCGGGCAGCCACCCTGCCTACACGAAGCTGGACCCCTCCGGGGCCGTGCACCGCGTGGACGACGTCCGGGAGCGTTGGCTTCCGGTGGCGCATCGCTCCGCTGGCGAGGGCGGGTGGAAGGTCCTGCGCGTCGTCGAGGCCGATCGCATGAACGACGCCGCTGCCAACGCCTTTCTCAAAGGGCTCGAGGAACCCCCGCCCCAGACGGTGTGGCTGCTGGACATCGAGGATCCCGACGACCTGCCGGCGACGATCCTGTCGCGCTGCCGTGCCGTCCGGTTCACGCCGCTGGACAGCGCCAGCCTGGATGAGGAGGCCAGGCAGCTGGGGCTAGCCGACGAGACCGACCGCGCGCTGGCCGTGCGCGTCAGCTTCGGCTCCCCCGAGCGCCTCGCCAAGCTCGCCGAGCCGGGCAAGCTCGACGCGGTGCGGGCGCACCGGCAGATCCCTCGCCGCCTGCGCAAGGACCGAGGCGAACCGCTCGTCGCTGCCTACGCCATCGAGCAGGAAGCCAGCGCCTGGGCGAAGGACGTGGAGCACGACGCGAAGGCCAAGCGCGTGGCGCTGGAGGCCGCGCACGGCGACTCGGCGCCGCGCTCGCTGGTTCGCGAGCTCGAGGAACGCGAGACCCGCGCGGCTCGGGAGGCGCGGACCGCCGCCGTCGCGGCCGCGCTCGATGACCTCGCGGCGTGGTATCGGGACGTGCTCCTCGTCCAGGCTGGTGGGGACCCGGCTGACGCGGTGCACGCCGAGGACCCCGATGGGCTGGCCGAGGACGCCGCGGCCCTGTCAGCCTCCGTGGTGCTGTCGGCGCTCGACACCATCCTCGACACGCGTGCCGCGCTTGAGCGCAACGCGTCGTCGCGCCTGGCGCTGGAGGCCTGCTTCATGGACCTGACCGCTCGGTCGCTGACCGGCTGACAGCGGCGAAGGACAGTCGGGTCATGCTGCTTCGGTTGTGCGTTCACACTGCGTCTCGTACCGCACATCTCAGTGGGCGGACTACTGAAATGTTACTTGACCGTCCAGTGAACGACCTGCTACACACCTCATATGGGGACAGCCGCGCTTGACGCCCTCCGCCAGGAACTGGCTGGCAAGCGCGCCCCTGCCCAAGGCGCGGTGCTCCACAGCGAGGAGGCATTCCGGCGGCTGCTCGGCCGTGTGGTCACGCTCGGATACGAACCGGGCGAGCTGCTCACCGAGCGGCAGATCGCGGAGGATCTCCAGCTGACTCGTGAACCGCTACGGCGGGCCGTCACCCAGCTGGCGGCCCTTGGCCTGGTGGAGGCGCTGCCCCGCAAGGGCATCCGCGTGGCCGGCATCGACGCGCTCGACGTGTCCACCGTGTACGACGCACGCTTGGCGATCGAGACGCAGGCTGCCCGCTTCGCCGCGATCCGGGCCGCACGGCGCGAGGTTCACGTCCTGCAAGACCACGCGGGGCCCGATGGCGAACCGGAGGCGGAAGCGGAGGACGGGTCCCTGTCTCGGCGCTTCCTCGAACACGACCAAGCGTTGCACCTGGCCATCGCTGCCCTTGGTCGCAACCCATTCCTCGAAGACGCGCTGACTCGGCTGCTTCCAGCCAGTGCGCGCCTGTGGCACTGGGTGTACCGCGAACTCGGTCCGGACACGCAGATGATGTTCTCGCACGACGACATCGTGGCTGCAGTCCACGAGGGCGATCCGGACCGGGCCCAAGCCGCGGTCGAGGAGCATCTCGCGCAGTCTCGCCGGGTGTTGACCGAGGTCCTCACGGGGCAGCTCCAGGGGGGACGACGTTGATATGAGTCGTAGACGAATCGATACGGAGGAATCTTGATGAGACCTATCACACGACATGCGTTGCTGCTCGTCCTCCTCGGCCTGTTTGCCTTTGCCCTCGTCGCGTGCGAGGCAGACGACGCGGCCGAGGAGGTCGATGACCCCGACGATGACGCCCCCGCGGAGAACGGCGTCGATGACGACACCGACGACCAGGTGCGGATCGGCGCGATGTTCCCGCAGTCCGGCGATCTGGCGTTCGAGGCGACCGAGGCGCTGCAGGGCGTAGAGGTCGCGGTGGAGCTGTTCAACGAGGACGGCGGGCTAGACGGCACTCCGGTGGAGCTCGTCGACGCCGACGCCCCCGACCCGGAAGCCGGTACGTCCGCGGTGCGCCAACTCGTCGAAGAAGACGAGGTCGACGTCATCGTCGGCACCTACGCCAGCGCGATCGCCAGCGCTGCAGTTCCGGCGGCACAACGCCTCGACACCCTGTACTTGGAGACCACCGCGTTCGCAGCCGGGATCACCGAGGGACCTGACAACGTGCTGCGAACGACGATCTCGTCGCGTGCCCTTGGGGCCTACGCGGTCGAGTTCATCGGCTCCGGCCTCGCCGACGAGCTCGGGGTCGATGCGGATGAGATGCGAGTCGCGATGGTCTACAGCGACGACGAGTTCGGCACGTCGATCGCCGAAGCGGCGTTGGACGCACTCGAGGACTCCCCGGTCGAGCTGGTCTTGGACGAGAGCTACGACGCGGCAACGGTGTCGGACTTCTCCTCGACCCTGCTGCGCATCGACGAGGAGGACGCCGACGCGCTCATCCACGTCTCGCAGATTTCGGACGGGATCTTGTTCTGGCGCCAGGCGCAGGAACTCGACATCGAGATCCCGGCGGCGATCGGCGCCGGCGGGGGGTACGGCCAGAGCGACTTCGCCGAGCCACTCGGCGACGCGTCGGACGGGATCTTCAATGTCGTCCCCCCGACCTCGGGATCGATCGATACCGACGCGCTCTCCCAAGACGCGCAGGACCTCCTCGGCCGCATGCAGGATAGGCTCGAGGAGGAAGGCTACGCCCAGGGCGTCTACACCGACTGGGGCTTCATGGGGACCTGGGTGTTCTTGAACGAGGTCCTGCCCAACGCCGAGTCCACCAGCACCGAGGATCTGCTGGCTGCCGCCCAGGAGGTCGACGTTGCAGCCGAGGATTCGATTACGGGGTTCGGGTTCGAGTTCGCCGGTCCCGACCATGAAACGCCGGGACAGAACCTGCGTGCGGACCCCGTCGTGCAGCAGTGGCAGGATCTCGACCTGTCGGTCGTCTTCCCCGAAGAGCTCGCGGTGGCGGACACGATCAACGTCCCGTTGCCGCCATGGGCCGAGCGTGACGAAATCGAAGAGCCCGAAGACGACTAGCCGATGAGGGCCGGTCGGGCGCGCCCTGCGCGGTGCGCCCGACCCTCGGCTGCCCGGTGACAGGGCCGTACCGCAGCCACGCCCCGCCAGCGGGCAAGCGGCTGGAGGCCGGAGCGTCGGAGAAAGGGATCCGTTGGACCTTGCCCTGCAGATTGTCACGTCCGGCTTGCTGACCGGCGGGATCTACGCGCTGCTGGCCGTCGGTCTCACGCTGATCTTCGGCGTGCTCCGGGTGGTCAACTTCGCGCATGGCGAGTTCATGATGCTCGGCATGTACGGGGCGTACTGGATGTGGGCCCTTTGGGACATCGACCCCTACCTGTCGGTCTTCGTCGTGGTGCCGGCCATCTTCGCCCTCGGGTTGCTCGTCGACCGGCTCATCATCCGCCGAACGATCGGAGCGCCTGAGGTCACCGTCGTGTTCGCCACGCTGGGTCTGTCGATCTTCCTGCAGAACGCCGCGCTCACAGTGTGGTCAGCCGACACTCGATCGGTGACCACCGGCTACACAGGCACCGCGTTCACCCTGGGCGAGGTGCGCGCCAGCGTGCCGCTGGTGGTGTCCTTCGGCGTCGCCTTGGTGCTGGCGCTGGCGCTCTGGGCGTTCCTGAACAACACGCGGTTTGGCAAGGCCATCCAGGCGGTGGCGCAGAACCGCGACGCCGCCGCGTTGATGGGCATCAACGTCCAGCGCGTGTACATGATGACCTACGCCATCGCCGTCGCCGGGGCCGGCGCCATGGGCGCAATCGCGGCTCCGGTCTTCTCGGTCGTCCCGCGCGTGGGGCTGTCGTTCGTGATCACCGCCTTCGTGATCGTCGTGCTGGGCGGTCTCGGCAGCGTGCCCGGCGCGGTCATCGCGGCGCTGCTCATCGGGGTCGTCCAATCCGTCGTCGGTTTCATGATCGGTGCGGCGTGGGCGGAGATCGCGTACTTCGCTGTCTTTATGGCCGTCCTCGTCCTCAGGCCACAAGGCCTGTTCGGCCGACGGGGCGCTGAGGTGTACCAAGGGGCGTAGATGGCCACAGACAAGCAATCGAGCGCCGCGGTCACGGCGACCGCCGCGGCTGGCGGAGGCTCTCAAGGCGAGCCCTCCCGCCGCCCGCGCATTCCGAGGATCGTCGGGCTGCTGGCCGCACTGGCCGCGCTGCTCGTCTTCCCATGGATGCTGCCGAGCGGCTACTGGGTCGATCTCGCCGTGCAGGTGCTCATCTGGGGCGCGCTGGCCAGCGCGTGGAACATCGCTGCGGGCTACGCGGGCGGACTCTCCCTGGGCCACGCGGCGTTCCTCGGCGTGGGGGCGTACACCTCGACCTTGTTGTTCCTCGAACTCGGCATCTCCCCGTGGCTGGGGATGCTCGCCGGTGCCGCCTTCGCCGGCCTGCTGGGCCTCCTGCTTGGGGCGCTGACGTTCCGCCTACGGGGGCCGTTCTTCGTGCTGGCCACCTTGGCCTTCGGGGTGGTCGTCAACATCCTCGCGGTCAACCTGCGGGGGATCACTCGTGGCGCCGCCGGACTCGTGGTCCCGTTCGACGGTGGCTGGGAGAACATGCTCTTCGCGTCACTCGAGGCCTACTGGTACGTCGGCCTGGCACTGGTCGCGCTGGTCGTGGGCACCACCCTGTGGATCGAACGGTCGCGGTTCGGCTACTACCTGGTGGCGATTCGGGAGGACGAGGACGCTGCTCGCTCCATCGGCGTGCGCGTGGTGCGTTGGAAGCTCGTGGCGGCCTCGTTGTCAGCGGCACTGACCGCGCTTGCCGGCACGGTGTACGCACAGTTCGTGCAGTACATCGATCCCTCGAGCACCACGCGGTTCGAGCTGTCGGTGCAGATCGCTCTGATCGCCATCGTCGGGGGGATGGGTACGGCGTGGGGGCCCTTACTGGGAGCGATCATCGTGATCCCGCTCGGCGAGATCTTGCGCGCCGAAGTCGGCGGGGGACCGGCGCTGATGGTCTACGGCTTCTTGCTCGTGGTCATCGTGCTTGCGGCCCCCCGGGGGGCGCTGCCCGGCCTCCGGGCGCTCTTGCGGTGGATCGGACGCCGAGGGGCGGGGGGCTGATGCTCGGGCTGACCGACGTCACGGTCGATTTCAGCGGGCTGCGGGCAGTTGACCATGTCAGCTTCGCCGTCGAGGAGGGCCAGATCGTCGGTCTCATCGGCCCCAACGGCGCAGGCAAGACGACGACGTTCAACGTGGTATCTGGGCTCGTGCGCCCCACCGCCGGTACGGTGCGGTTCGAAGGCGAGGACATCGCGCGCCTCGACCCCGCGGATCGGAGCCGCCGCGGGATCGGGCGCACCTTCCAGATCGTCAAGCCGTTCGGCAACCTATCGGTGCTGGACAACGTCGTCGTCGCGGCGCTCACCCGGGGACATCGCGTGGCGGGTGCGCGGGACGTGGCACGAGAGGCCCTCGCCACCCTCGGACTGGAGTCATTCGCCCGCAGCTACGCCCGAGGGCTGCCCCTGGCCCTCCGGAAACGTCTCGAGCTCGCCCGCGCCCTGGCGACGGATGCGCGGCTGCTGCTCCTCGACGAGATCATGGGCGGGTTGACCCCCACCGAGGTGAACGAAGCGCTCGACTTGATCCGTCGGCTGAACCACGACGGAGCCACCTTCCTGATCATTGAGCACAACATGAAGGCGATCATGCAGCTCGCTGATCACATCGTGGTCTTAAACCAGGGCGCCAAGCTCGCGGAAGGAACACCCGAGGAGGTTGCCCACCACCCGGGCGTCATCTCCGCGTACCTCGGACAACCCGTCGAAGATGCCGCTGGTGCCGGAGGATCCGATGACCCTGCTTGACGTCGAGGACGTCGCGGTCTACTACGGCGACATGTGCGCGCTCTCCTCCGTCTCGGTGAGCGTGGACGAAGGAGAGGCCGTCGCGGTCCTCGGGGCGAACGCTGCGGGAAAGACGACGTTGCTGCGGGCGATCTCCGGCCTAGCGCCAGTCGCCGCCGGCACGATCCGGTTCGCTGGTGAGACGATCACGCACGTGCCACCGCACGAACGGGTCGACAGGGGCTTGATCCAAGTTCCCGAAGGTCGCCTGGTGTTCCCGTTCCTGTCCGTGTTCGACAACCTGCGCCTCGGCGCCTATGCCCAGCGCGCGCGAGCCAGTGCGGACGAGCGACTCGCGTTCGCTCTCGAACTGTTCCCTCGCTTGAAGGACCGTGGAAGCCAGATGGCCGGGTCGCTGTCAGGGGGCGAGCAGCAGATGCTGGCGCTCGCTCGCGCCCTCATGGGCCAGCCACGGCTGCTGATGCTCGACGAGCCGTCGCTGGGTCTTGCTCCCCTGCTCGTGCAGGAGGTCATGCAACGCATCGATGTGATCCACCAAGAAGGCGTGACGGTCCTGATCGTCGAGCAGAACGCGGCCCAGACCTTGAAGCTCGTCGATCGCGGTCTGGTGTTAGAGAACGGGACGGTGGCCACCAGCGGGACGGCCGCCGACCTCGCCGCGTCCGACGAGGTTCGTCGTGCGTACCTCGGCATCTGACAGCCCGGGAGCCACGCAACGGCACGGCAGAGAGGAGACGCAAATGGCCAACCCCAACGGAAAAGAGATCCTGTGCGCGTTCGGAGTCCACGTTGATGCCGTCGCAGGGTGGCTCGGGTCCTACGGCGGGGAGGACTCGCCGATGGACATCAGCCGTGGCGTGTTCGCGGGGGAAGTCGGCATCCCCCGCTTGCTCGAGTTCTTCCGCCGCAACGAGTTGCCGTCGACGTGGTTCTTTCCGGGCCACTCCATCGAATCCTTCCCGCACCAGGCCGAGGCCGTCGTCGAGGCCGGCCACGAAGTCGGCATGCACGGGTACTCCCACGAGAACCCGCTCCACCTCACTCGTGACCAGGAGGAGTCGATCCTGCACCGCTGCATTGAGTTGGTGGAAGACGTCGCGGGACGCCGGCCTGCCGGTTACGTGGCGCCGTGGTGGGAGCTGTCGGCGCACTCTGTAGAGCTGCTGCTGGATGCTGGGGTGAAGTACGACAACAGCCTGATGCACGACGACCACACGCCGTACTACGCGCCGGTTGGAGAACGCTGGACCAAGATCGACTTCGACCAGCCAGCCGACGCGTGGATGAAGCCCTACCAGCCAGGCAGCCCGAGCCAGCTGATCGAGCTGCCGGCGAGCTGGTACCTCGATGACCTGCCCCCGATGATGTTCATCAAGGCGAATCCCAACAGCCATGGCTTCGTGAGCCCGCGGGACATCGAGCAGCTGTGGAAGGACCAGTTCGACTGGGTCTACCGAGAGATGGACTACGGCGTCTACCTGCTGACCATCCACCCCGACGTGTCCGGGCGGCCGCAGGTGCTGTTGATGCTCGAGCGACTGCTCGCACACATCAACGCGCACCCGGGGGCGCGGTGGGCAACCTTCGAGGAGGTGGCGGACGACTTCGCGCGTCGAGTGCCAAAGCCGTAGGACGCATCGGGCCAGAAGGGTAGACGTGGGTCGTCCACGCATCACCATCCTCGCCACGGGAGGCACGATCGCGACGGTCAGCGCAGCCGCGGAGCAGCCACTGCGCACCGGCGCCGAGTTGCTGTCCGCGGTCCCCGACCTGGAAGAGCTCGCTGAGCTGACCTGCCGTGACGTCCTCCGTCTGCCCAGCCACCTGATGACGATCGACGACATCGAGCTCGTGGCGCGCGCGGTGGTGGGCGAGGTCGAGGGCGCCGAGGTCGACGGCGTTGTGGTGCTGCACGGCACAGACATCCTCGAAGAGGCAGCGTTCCTCACCGACCTCTGGCACGACGCACCGGCCCCCGTGGTGTTCACGGGGGCCCAGCGCCCTGCCGACCACCCCGCCGCCGACGGGCCCGGCAACATCCGTGACGCGGTCATCGTGGCCGGCCGCGACGACCTGCGTGGCTCTGGGGTGTTCGTATGCCTGGGCGGCACGGTCCGGCCCGCCGCATGCGCGACCAAGCACGACACCTCCTCACTCGACCCCTTCCGCAGCCGCCCCTCCCTCGTGGGGCATGTGGCCGGAGACGGTTTGGTCAACGTGCACATCGCGTCGCCCCGGTCGCCGCTTGCCCCGGCGTCGCTGGAGCATCCTGTGGAGCTGGTGCGGCTCGCTGCCGGGAGCACCGGCGCGTTGATCCGCATCGCCAGCGAGACGGGAGCGCGCGGCGTCGTCCTGGAGGCCTTCGGAGCCGGAACCGCCCCGATCGACGTGGCGGAAGCTGTCGGAGAGGTGGTCGAGGGCGGCTGCGTGGTGCTCCTGGCAAGCCGGTGCCCCCAGGGCGGGGTGTGGCCGCAGCGGGGGAGAGGGGGTTCAGCGCAGCTGGTGGAGGCGGGGGCGGTGCCCGTGGGCGATCTTGACGGAGCCAAGGCGCGCGTGCTGTTGATGGCGGCT
>SLAO01000082.1 GCA_007126835.1 Nitriliruptorales bacterium | reverse complement strand
TGGGGTGGCGCCTCGCGAGGTCACAGCACCCGGGGCGAGCTGGCGCGCGCCCGCGCCCTCGCCGAGCGCGCGCTCGCCGCCGCGCCTGACCCCACCGACCACCGGCGGCTGGTGGCCCTGGATTCCCTGGAAGCCACCGCGCTGTACGAGGGTCAGCTCGACGAATGCCGCGCCCACGCACACGAGGCGCTCGCGATCGCTCGACTTCACGGTGATCCGTACAACAGTGCACAGGCGCAGCTCCACGACACGCTGGCATTGGCGTACTCCCAGCAGCGACAGGCCGCCCTGGACACTGCGGCCGCCATGCGAGCCACCGCCGACGCGTTCGGCAACCCCCACCAGCAGGCCTGGTCTCGGTACGTGCACGCCGAAGCCTGCGGCGACCACGACCCCGACGCTGCACTGGCGCTGCTCGCGGAGGCCCGCACCCTGGCGGCCCCTGTCCGCGACCGCTTGCTCGAAGGCGTCGCGCGCGTGGCCATCGCGACGCTGCGAGCTCGGCATCACTCACCTCGAGCGGCGCTCGCGTCGTTTCCCGACGTGATCGCTCACTGGCGGCGGGCCGGCGACTGGACCCATCAGTGGACGACACTGCGCAACCTCGTGCCGCTGCTGGTTCATCTCGAGGCCGACGAGCCCGCCGCGCGGTTGTACGGGGCGCAGCGAGCGGCGGGCACGTCAACCTACGGCGCGGACGCCGCCCGCCTGGCCGAGGCCGGCGCGACGCTGACCACCCGGCTGGGCGCCGCCAGGTTCGATGCGCTCGTGGCGCAGGGCGCAGCGCTAAGCGGCACGGAGGCTGCGGACCTCGCTCTGGCCACCATCGACGGGTTGCTCGCAGCGGACGACTCGCCCCCAGCCGACGACGCCCCAGGACCTGCCGGCGAACCCGCGCCGCCCACGCCAGCCGCGCCGCGCCTAGCACGGCGTCTCGACCCTCCCGCCAGCCAGAGCAGTTGACCTGTCGTTTGCCGGTGGCGCAACCGGGTGCAACCCGGACGCTGGCCGGCTGCAACCGCTTATCGACACGGTGTGGGCGGGTCGCCGCCGCGAGGCGCCTCCGCTCAGGGCCAGGGGCCCAGCCGGCCGCAGTCACCGCAGGAAAGGAGCCGACGTGTCCGATCCTCAGATCATCGCCGAGCATTACCGCGCCGCCGTGGAGGCTCGCGACGTGGCGTCACTCGCCGAGCTGTACGAACCCGAGGTGCTGCTCGACGCGCACGTGCCCAACTGGCGCTTCCAAGTTCAGGGCCGCCACGCGGTCGCTGAGATCACCGGCACCGCGTTGCCGGGTCCGGGTCGGTTCGCCTCCTTCAACGTGGAACCGACCGCCTCTGGTGACGTGCTGTTGGAGTTCGAGTGGCGCGGGCACACCGACGTCGGCGAGGCCGTCTCCCGCGAGCTGCACGTGCTGCGCCTCGACGGGGGCCGCATCGCCGAGCAGGTGCTTTACTGCGCCGGCGTGTGGAGCCCGCAGCTACAGCAGCAGATGGCCGCCGAGGCACCGCTCGTGCGCGCCTGAGCTCGTTCGCCGCGTCCGACGGCTCGGGGCCCTTGGCACCGCGCCTTGCGGCCCCCAACGCCATCGCTACACAGGGAGCCCCAATGGATCTCCGCTTCGACCGATCGGCGGCACGCCGCCACGTCGCCGCCTCGCTCGCTGAGCTGCTCGGCCCGGCGGTCCGCGGCGAGCCGCTGACGCACACCGACGGCAAGTCGGGAGTGCGCATGGAGCGTGCCGTCGTCGATGGGCACCGCTACGTGTTGAAGTACCTGCACCCCACCGATGACTGGATCATGCGCGCCACCGGCGACGTCGCGTGCCGTCCGGTCACGCTGTTTCGACATGGCTGGCTCGACAGACTGCCGGCCTGCATCGACCACGCCGTGTTCGGGATTGCGTGGGACGACCGCCCCGACGGTCGCGGCGCCGTGCTCGTGATGCGTGACGTCGGCGCGTGGCTCCTCGACGAGGGCGACGCCGAGATCCCTTTGGAGCGCCACCGCGCGTTCCTCGACCACATGGCGCAGCTGCACGCGGTGTTCTGGGGCACGCGCGACACGATCGGCCTGTTGACCCTCGACGATCGGTTCGGGTGGTTCGCTCCGAAGCTGGCCGAGGCCGAGCGGGCCTGGGGCGGCACCGACCCGGTTCCCACGCGGCTGGTGCCGCAAGGGTGGGCACGCTTCGCTGAGCGCGCATCTCGCGCGGCCGACGTGGTCTTCACCCTCCATGACGACCCCGCACCCCTGGTCGCGGCGCTGGCGGAAACGCCCCAGACGCTGGTGCACGGCGACTGGAAGGCCGGCAACCTTGGCGTGGACCCCGACGGGCGGACCATCTTGCTGGACTGGGCGGTCACGGGCGTCGGCCCGGCGTGCGCGGACGTCGCCCACTACGTGTGCCTGAACCGGGCACGCTTGCCCGAGAGCAAGGAGGCCACGCTGCAGGCCTACCGGGCCGCGCTCGAGCGGCACGGCATCGACACGTCACCTTGGTGGGACCGTCAGTGCGCCCTCGCCCTGCTCGGGATCCTGCTGCTGTTCGGCTGGGAGAAGGCCCTGGGCGACGGGGACGACGCGGCTGCGGAGCTGGCCTGGTGGCAGGACCGCGCGCTCGAAGGCGCAGAGGAGCTGCGTAACGTATGAGCGACAGCCGCGCCGGCGAGCGACGCCTCGTCGCCGACATCCGCTCGGCGTACCAGGGCGCCGCGGAGGGGTGGGCTACCGGGCCGGCGGCACTGTACCGCCGCCTCGCCGACGCCCTTGTGAGGGCGGGCTCTCAAGACCTCGCGGGCCATCGTGTCCTCGACCTCGGCGCCGGCACCGGGGTGGCCTCCGAGGTCCTGACCGCCGCCGGCGCCAGGCCCGTCGGCTTCGACCTCGCCCACGCGATGCTCACCCACCAACAGGCCCAACGGCCTCCAGGTGTGGTCGGCGACGCCGCAGCCCTGCCGTTTTCCGGTGGCGCCTTCGACGCGGTCGTAGCCGCGTTCTGCCTGAACCACGTGCCAGACCCCGCAGGGGCCCTGGACGAGTGCCGGCGGGTCACTCGCGCTGACGGCCTCGTGCTCGCGAGCACGTTCCCCAGCGGCGCCGACCACCCAGCGAAAGCCGCCGTGGAATCGGTTCTCGAGCAGTTCGGTTACCGACGGCCTGACTGGTACGCGACGTTCAAGGCCAGAATCGCCGACCGCACCGGCGCGTCGGACGCCCTCGTCGACGCCGCGGTCACCGCCGGCCTCATCGATGTGGCCGTCGACTGCGTCGAGGTCGACGCCGGACTTCACGATCCGGCGGTGGCCGTCACGTGGCGGCTGAACATGCCGCACACCGTCGGGTTCGTGGCCGCGCTCGACCCCTCCGACCGCGAGGCCCTGCGAACCCGCGCCGTCGCCGCCATGCCCCCGAGGCTGCCGCCATCGGTGCCGATGCTCGTTCTTCGCGCACGCACACCCTGAACGGTGCAGGGGGAGGGCTGTTTCGGGCTCGACGTTGCGATTTCGACGTCCCCCAACGTCGGAATCGCAACGTCGAGCCCGCAGCCGCTCCACGCAGCGCCGGTATGACCGGGTTTGTCTCCTCATCCCCACCCCCGGTCACCCACCCGAGTCCGCGAACGATCGCGCAAGACTAACGCCTGGCGCCGTTAGCCGACCTTCAGGGACGATCCCGTCACCCGCTGCCTGCGCGCCCTCCGGGCCCTGACCCAGGCGACCACCAGCGTCCCGCCGACGAGCACGACCGCCGCGAGCGCGATGACGCCGGCCGCGTCGGCGACCGTGTTGACCGCCCGGGAGGACAGCTGTTCGATCCACTGCACCGCGGCCGGTTGCGGCTGCCCGCCGGCGCGCAACGTCGTGGCCCAGTAGAAGACGATGTAGGTGCCCGCGGCGACCAGCACGCCTCCAGCCACCCGGTTCACCTGCGCGGTCCCACGGCGCAGGTTGGCGACGAGCGCCTGCTTGCCCAGCGCCAGGGCCAAGGTGACCACCAGCAGCAGGGTGGACATGCCAAGGCCGTAGACGAGGAAGGTCGAGACCCCGGCGACGAAGCCCAGCTGGGGGATCGTGCCTGCGACCACCACCAGGAACACAGGCAGGGTGCACGACAGCGACGCCAGCGCGTAGGACACCCCGAAGGCGAACACTCCTCGCAGCTGTCTGCCGGCCGGGGCGCGTGAGGACTTCGGCAGCGCCACGCGCAGCTCGCGACCCGAGATCATCGCCAACCCGAGGCCGGCCACGCCGACGCCCACCGCCATGGCGAACCACGGCATCGCGTCGACCACGGCTTGAACGCCGGCGGTGATGAGAAGACCGGCAAGGCCGAAGACCAGGAGGAACCCGGCCGAGACCACGGCGCCGACCTTGAGCGCCTGCAGGGCACGAAGCGAGGTGGGCGCGTCGGCGCTCCCGCCCTCGAGCCCCATGAAGTAGGACAGGTACGCCGGCAGCATCGCGAACCCGCATGGATTGAGGGTGGCCACCAACCCAGCGGCGAACGCGAACGCGAACGGGACCTCCATCAGGCACCGTCGCCGATCAGATGCTCGTCGATGAGCTCGTGCAGCTGCTCCGCGTCGAGCACGCCCGCATGCCGCTCAACGACCGCGCCGGCCTCGTTGACGAGGTAGGTGCTGGGCATCGAGACGACCTCGAAGTCCCTGAACAGCTCACCTTCCGGATCGAGCCCGAGGTCGTAGGTGACGCCGGTCTGCTCGGCGAGCTCTTCGGCTCGGGCGACGTCGTCTTGGGTGTTAAGACCGACGAAGCGCACCTCGTCGCCGCGATCCTGGTGGACCTCCTCGAACTCGGGCATCTCCGCGATGCACGGGGGACACCACGACGCCCAGAAGTTCACGACCATCGGCTCGCCGGCGAGCTCGGGCAACGACGTCTGGTCGCCGTCGAAGGTCTCGAAGGACCGGTCGGGCACCGGGGGACCGGCACTGGCGGCTTCGTCGTCGCTGGCGTCGGAGCCGGCGCAGGCGGCCAGCGTCACGACGAGACCCACCCCGACGAAGAGGTCACGGAGCTTGGTCACGGGGCGCCTCCTGCTCGGTCGGCGGATGCCTACCTAGGCAACCCCCCGGTGGCCTCCCCGCCTTCCATCAGCCGGGCGAGTGCGTGCCCATGGGACTGCGCACTCGGGGCCGCCTCGCTCAGGCGTCACCGCCCGATGGCAGCACCGCCCCGCCGCGGGCGTTCCAGTCCACGAGCGAGCCGTCGTACATCCGGACCTCCTCGAGGCCGAGCAGGCGGGCAGCGAAGTAGTTGATGCTCGCCATGTAACCCGAGCCGCAAAAGGACAGGAACTCCTGGCCGTCCTCGTAGCCGGCGTCGGCCAGCATCTGCTCGAGGGTCTCGTGACCGCGGAAGTGGGGCACCTCGCCGTCTTCGAACAACGTCGTCGCGTGCAGGTTGGTCGACCCCTCGATCGACTCGTCCTGGTAGCTGTCGGGGCTCAGGCCGTTGCACAGCACCACGGTGTCGGAGAACATCGCCTCCTGGACGTAGTCGAAGTCGGCATGGCGGCTCGGGACCGGCTCAGGCACGAAGTCGCCGGGGTCTGGTTCGGCCGGGGTGGTCGACAGCTCGCCGCCTTGGTCCTGCCAGGCGCGGAGACCACCGTCGAGGACGCTGATCTGGTCGTGGCCGTAGTAGTCCAACACCCAGAAGATGCGCGTGGCCGAGGTCTCGGCTCCGTTGTCGTAGACGACCACGTGCGTGTCCGAGGACACCCCCGCGGATCGCAGCGGCTCGGCGATCTCGTCTGGCTCCTGGACGATCCGGGGAATCTCCGTGCCGTCATCCAGCGTCACCGTGCGGTTCAGCGCTTCGGTCGGCAGCGAGACCGCGTCGGGGATCGCGCCTTGCTGGTAGTCGTCGACCTCGCGGGCGTCGAGCACCAGTACGTCGTCTTCACCTCCTAGCTGCTGCAGATCCTCGGCCGAGATCAGCAGGTCTTCGGCCGAGGTGGCACCGGCCGGGCTGGCGTCGTCGTCGCCGGACGTGACGAGCACCGCCACGATGGCCAGCCCGATCACCCCGCCGACCGCAGCGACGATGGTCCAATTGCGCATGGGGCTGCCTTCCAGTCGGCCAAGGTGCGAAACGCAGTCGAGCGCGGCCGAAGCCGTTCGCGGCAACGTTCATGCTATGGCGCAAGGCCTACCTCAACAGAGCGGACGGCACGTAAGAACAGTTCGAAGGGTGGCAACAGTTCGAACTTCGTCGCGCACGTGTTACCACTGTTCCCACCGTCAGCGCGTTGAGATCCGCGATGGCAAACGGCAGGCTCAAATCGCGCGAGCCGCAGCAGGACACCACTGCTGCGGCGCACGGCGTCTGGGTCACGCGCGGGCATACCCGCGTCATCCGAATCCGCCGGGCCCGCCACTTGAACAACAGGAATAGCGCATGAGAGCTCGGACCACCGCGCTTGCCGTCGTGACGGCCTGCGTACTGCTCGCGGCATGTGAGCGCGATGACGCTGGCACGTCGGATCCCGACCCGGCAACGGAGGCAGGGGAGTCCGCCGACGAGGGGTCGGAAGATGACTCCACCGAGATGCACGGCTGCCAGTGAGCAACCGTCGACCATGCCCTCACGCAGTACGTAGCTGCGCTGCTCGGGTCGACGACCGCCCACCGGCGCGCGATGATGCAGCGCAACCTGGTCCGCTCGTCAAAGGTGGCCGCCCGTGGAAGATGCTGCTCCACCGTTCCGAGGTGTCGGCGTGGCGCTGGCCACGCTGTTCACCGACACGCTCGAGGTGGACACCGACGCGACCGCGGCCCACGCCGCCCGGCTGGTCGAGGCTGGCGTGGCCAGTGTCGTCGTCGCCGGCAGCACGGGAGAGGCGTTGAGCCTGACGCCCGCGGAGCGACTGACGCTGCTCGAGGCCGTCCGCAAGCGCCTCGGCGACGACGTCTGCGTGCTGCTTGGCGCCGGCGCGGCCTGGAGCGGGCCGGCGGCACATCTTGCGGCCCAGGCCGCCGGCGCCGGCGCAGACGGCGTGCTCGTGCTGTCGCCACCGCGCGCCGACGACAGCCGGGGCTACTACGCCCGCGTCGTGGAGGCAGCCGGCGACCTGCCGGTCCTGGCCTACCACTTCCCAGCGATGTCGGCCCCCGGAATCGCGCTCGAGCACGTCGCGAGCCTGCCAACAGCCGGGATGAAGGACTCCAGCGGCGATGCGGAGCGGCTGCTCCGCGAGCGCGCGCTGGTTCCCGGCGCGCTATACGCCGGCAGCGCCACCGTGCTCGTTCACGCCGGGGCCATCGGCTGCGAAGGGGCGATCTTGGCCCTTGCCAACGCCACCCCGCAGTGGTGCATCGACGCATTCGCCGGCGACGGCGCGGCGCAACGCGACCTCGTCGATGCTCACCTACGGGCCAAATCGAACTTCCCCGCGGGTCTCAAGACCCTGATGGCGGAGCGCTTCGGCACCGGCACCGCCCAGCGCATGGCGACGTAGCCCTACGCGGAACGGCCGAAGACCTCCTCGAAGAGGTCTGCGCCGTGGCTTGTCGGCAGGGGCTCACCTTCGGCGAGCTTGAACGTCCGCCGACCGTCGGCTTGCCGTTGCGCCCGTAGGAACAACATGGCGTCGTGCCCTTCGGCGTGCAGACCCTCGGCAAGGTGATGTAGGTGTGTGACGAACACGGGTCGTAGGTCAAGTCGTGCTTCTCGGCCAGCGCGAACGCGTGGGCCAGGCCGTCCGCGGGTCGACGCTCCACCCGCAAGGTGCGCACCGTCGGGTCCTCGGGCGCAACGCCGGCCACCATGCTGACGGTCTTGCTTCCCACCTCGGTCAGTTCGTCGATGAAGGTCACGACCACGCAGAGCGCATCGAGGTCGGTGATCCGCTCCAGGAGGAGCCGTCCCAGCCAGGTCGCGTCGTTCAACGTGGTCGATTCGAACGGTTCGTTCAGGATGATGATGCTGCGACTGCTGGCTAGCTCGAGGATCTCGCGCATCCGCACGAGATCGTCCTTCAGGCGTCCGCGCAGGGTGTGGATGTCCTCGCTTTGCTCGAAATGGGTGTAGATGCCGTCGAACGATGGCAGTGCTGCGGTGGTGCCGGGCACCGGGCAACCTCAGCTGCCGAGATAGGCCAGCTGTCCAAACGTTCGAGCAAACGTGGTCTTACCCCCCTGGTTGGCCCCGGTGACGACGAGGACGCGCTCGGGGGGATGAAGCTCGAAGTCGTTGCGGACCACCTCGCGCTGATCGCCGATGAGCTGCGCCGCCAGTGCCAGATCAAACGTCTCGTATGCGCGCACCGCCGTGGCGCGCTCGACCACCTGCGGGTAGGCGAAGCACAGACCCGCCGCGCGCAAGGGCGCGATGTGCTCGAGGTAGGCCACGTAGAATTGAATCTCCCGATCGAACGTGGCCGTCACCGGGTCGACGAAGTCACGGTGGTCTTCGCTGAACCTGTGGAGCGCAGCGAAGGGCTCGGGGTGCAGCTTGGCGACCAACTCGAGGATCCTGGCCTCGACGTGGGTCATGCCGGAGTCGGCCGTGAGCTTCGGTCGCTTGGGGTCCACATCGGCCTGCTTGAACTTCGAGTGCTGGCGGGTAGCCCACTCACCCAGTTCGTGCATGGCCGCCGTCGAGGTCGCCGTGCGTCAGGCCGCCTTGCCGCACGAGGTGGCGATCTCGACACTCACGACGTCGCGATTGCAACCTCGTGCGCTGAAGCCGCCCGAAGGAGCGGCGCTATGGCCGGATTGTGGCGATGTAGCCACCTCGCGTGCATCAGCGCGCGGAGGGGACCGTCTGGACGAGATCGACGTCGCCAACCCTCGTGATCACCCACCTCACCCGGTGACGTTGGGACCGCCGCCCACTCGCTCGTCCGGCGTCGGCCGCGTCGGCCCACTCGGAGCCCGAGGGGGACCGGCAGCGCTCACTCAGCGGCGATGGTGCGCAGCATCTGCCCCATGATCCGGAACGGCATGCGCTGGCCTGCGGCCTGGTCGACCGCGCCAACGAGGTGGACGTCGAGCTCGGGGCAGGTGAACAGCCAGGTACCGGTGACCCCGGCGTGGCCGACAAGGGTGACCGGCTTGCGGCCGGGCGCGACCAGCCGGTTGACCCGGAAGATCCACGTCCCCACCCCGTAGCGGTTGGGGGGCATGTTGCGCAGCAGGTTGGCACGCTCGGTGAGCCGGTGCACCGTCGCCGGCTGGTCGAACAGCTCCCCGCGGACCAGTGCCTGCTCGAACTGCAGCAGGTCGCCGGCGGTGCTGATGAGGTCGTTGCTCGATGCGACCACCTGCGGCAGCTCCAGCGGCCGGCGGCCGGCATGGACCAGCGCCGGCTCGGGAGTGTCGGCGGCGGGCTTGGAGCGCTCAGGCAGCCAGCTGTGATCCATGCCGACGGGCTCGAAGATGCGATCGTGCAGCAGGTCGGCGAAGGACCGGCCGGTCACCCGCTCGAGGATGGCGATGAGCAGCTGGAAGCCGGTGTCGGAGTAGCGGGCGCGCTGCCGGGCTGCGGACAGGTCCTGCGGCGGGAAGTGGGGACGGTGGTCCTCGCGCACCCACTGGATGACCTCGGCCAGGCCCCACGACCGGTCTTCGCCGGACAGCAGCTGCTTGTACAGGCTCGGCCCCCCGCTCTTGGGCTTGTCCCAGTAGTCCGCCAGCCCGGAAGTGTGGGTGAGCAGATGGTGCACGGTGATGGCCGGCGTGTGGTCGACACCCTGCACGACGTGGAGACCGTCGGTCAGCTCCGCGGGCAGGACCGCCGTGATGGGGTCGTCGAGCGCGAGCTCGCCTCGCTCGTGAGCTTGCAGCACGAGCGAGGCGATGAGTCGCTTGGTGATGCTGGCGACAAAGAACGGCGTGTCGGGGCGCATCGGCTCCCCGGGGCGGGCGTCACCAGCCGCCACGATCCACCGCGCGGCCCCGTCGCCCTCCGCCACGCCGGCGACCGCGTGGGCGATGCGCCGCTTGTCGACTGTGCGTTCCACGAGCGCCTGTAGTCGCGAACCCACCGCGCCCGACCCTGCGCTGCTGGTTCCGCGATCCTGCGGGCGTGAGGGCACCGCGACCACCTCGCTGAGCGGAACGGACGATTCTTCTATGCAAAGCACCAAGCACACGCTGAGGAAGGGCCGAACGGCCCACTGGGAAGGGAAATCCGACCCTCGAGGAGTGACCAGCGCTCCGCGGCTTAGCGGTGACCTGTTGCTCAGCGGCTCAGCCGCCGGCCCCACTTGTGACCTTCCCGGGTGGCCAGCGTTGGCTTTGCATGACTGTGGCCGTGGGGGGAATGAGCCCACCCACGGCTACCCACAGGAGAGCGACTCGTGTACAACGTCGTTGATTTCGACACCCCCGGAGTCCACGGTTTCGAGGTCGGAGCGAAGGTCACAGCCGAGGACTACGAGCGCTTCGCCCAGGAGATCCGCCAGGCCGTGGACGAGCACGGCACGATCCGGCTCTTGCTCCGCGTGTCGGGGCTGCCGGCCACCGACATGACATCCGCCGCCGAGCCCTTGCGGTTCGTCTACGAGCACCAGGCAGCGGTCGAGCGCGTTGCGGTCGTGGCGGACAATCCAGCCATCGCGTGGCTCGTCCGACTCGGGGACAGCGAGCTCGCTCCTGCGTTGCGGCGCTTCGGCCTCGACGAGGACGACGCCGCCCGGCGGTGGCTCACCGAGTAGCGCCACCATCGCCAGCGTCGACACCGCCTTTCGCGCTGACGCCGGTATTGCGCCGGCAGTGCCTATCAAACCACATGCGATGCGGAGGTGGACTGGGCGAAGCTCATCAGGGCCCTCGGGGGCAAGGTCGACGATGTCGCGCGCCCGTGGTCTCAGCCGTGCATGACATGGTCGGGTCGCATGGTGGCTGCAGCTCGCGTCCCACTGCTGTGCACCCTGCCGTGCTTGTGCACTGGATGACGGCATTCGTTGGCCGCCGATGCTGCCGGCTACGGGGCCTTGGGGGGGCGAGCGGGCCATGGGACGTCGACGGTCGCACAGGCGCGGGCATCGGTGGTGACGTCGACGGTCGCACAGGCGCGGGTATCGGTGGTGAAAGTCCGAGGTAGTTAGCGTCGTTTGGGTGAGCGATTTCTTGTACAAGTCGCTCACGGATTCGTTCGTCAGTGTCTATGTACAGGCCGTTTGTACGGGCACTGTTACGTTCGTAGTTCGTGATTGGCGTTGTCCCAGACTGCGATTTCCGCAAGGTAGTGGCCATCGCGTGAGTCTCAAGCGTCGGCTCGTCAACGCAGGTGCGCACACCACCTGCAAACGGCGGTCCTCGGAGGCCACTTGCCGACTCTCGGCCCTAACCCTGGCCTGCACGAGAAAAAATTCCACAATCGCAGGGGCGTTTACGGCGAGCGTTTGCAACGCACGCGTTGCCGTTCTAACTTCGGCAATCCGCTCCGCCGCCGCAGGGTTGCTAATCGGAATGCGTGGCCTTGACACGAGGGGCAACTACCATGGTAATATTCTGACGAAGTTTTGTAGCGTGCGCGTCCGTAGATGCTCTACATTCTGATGACGGGTAATATCACAGATAACCCTCAGGAGGTACCCGAATGAACCGCATGGGCATGCCCGCATCGTTGTTCTTGCTGTTGGTGCTGATCCTCGTCGTCGCTGCTTGCGACGCGGACATCGCTGACGAGGAGGTCGACGACGACGTCGCAGAAGAGGAGCCGGAGGAGGAGCCGGAGCCTGAGGAGGAAGACGAGGAGGAAGAAGTCGAGCCCGAGATCGACGAGGGTGATGTGGAGGAGGATCCGGACGCGACCGAGATCGCGTGGGGAACCTCGGCGGTGGGCTCGGCGGGCCACGCGGCGCTGGTCAACCTGTCGGCGTTGCTCAACCGCGAATGGGAGGGTTTCCGGACCGACGTGCTGCCGACCGGTGGTGCGATCCAGAGCGTGATCGGCTACGGCGACGGGGAGTTCGACGGGTACTACGGTGCCGATGTGGCCTTCGCGGAGATGGCTGACGACCGGGATCGGATGGAAGGGTTCGCCGACGAAGCCGAACGCATGCCCGTCCAGTCGTTCTGGGCCTATCCCATGGAGACGGGTCTGGCGATCCACGCCGACGCCGCTGACGAGCTCGAAGGGTGGGGCGACCTCGGCGGCGAGCCGGTGTTCACGGGCCCTGCGCCGTGGGACGTGCGCGCCAACCTCGAGGCGGCGATGCAGGCCATCGACGTGGGTCACGAGTACGTTGAGGTGGACACCGGCGTGGCCGGCAGCTCGCTGGAGGAGGGCACGATCTCGGCCATGATCGCCTACACGACCTCGGAGGCGACGCCGGCGCCGTGGGTGGTCGAGGCCGAGCTGCAAACCGACATGCACATCCTCAACCCCACCGACGACGAGATCTCCGAGATCGAGGCGGCGGGCTTCGAGGTTGTCTCGGTCAGCACCGACGAGTTCGAGGGCGACGTCGGCGTCGACGAGGCGTTGTTCGTGCCGTTCTTCTACGGTTTCCATGTCGGCATGGAGATCAGCGAAGATGACGTCTACGCCATGCTCGAGGTCATCGACGAGCACGCCGAAGAGCTCGCCGAGGCCGACGGTGCCTATGCGATCCTCGCCGAGGACGTCGCCGAGCTGCAGCGCCGCGGCGTGGCGGCCTCGGTCGACGATGTGGAGGTGCATCCTGGCCTGGCTTCCTGGATGCAGGACCAGGGGGTGTGGGACGACGAGTGGGACGACCGCATCGCCCAGTAGCGTGCGCGGCAGGGCCGGCCACGTGGTGACCGGGCCCCCCGCCAGGCCTCGCGTGCTCGCTCGGCGATGAAGCCGTCTGCGGCCGCTGAGGCTCCCTCGACACGCGCGCAGCCGGAGTGGCTGCGCCAAAGCGCCACCGTGGGGTTCTACGCGGTGGCGCTGCTGTTCACCGTCGTGTTGCTGCGCTACTACGCCACCGGCGCGGGCGGGCCGACGATGCTGGCCGTGTCCATGGTGCCGGTGGCCTACATCCTGGTGACCTTCGACGACATCCGGAAGGGGGTCTTGTACCCGAAGCTGCCGGTGCTGGCCAGCGCCGGCGTCGGCGCGGTGTTCATCGCGGTGGCGGCGTTCGCGGGGATCTACCTGTTCTTCGAGTTCGAGGCCATCCGGATGATGCGTCTGGGCCGATGGAACGAGTCAGACATCCTGGCTGGGGCGGCCTTGATCGTGCTGTTGCTCGAGTACAGCCGGCGCAAGTACCTGCCGCTGTTCGTGTTCAACCTGGCCCTTGCCGCCTATGTCGTCTACGGCTACGCGATACCCGGCATGTTCGGCCACACCGGGATGTCGTGGGAGCGCGTCGTCACGTCGATGAGCCTGGAGACCAGCACCGGCATCTTCGAGCGGCTGCCACAGCTGGGGCTGACGTTGATCGGCTCGTTCATCCTGGTGCTGGCGACCCTGCAGGGGTTCGGGGCCATCGATTCGATCCTCAAGGGCGCCCAGCGCCTGGCCGTCCGGTCGCCCAACCTCCTGCCCCAAGCCGCCGTGATCGGATCGTTTGGTGTGGCTGCGGTCAGCGGCAGTGGGGCCGCCAATGCAGCGACGACGGGGTCGGTGACCATCCCGGCGCTGATCCGCTCCGGGCTGCCCAAGGTCCGGGCGGCGGCCATCGAGACCTCCACGTCGCTGGGCGGCCAGCTGATGCCACCGCTGATGGGCATCGCTGCGTTCTTGATGGCCGACTACATGGGCGAGAGCTACTTCGACGTGGTCGCCCGCGGGTTCGCGCCAGCCATCATCTACTTCCTCGGGGTCAGCTTCGCGGTGTACCTGCTGGCGTCGCGCGCTCCCACTCCATGGAAGGCGCCCGACGTCGAGCGCCTGGGGTTTTTCGACTGGTCCAACCTGCTGTCCTACGGCGCGGCGATCGCCGGTCTCATCTATCTCATGGGCGTGGTGCGGGCCCCGGCGATGCAGTCAGCGCAGCAGGTCTTCTTCGGTCTGATCACCGTGCTGACCGTCTTGCTGCTGTACCGCGCGGTGCGCAGCCCGGTCGAGCGGCAGCCCCGCCGGCTACTGCGCCCCTACGTCGGGTTCCTCGACACGTTCTCGCGGATGACGTCGGAGCTCACGCTGCTGCTAGCCATCCTCGGGCTGGTCACCGCCTCGTTCACCATCACCGGCGTGCCCACCGCGGTAGGCCAGTTGCTGATCGACGTCGCCAGCGTCCACATCATCCTCGTCGTGCTCATGGCGTTCGCCTTCGGCTACGTCGTGGGCATGGGCCTACCGCCAGCGCCGACCTACATCATCGTCGCGGTGGTCATCGCGCCGTTCATGATCAGGGCCGGTCTCGACCCGTGGCAGGTGCACTTCTACGCGTTCCTCATCGCCGTGTTCGGCGAGCTGTCACCGCCCACCTCGGTCACCGCCGCGGTCACCTCGCGCATCGCCGATGCGTCGTTTACCCGGACGATGTTCCGCGCGGTGGAGATGTGCCTTCCCCTGCTGCTGTTGATGGTCGCGCTGTTTACCTGGCCCGAGATCATCATCGACCCCGGCGTCCCCCAGCTCACGCCCTCCTTCTTCGTGCTGGTGGCCACCCTCGGCCTGATCGCCAGCCTGCACAGCATCTTCAGCCAGACC
This sequence comes from Nitriliruptorales bacterium, assembly GCA_007126835.1. Taxonomy (GTDB): domain Bacteria; phylum Actinomycetota; class Nitriliruptoria; order Euzebyales; family Egibacteraceae; genus SLAO01. Next base: position 923 of record SLAO01000082.1, on the reverse strand, counting down.
AGACCGGTGCAGATGGCCTTCAAGGTCAGCCTGGCAGCCCTGTCGATCGGCTTGCTACTCCACCCGATCATGCCCCTGGCGATCGCCATCGCAGCAGCAGTCGTCGCGCTTACCGCCCTGGGATTCCATCGCACCCGCAGCCACTCGCGCAACGTCGCGACCCTCACGCACTAAGTCGTTAGAGCTGAGCCTTGGCGTCGGTTCGGGGGGAGGGAAGGTGCGTGATGGGAAGACCATCTGCGCCGCAGCCTCCGGCTGAGGAGCTGGATTGGCACGACGTCCTGTCGTGGTTGCCCCTCCTGGCCGACGATGACTTCGACCCGGGGCCAGGACCACATGTGGTCGAAGACGACGGTGGGGTCCGCAGCATCCGGTCGGGAACAACCGAGAGCGTGGGGGCGCTCGTCCGGGCCCTGTACCGTGCCGGAGTCGTGGGCGGGTTCGACTGGCCCACATGGATACGCAACGACGGGCGGCGGTTCAGCCAGGACCCGTCGGTGTTGGCCTCCGCCTCCCTGGAGGATTGCCGACGGCTGTTGGCCGCGCACGTCCGGGCTGATCGCTTCACCGAGGGACATCTCGTGGAGGCGTTGCGCAGCGGACAGGTGCTCGCGATCCTGCGGCGGATCGACGAGCTCGTCGTGGACACATAGCAGTGCGCGGACTCAGCAGCTGACGCGAGGGTCCCAGTCGGCAAACTTGCCGTCGGGATTGGGCTCGAACAGCCAGACGTGCAACGCCCATGAGGATCGCGAGCTGACGGTTGGTCAGGCCAGCCGGGTTCGCCAGGGTCGCGCGCGTCGGCCGGCGAGGCATGTCGTGCACACCGTGCTCGCGCAACTGGGCTGCCACCCGGTCGGCCATCGGCGCGGCGCCGAGCTCCCCGAGGATCTCCAACGCTCGTCGCAGGGTCGCAGGGTCGC
>SLAO01000162.1 GCA_007126835.1 Nitriliruptorales bacterium | reverse complement strand
GCGCCGCCGGCGATGTCGACCAACGCACCGCCCAGGGCAGGCCCCCCGCCGGCACCTCGTGCAACCGCAGGAACACGCGCCATTCCCCCGCCGGCAGCGGCCCTGGCAGGTAGCCCGGGGTCGCAGCGTCGACGGTGATCACGAACCGGTCTCGCGCGCCCCCCGAGTAGCCTCGAAACGCCCCATCGGGATCGAACACGCCCAAGTCGATGACGCCGGCTTCCCGGCGGTAGTCCAGCTCGACGGTCAGCGCAGGCGCGCCAGCGGGGACGGGCACCTCCACGTACTGGTGAGGGCGCTCGCGTCGCTCCTCGGGCGTGGCGAGTCCCTCGCGCGAACCCTGGCTCACCCCGTGGACCGGACGTCCCCGGCGGCGGCCGGCTCCCGTCGGATCAGCTGCTCGTCCTCGGTGTCGAAGAGCAGCACCCAGGCCTCCTCGAATCGCACCCCGACGGGCTCGCCCGGCGTGGGGGGATCGGATGTGACGACGCGCACCATGACGTCGCCGCACTCCACCGTGACCAGGTGCTCGGTGCCCAGCAGCTCGGCGACGACAGCGAGCCCGGTCATGGCCCCTGGGGTGTCGGGTGGCGTCAGGCTCCCGTGCTCCGGGCGCGCTCCGAAAGTCACCGATCGGTTGGGTTCAAGCATGCCCTCGTAGGGACCGGGCACGGGGACGCGCTGGCCGGCCAGCTCCAACCCGCCGTCCGCCGTCGTGGTGCTCGCCAGCAGGTTCATGGGCACCGAGCCGATGAAGCTGGCCACGAACAGGTCCGTGGGGCGGCTGAAGACCTCCTCGGGGGCCCCGATCTGACGGATGCGGCCGTCTTTCATCACCGCCATGCGGTCGCTTAGGGCTAGGGCCTCGGACTGGTCGTGGGTGACGTACACGGTGCTGACGCCGAGGTCGCCCTGGAGCCGCTTGAGGAAGGTCCGCGCCTCGAGCCGCAGCCGCGCGTCGAGATTCGACAGCGGCTCGTCGAACAGGAACACACTCGGTTCGTGCGCCACGGCTCGCGCTACGGCGACCCGTTGCTGCTGCCCCCCCGACAGCGCGGCGGGGCGCCGGTTGAGCAGCTCACCGAGGGATAGGCTCTCGGCTGCTTCGCCCGCGCGCCGATGGCGATCGGACTTGCTGTGCTTGCGCACCTTGAGCGGGTAGGCGATGTTGTCCACGACCTCCATGTGCGGGTAGAGGGCGTAGTCCTGGAAGACCATCGCGACGTCGCGCTCCCCCGGGGGGATGCGCGTGACGTCCTGCTCACCGATGCTGATCCGGCCCGCGGTGGGCGTCTCGAGGCCGGCGATGCTGCGCAGCAACGTGGTCTTGCCGCACCCGCTCGGGCCGAGCAACGAGAAGAACTCGCCGTCCTCGATGTCAAGGTCGAGGTCGTCGACGGCTTGCACCCCGCCTGGGAAGCGCTTCGTGAGGCCTTCGATTCGGACTTCAGCCATGTCAGCTCTTGATCCCTCCATAGAAGCGGAACCCGTACCGGCGATTGACGAACAGGTACAGGGCCACCACGGGGAGCGTGTACAGCAGCGAGAAGGCGGCCAGCAGCGGGATGTTGGCGGTGCCCCCCTCGGTGTAGAAGTTGAACATCACCACGGCGGCGGGCGACAGGTTCGGGTCGCGCAGCAGGATGAACGGCACCAGGAAGTCGCCCCACACCTGCACGAGAGCCCACACACCGATGACCGCCAGCCCAGGGCGCACAACCGGCGTGACGATGTCGCGCAGCACCTGGAAGCTCGAGGCGCCCGCTACGAGAGCAGACTCCTCGTAGCTGCGGGGCAGCCCGTCCATGAAGTCCTTCAAGATGAACACCCCGGCCGGCAGCAAGCCCCCGGCGAGCACGAGGACCACGCCCACGTGCCGGTTGATCAGGCCGAGCTCGAACACCAGGCGGAAGATGGGCACCATGGCCGCGGTGCCGGTGACCACCGCGCTGAACAACAGCAGGACGTAGAGCATGAGGTCCCGGCCGGGGATGCGCACGCGGCTGAGGGCGTAGGCCGACAGCGCCGCCGCGGCGATGATCAACAGCGTGGTGATCACCGACAGCAACAGCGAGTTCCACAGAGAGCGCAGCGCGAACGGGTTCTCGAGCACCGCGCGGAAGTTGTCGAGCGTGACCGAGGAGGGGATCTCTGCCGCCAGGCCCGGCGTGGCGTCGAAGGGCGCCAGGACCAGCCAGAGCATCGGGACCGCGAAGAACAGCCCGGCAACGGCCACGAAGGCGTAGAAGCCGATCCGACCGACCACGGCGCGGACCACGACCCGAGCGGGCGGAGCCGCCGGTCGCACCGGTTCGTGCCGACGGGTGGGCGCGCTCACGAGTTCCTCTCCCGCAGGACGTGGATGTAGAACAGCGCGATCAGCAGGTTGATGAGCAGCATGATGGCCGATATCGCCGCCCCGTAGCCCAGCCTGCCGAAGTTGAAAGCCTCCCGGAACACGTAGATCGGCAGGATCTCGGTTTCGAAGTTTGGCCCCCCCTGCGTCAGCAGGTAGGGCGTGAACAGGTTGAACGTCCACATGCTCAACAGCAGCAGGGCCGTGAGCAGGTGTCCCCGGATCCGGGGCAGCACGACGTCGCGCAGCTGCTGCCAGCCACTTGCCCCCGCCAGCCGAGCGGTCTCTAAGTGCGACGGCGGGATGCTGTTGATGGCGGCGCCGAACAGCAGCATCGCGAAGGCCGTCCCTCGCCAGGTGTTGAAGACGATGATCGACGTCAGCGGGTTCTCGAGCAGCCACTCGGTGTCGGTCACGAACGGCAGCATCGCGTTGAGCGTGCCGTCCCGCCCGTCGAGGAAGGCGATCCACAGGAACGCCACCACCGAGCCGGGCATGATCCACGCCAGGATGACGAGCACTTCGATGACCTGGCGCGTACGGCTGCGCCAGCCCCGCAGCACCCAGGCGAGGGTGAACCCGAGGACCGTCTGCCCCACGATCGCCGAGCCGAGCACGAAGATCAGCGTGACGACCAACGCGTTCCAGAACAGCGAGTCCTGCAGCGCTGCCGTGTAGTTGTCGAGCCCGACGAACTGCGGGTCAGCCGCTGCGGCGCCGGTCAACCGGACGTCGGTCAGCCCCAGGTAGAGCGTCCACAGGGCCGGGAAGATCAGGAAGATGCCGATCAGGCCGGCGGCCGGCGCGATGAACCCGCTCGCGGTGATGCGACCAAGGATGGTCGCACCACCGGCGCGGTCCTGCGCCTCGTCGGAGGGCTCCGCGTCGTCGGGGACGGGCTCGCCGCCTTCGACGTCGCCGGCCTGATCGGTCGTTCGCATCAGCGGCTAGCGGATCTCGTCAGCGCCGACGATGCTCTCGAGCGAGGACTCATAGCGCTCCATGGCTTCCTGGACGCTCTCGCGACCGGAGACCACGTTCTCGCTCATCAGCTGCAGCTCCTCGGAGATCTGCGGATACTCCTCGAAGCCCGGACGGTACTCGGTGACGTCGAGGACCTCCTCGGCGATGAAGACCAGGAGCGGGTCATCGTCGACGGCGTACTCGTTGACGTCCTCGCGAGCGGTGATGCGGGGCTCGCGCTCGACGAAGGCGGCGACCGCTTCCTCCGAGCCCGTGTAGGACAGGAACTCCCAGGCCACGTCCGGGTGGTCGGAAGCCGGGTTCAGGACCCGGCCGGTCCCACCGGAGGCACTGACGAAGTCCTGGCCACGGATGCCGGAACCTGGCTCCATGGCTGGGATCATCGTGTAGCCGACGACGTCGTCGCGGTCCTCCACCGGGAACAGGCCCTCCTCGGGCTCGATGACGGCCCGCCAGAACCAGTCGCCCTCGGCCAGGACGGCGATCTCGCCGTCCGCGAACATCTCCATCGAGCGGTCACGAGCGTCCGAGCGCAGCTGCAGGTCGGCGTCGCCGAGCTCCTCCTCCACGTAGATGGTCTCGTAGAGCTCGAGAACCTGCTGCAACTCCGGGCTCTCGCCGAGCCATCCGCCATCGTAGATGTCGGTGCCGGTGCCGTAGACCAGCGGTAGGAAGCCCTGCATGGTCGTCGCCTCACCCATCGAGGTGCCCGCGTTCCACTGCAGCGGGATCACGTCGGGGTTGGCGTCGGCCAGCTGCCGGCCGGTCTCGAGGATGTCCTCCCAGCTGGAGGGGTTCCACTCGGGGTCGAGGCCGGCGTCCTCGAAGATGTCCTGGCGGTAGTAGATGACCCGGCCGTCGGTGCCAAACGGGATGCCGAACTGCTCGCCGTCGAGTTCGAATCCGCCGGCAACGGCCTCGGGGATGTTGTCCCAGCCCTCCCAGTCGTGGACTTCGTCGCCGACGACCTGGTCGAGCGGCTCGAGGTAGCCCGCGGCGTAGAACTCGCTGACCCAGAACTGGTCGAAGCCCATCACGTCCGCGCCCTCGCCGACCGACAGGTCGAGCGCGATCTGGGTCTTGTAGTCCTCGTCTTCGACGCCGGTCTCTTCGAAGTTGACGGTGACGTCACGCCCCTCCTCGGCCATCATCTCCTCGAACGCAGGGATGACGTCCTCGTGGAGCCAATCGGCGGTGACGGAGTTCTTCCCGCCCCGTACCGCGTTCTCGAGGATCGTGATCTCGATCGGATCCCCGTCCGGCTCCGCCTCGGCGGTGTCGTCGTCCTCCACCGCGTCCTCATCGTCGTCGTCGACCGCGTCGTCGTCGACGTCCTCCTCGGGCGCATCGTCGTCAACCTCGGCCGCTTCGTCCTCCGCGCAGGCACTCAACGCAACGAGCGCTGCGAGCAGGATGACGAGCAGCCGCATCGACGTGAACCACCTTGGCCTTGCCATGACCCCTCCACTCGCTTCTAGGTCCACCCCTGTGGCATGGTGGCACAGTACTTTGTCCGGTCATTAGAATGTAACCGCATATTCGGGTTGCGTCAATGTTCCTACGGGGCTGGTAGGAAGCCCATCCAGGCGTCGGAAGTCCTTGGCGCGAACGGGGGAATGGCGGGCGGGGGCCCGACGACTCTCCCTCGCAGGGGGCCCGGATCAACCCCGTGCTCGCGGATTACGACGACGTCGGGAAGCCGAGGTCGACGCCGGCGCGTCGGTGGCCAGGCCACCGGCTGGTGACGACCTTGCCGCGGGTATAAAAGCGGATGCCGTCGGGCCCGTGGATGTGGAGGTCGCCGTACAGGGAGTCCTTCCAGCCGCCGAACGAGTGGTAGGCCATCGGCACCGGGATGGGGACGTTGATGCCGACCATGCCGACCTCGACTTCGTGCTGGAACCGTCGGGCGGCGCCCCCGTCGGCGGTGAACACCGCGGTGCCGTTGGCCCAGCGGTTGGCGTTGACGATCGCCAGTGCCGAATCGAAATCGTCGGCGCGCAGAACGACGAGCACGGGCCCGAAGATCTCGTCGCGGTAGATCGTCATGTCGGTGGTGACGTGGTCGAACAGGGTGGGCCCGAGCCAATGGCCGCCCTCGTGGCCGGCGACGGACAGCCCCCGGCCGTCATGGACGAGCGCGGCGCCTTCAAGGGCGCCGGTGTCGACGTAGCCGGCCACCCGTTCGCAGTGCTCGGCGGTGATCAGCGGGCCCATCTCGCTGGTCTCGTCGAGGCCCGGTCCGACCCGCAGGGCTTTCAAGCGGTCGGCGATCGCCCCGACGACGAGGTCGCCGACGTCGCCCACGGCGACCACCGCCGAGATCGCCATGCACCGCTCGCCCGCCGAGCCGTACGCGGCGCCGACGAGCGCGTCGGCGGTGACGTCGGGGTCGGCGTCGGGCAGGACCACCGCGTGGTTCTTCGCACCGCCGAGCGCTTGCACGCGCTTGCCCGCTCGGCTTGCGGTGTGGTGCACGGAGGTCGCAACGGGGGTGGAGCCGACGAAGCTGACCGCGTCGACCCCGTCATGGGTCAGCAGCGCGTCGACCGCTTCGCGTCCACCGAGCACCACGTTGAGCAGCCCGTCGGGCAGCCCGGCCTCGGCGAAGATGTCGGCGATCAGCAGCGAGGCTGAGGGGTCCTTTTCGGACGGCTTGAGGATGAACGCGTTGCCGCATGCCAGGGCGACCGGCAGCATCCACAGCGGGACCATCACCGGGAAGTTGAACGGCGTGATGCCGGCGGCCACGCCGATCGGCTGGCGGATCGAGGTGGTGTCGACCCCGCCCGAGATCTGCTCGTTGTACTCGCCCTTTAACAGCTGGGGCAGTCCGCAGACGTACTCGACGACCTCGAGGCCGCGCTGCACCTCGCCGGCAGCGTCGCCCCGGACCTTGCCGTGCTCGCGGACGACGAGCCCGACGAGGTCGTCGCGTCGAGCGTTGAGCAGCTCACGCGCGGCGAACATCACCTGGGAGCGCTTGGCCAGCGATGCCTCGCGCCACGCCGGCCAGGCGGCACGGGCAGCGGCGACTGCCCGGTCGACCTCGTCGGCGCCGCCCATCGGGACGCGCGCGACGACATCGCCGCTGGCCGAGTCGGTCACCGGCTGCCAGTCTGCCCCGCCGGAGGCAGGGTGCCCGCCGATGCGGTGGGACAGCAACGGGATGTCGGTCATGGCTGCTCCAAATCAAGGTAGTGCCGCTGTCGGCGGCGATGCTCGTCGTAGCCCTGGCGGATCCGGGACACCGCCGGGTCGGTGGAGACCTCGCTGACGGGCACGTCCCACCAGGCGCCGTCGCCGGGCGCAGCGACGGTGGGATCGGTGCGAACCGCGACCACGGCGACCCCGTCGACCCGCGTGGCCGCATCCAACGCCACGCGCAGGTCCGCGGAGGTCTCGGGCCGCCACACCGTCGCCCCGAGACTTTGGGCGTTGGCCGCAAGGTCGACCGGCAGCGGCCCGCCGTCGAGGATCCCGCCGTCGCTGCGGTATTGATACGACGTGCCGAAGCCCTGGCTGCCCAGCGACGTCGACAGCCCACCGATCGACGCGAACCCGCCGTTGTCGACGAGCACGACCACGAGGTGCAGGCGCTCGGCGACGGCGGTGACCAGCTCGCCGGGCATCATGAGGTACGAGCCGTCGCCGACGAGGACGAAAACCTCGCGGTCGGGGGCGGCGAGCTTGACGCCGATGCCGCCGGGGATCTCGTAGCCCATGGTCGAGTAGCCGTACTCAACGTGGTACTGCTTCGGGTCACGCGAGCGCCACAGCCGGTGCAGCTCGCCGGGCATGCTGCCCGCAGCGCACACGACGACGCCGGTGGCGCCGGCGGCCTCGTTGACCGCGCCGATGACCTCGGGCTGGCTCGGCGCCGGCCCGGGCCTGTCCGGCCGGTACGCGGCGTCGACAGCGTCGCGCCAAGAGCCGGCATGGTCGGCGACCGCAGCGGTGTACTCCCCGGACACGGTGTGGCCGGCCAGCCGCTCGGCGAGCCCTTCAAGCGCCAGGCGGGCGTCGCCGATCACGGGCAGCCCCCCGAGCTTGTGCGCGTCGGCTCCGGTCACGTTGACGCACGCCACGCGCAGGTCCGGGTTGGCCAGCAGCGCCTGGGAGCCCGTCGTGAAGTCCGACCAGCGGGTGCCGATGCCGATCACAAGATCGGCCCTGGCCGCCACCTCGTTGGCTCCGGGCGTCCCCGTCACCCCGACCGCGCCCAGGGCGGCTGGATGATCGTGGGCGAGGCTGCCCTTGCCGGCCTGGGTCTCGACCACCGGGATGCCGGTCTGACCGGCCAACGCTGCCAGCGCCTCGGCCGCGCCCGCGTAGATCACCCCACCCCCGGCGACGATCAGCGGCCGCTCGGCAGCCTGGACCCACCCCGCCAGCGTGTCGAGCTGACCAGGCTCGGGCACCGCGCGGGGCACGTGCCAGGTACGCGGCTCGAGCAGCGCCGCGGGCACGTCGACGGCCTCGGCTTGGACGTCCTGGGGCAGGCACACCGCCGCCGCGCCGGTGTCGGCGGGATCGGTCAGCGTCCGCATCGCGTCGAGCAGCGCCGACGCAAGCTGCTCGGGGCGGTCGACGCGGTCAAAGAAGCGGCACACCGGACGCAGCGCGTCGTTGACGGTCAGGCCGGGCTCGCCAGGGGCCTCGAGCTGCTGGAGGACGGGCCGGGGCTGGCGCGTGGCGAAGGTGTCGCCAGGCAGCAGCAAGACCGGCAACCGGTTGATCGTCGCCGCGGCCGCGCCCGTGACCAGGTTCGTCGCGCCCGGGCCGATCGACGTGGTGCACGCCCAGGTCTGCAGCCGATCGCGCATGCGGGCGTGCGCAGCGGCGGTGTGCACCATCGCCTGCTCGTTGCGCGCGAGCACGTAACGAAAGTCGGGTTGGCGGCCGCGCAGCGCCTCACCGACGCCGGCGACGTTGCCGTGCCCGAAGATGCCAAGGCACCCCGCGAAGAACGGGGTGACCTGCCCGTCCCGCTCGACGTGCTGGACCGCGAGGAAGTCGACGAGCGCCTGCGCGACCGTGGTGCGCACCGTGCTCATCGCCGGCCCTGCGCGTCGGTCAGCGGCAAGCGAGGATCACGATCCTGCCGGGCCCAGTCTTCACGGACCCACACATGGGCCGGGTCGTCGCAGAACGTCATGCTGCGCTCGTCCGCCGGCCCGGCCAGCACGTTGAGGTAGTACAGCTCGTAACCCGGCGCGGCCACGCTGGGACCGTGATAGCCCCGCGGGATCAGAAACACGTCGCCGTCGCGGACGGTCTCGGTCTCGTCGAGCTCGCCGTCGTCGGTGTAGAGGCGATGGAACGCGAACCCAGCGTCGCCGGCCACCTCGAAGTAGTAGATCTCCTCGTTGACGACCTCGCCCTCGCGCTCCTCGTCGTGCTTGTGGGGCGGGTACGACGACCAGTTGCCGTCCGGTGTGAGCAGCTCGACGGCGATCAGCTTGTCGGCTTCGAACGCGTCAGGACGCAAGAAGTTGTTGACCTGACGGGTGGCGTTGCCCGCGCCCCGGACCTCGACCGGCACGGCCTCAGCCGGTCCGTACGCCGGGTCGAGCCGGCGGGTCGCCCGCGCGCTGGGCAGCGCCACCCGCGCGCCCTGCGAGCTCGACAGGCGAACCTCCGCGTCGATCGGCGCGTACGCGAAGTCGGTGACACGGCTGAACACCGCGTCGCGACCGGCCAGGTCGAACCGCTGACCCTCGATCTCAGCGACCAGGCTGCCCGCCAACGGCAGCACCGCCATCTCGTCGGAGCCGGTGGCCAGCACCCGCGGCTGCCCGGGTGCCAGCTCGACGACCCGCAGCCCAGCAAACCGCCACCCCGCCTGCTCAGGGCTGACCACGACCGGGTCGAGGTCGTCTCCGGCAGTGCCGTACGGCCAGTACACGTTCGTTCGTCGCGGATCGACGCCGTCGATGGTCATCCCTTCGTTTGCTCCCGGGTGGATTCGTGACCGGCACCGACGTCGGTGTGGGCGTCGACGCCAAGAGCGATGCTGCGCAGCGCCTGCATGCTCGCACGCACCTGCCCTACCGGCCCACCATCGCTGGGCGGCTCTTGGTCAAGGACGACGTCCTGCTCGAGGACGTACCAGCCGCCGTAGCCATACGCCTCGAGGATGCGGACCAGCCCTTCCACGTCGACGTCCCCGGCGCCCAGCGGCCGGTACAGGCCAGCGCGAACCGCGTCGTGGTAGCTGCGACCGGCTGCGACCTCCCCAGCCAGGTGGGCGTCTACGTCCTTGAGGTGGACGTGGGCCACCCGGTCCGGGTCGCGTCGGCACACCTCGACCGGATCAGCCCCCGCAGCGAGCAGGTGGCCGGTGTCGACGCACAGCGCGACCGACGATCCGTCGAGGACCCGCACAACGTCGGTCCCGGTCTCGACATACGTGCCGAGGTGGGGGTGCAGCGCAGCGACCAGCCCGTGCTCATGCGCCACGGCGGCAGCGCGGTCGGCGTTGGCCAGCAGCCGCCGCCATCCCGCGTCGTCAAGCTCGGGCACCGTCTCGTAGCCCTCGGCGCCAGTCGCTGCGGCCAGCACGAGCACCGAGCCACCAGCCTGTGCGAACCGGCGAGCCGAAGCCTGCACCGGGGCGAGCCACGCGGCGTCGCGGTGCAGTTCGGTAGGCACGAACCCGCCAACCAGCCCGAGCCCGTACTGTCCGAGCAGGGTGCGCAGTTCGCCGGCGTCCGAGGGCAGGTAGCCGTCAGGACCAGCCTCGGTCGCCGGCAGCCCCAGGGCCCCCATCTCTTCGAGGACGCGGGACGGGGCCAGCTGATGGCCCCACCCGGGGACCTCGCACACGCCCCACGAGATGGGAGCGCCGGCGATGCGATGAAGCGGGATTCCGCGGGAGGTTGGTGGGGCAGACATGCCAGCCTCGGTCGTGGCGGAGGAGCATTGACCTTCGCCGGGAGGTTAGAATACACTTGCTACTAACGTCAATACAATAGGTCTTGTTGCGGCCAGGTCTTGTTTCGATGAGCCGTTTGGACACACATCGGCCATGTCAGCCAGGCTTGCCCCCAGCCGCAAGAGCGCGGCCGATGGGTGGACCCCGCGGGGCGGTCGGATCCACCAAAGCAGCAGAGGAAGGGGCCCAGGGGTGAGCGCGTCCGAGGAACTCCTCCAGCGGTTGCAGCTCGATCCGTCGAGTCCTGTCCCCTTGTACCACCAAGCCTCCGCCCAGCTGCAGCAGGCCATCGCCAGCGGCGTCTTGCCGCCCGGGACGAAGCTGCCGAACGAATCACTCCTGGCGCAGCATCTGAACGTCAGTCGCCCGACGATGCGCATGGCGCTGGCCCAGCTGGTAGACGAGGGGCTGCTGGTGCGCCGCCGCGGGATCGGCACGGTGGTCGCGCGCGCCCCAATCCGCCGGCAGGTCGCCCTGAGCAGCCTGTACGAGGACCTCGACCAGAGCGGACAGCGGCCGCGGACCGCAGTGCTCGAGTTCGCGGAGGAGCCGTGTCCCGAGGAAGCCCGCGAGATCCTGCGGTTGACCTCCGATGACCAGGTCTTCACGTTCACCCGCCTGCGCTACGCGGGCGACGAGCCGATTGCGCTCATGCACAACACCACCCCGGCCGACTTGATCGACCTCTCGGCCGAAGCGCTCGAGGCAACCGGCTTCTACGTCTTGTTGCGCCGGGCTGGAGTACGACCGACGATCGCGACGCAGCGCATCGGAGCGGTCGCCGCGGACGAGAACGACCAGCAGCATCTGGGCACGCCGATCGGGGTCCCGCTGATCGCCGTCGAGCGCACGGCCTACGACCAGGGCGGACGGCCGATCGAGTACGCCAAGCACCGCTACCCGGCAGACAAGTACTCGTTCGAGGTGACCTTGGTGGACGGTCAATGAGCGCGTCGTCGCGCGACTACGACCTCGTGTGCATGGGCCGGGCCTGTGTGGACTTGTATGGCGAGCAGTTCGGCAGCCCCCTCGAGGACGTCGACTCCTTCCGCAAGTACGTGGGCGGGGGCAGCGCGAACATCGCGGTGGGGACGGCACGGCTCGGGCTGCGCGTGGCGATGCTCACCCGCGTGGGCGACGAGCAGCTTGGGCGTTTTCTTGTCTCTGCGATGCAGCGGGAGGGCATCGACACCCAAGCGGTCGTCGCCGACCCGCAGCGGCTCACACCGATGGTGCTACTGGCCGTCCGCGCCCTCGACGGCTTTCCGCGGGTCTTCCACTACGCAGACCCCGCCGACCTCGCTGTCGCCGAGGGCGACGTCGACCCCGAGCTGCTGGCCAACAGTCAAGCGGTGCTGATCGGGGGCGCGTGCCTGTCCCGCCCGGTGCCTCGGGCCGCGGCGCGCAAGGCAATCGACACTGCGCGCCACGCGGGCACCACGGTCGTGCTCGACTTGGACTACCGCCCGGTGCTGTGGGAACTGGTCGGCCACGCCCACGGCGCCCAGATGACCGGCCAGGCCACGGAGGTGACCGCCCGCTACGCGGAGGTGCTCGCCGACTGCGACGTGATCGTCGGCACCGAGGAGGAACTGGCGATCGCGGGCGGTGCGCCCGACATCGACACGGCGCTGCGGGCGATCCGCTCGCAAAGCGACGCGTTGATCATCCGCAAGACGGGGGCGCGGGGAGCGATCGTCTACGACGCGGCGATCCCTGCGAACCCCGACGACGGGCTCCGCGGTCCGGGTTTCGAGGTGGAGGTCTTAAACACCGTCGGGGCGGGGGACGCGTTCTTGTCGGGCTTCCTGCGTGGCTGGCTGCGGGGCGAGGGGCTCGAGGACAGCCTGCGCCTGGCCAACGCGTGCGGTGCCATCGTGGTGACGCGGCACGGCTGTTCGCCCGCGATGCCGACCGAGGACGAGCTGACGTACTTCCTGGACCGATCGGCGCAACGGACCAGCGTCGGCGAGGACCCCAGCAAGGACCCGTGGCTGGCGCACCTGCACCACGCCACGACCCGCGGCCGGGTGCCCTCACCCATGGTGCTGGCGGTCGACCACCGCTGGCAGCTCGAGCAGATGGCCGACGCCGAAGGTGCCCCCCGCAGCCGCATCGCCGGCCTAAAGGAGCTCTTCGTTGACGCGTTCCTCGAGGTAGCTGCCGACTGTCCCCACGCCGGGATCCTGATCGATGACCACTATGGGGGTCGCGCGCTGGAGCGCGTGACCGGCACCGGCGCCTGGATCGCCCGGTCGGTGGAGGTCGCCGGGTCGCGGCCCGTCGAGTTCGTCGGCGGTGACAACGTCGCGCTGGAGCTGCGTACGTGGCCGCGCGAGCACATCGCCAAGGTCATGGTCTACTGCGACCCGCAGGACGACGACGAGATGTGGCGGCGCCAGGGCCGCCGCCTGCGCCAGCTCAGCGAGGTCTGCGCCGCCCAGGGCAGACAGGTGCTCGTCGAGCTGCAGACCCCCGACGGCTCGGGCTTTCCCGACGGCACCGTCGCGCCGATCCTCGAGCGCATCTATCGGCTGCCCGTGCGCCCGGACTGGTGGAAGCTTCCACCCGGTAACCGCACCACCGACTGGCGTGCCATCGGCGACGTCGTCCGCGCTCACGACCCCTATTGCCTCGGGATCTTGTTGCTCGGGCAGGCCCAGACACCCGACGTTCTGTCCGCCAGCTTCGAAGCGGCCCGCGCGGAGCCGCTGTGCCGTGGCTTCGCGGTCGGCCGGTCCATCTTCGCCGAGCCCGCGGCTGGCTGGCTTCGGGGCGAACTCGACGACGAGAAGGTCGCTGCTGCCGTGGCTGCCAACTACCGAGCGACCGTCGCCCAATGGACGTCCGCATAGGTCCTCGCTAGCAGCCCCTCGGTTCTGGGCTCTTCGTCCCCGTGCGCCTTGACTCCGCCGTGCGGGAAGACTCTATTGTGGGGTAACAGCCCCCAGTCACCAGGAGGAACGACATGAGCGCCGCCGCCCTAGACGACATCACCCCACTCCTTGGCGAGCACGCGGACGACCTGCTGGGCCACAAGTGCCAGACCGTCAGCGCCGACCAGCTCAACCTGCCGGGCCCCGACTTCGTGGACCGCGTCTTCCGGCAGACCGACCGGTCCAACCGCGTCCTCGGCAACCTGCAGCGGCTGTTCTCGTCGGGCCGGCTCGGCGACACCGGGTACGTCTCGATCCTGCCGGTCGACCAGGGCATCGAGCACTCCGCCGGCGCGAGCTTCGCCAAGAACCCCGCCTACTTCGACCCCGAGAACATCGTGCAGCTCGCCGTGGAGGGCGGCTGCAACGCGGTGGCCTCGACGTTCGGGGTGCTGGGGATGACGGCACGCAAGTGGGCGCACCGCATCCCGTTCATCGTCAAGCTCAACCACAACGAGCTGCTGACCTACCCCAACACCTTCGACCAGATCATGTTCGGCAACGTGCGCCAGGCCTGGAACATGGGCGCTGCCGGCGTGGGCGCCACGATCTACTTCGGCTCCGAAGAGTCCAACCGGCAGATCGTCGAGGTCGCGGCGGCCTTCCAGGAGGCCCACGAGCTGGGCATGTTCACCGTGCTGTGGTGCTACACCCGCAACCCGGGGTTCAAGGTCGACGGCGTGGACTACCACAGCGCCGCGGACCTAAGCGGCCAGGCCAACCACCTCGGCGTGACCATCGAGGCGGACATCATCAAGCAGAAGCTGCCCGAGAACAACGCGGGCTACAAGGCGTTGAACACCGGTGACAGCTCCTACGGCAAGCTCGACGAGAAGATGTACACCGAGCTTGCCAGCGACCACCCGATCGACCTGACCCGTTACCAGGTGCTCAACAACTACCTGGGGCGCGCAGGCCTGATCAACTCCGGTGGCGCGTCCGCTGGAGAGACCGACCTGCAGGAGGCGGTCATCACCGCCGTGGTCAACAAGCGCGCCGGCGGCATGGGATTGATCAGCGGCCGCAAGGCGTTCCAGCGCCCCATCGAGGACGGAGCGGCGCTGCTGCGGTCCATCCAGGACGTCTACCTGTGTGACGAGATCACGATCGCGTAGGACCATCGGAGTGCTGGCCAGCGCCTGAGGCTGCCGGACTGGCCAGCACGGCGACCACCGCCGGCGCGAGCGCGTCGGCCCAGTAGCCGTAGCCCAGCTCGGACGGGTGGAACCCGTCCCCGCTCATCGACGCCGGTCGCGCGAGGAACCGCGGGCTGGCCAGCGCGCGGATGTCGACGAACGGCACGCGGGCCTGTGCCGCTGCGGCACGCTGCCGCCACCGCAGCACGTCGGCGTGTGCTCCCAGGACCCAGCGCAGTGGTTGCGGGACCGCGGGGACGGTGTGGAACTCGGGGATGCCGCCGAGCACGACGGGCACCTCACCAGCGGCGGCACGCACCGCCTCGAGCATCTGGAGCGTCAAGCGGCGCATGCGCCAGGGTGGCAGCGCGTGGGTAGCGTCGTTCGAGCCGACGACGACCACGACCGCGTCGACGTCCCGGCTCGTCAGGAGCGCGGCCTGGCGCCACGCGACGTCGACGGTGCGCGCGCCCGAGGAGCCCAGGCCGACGACCTCCACGGGGCGCCGCAGGCGCTTGGCCACGCGCGTCGCGATGTGGGCTGGCAGCGTGCGCTCCGGCCCGGTCGCGCCGATGCCCTCCACGGTGGAGTCGCCCAGGACCGCGAGGCGAGGCCCTGCCGGATCGGTCGTCCTGCCTCCACCGACGACGAGGTCCACGGTGTAGGAGGGCGCCGGCAGGTACTCCTCCCCGGCGGTGCGCAGACCCTGGACGGTGAGCACGGCGGCCAGTGCCGCCGGCGTGCCCAGGGCAAGCGCCCGCAGCCCCTTCGCGCCCAGTCGGCGGGTCCGCCCGTGCTGCAGCCGTGGGGTCCTCGGGCTCGTCCGCCGGGGCCGCCCGTGCCGACCGTGCGTTGCCGGCTTGCTCATCGCCGTCCCGAGGTGAGAAGCGAGACGATCGCCGTGTGCAGCTCCGCGGCGCCTAAGACCTCCTCGCCCGAGCCGGGCGCCGTGGCCAGGTGTCCGTCGCGAAACAGCGCAGCCAGCTTGGGGGCCCGTTCCCGCAGCGGGTCGTCGGTCCCGGTCGCGACAAGCACGGGCATCGGCACAGCGCCCAGCCGCGCCGCCGACGGCCAGCGCGCACGCTCGAGCCAGGTCGCCAGCACCTCCGGGTCGTGGTCGCGGCGCGCGCGCACCCGCGCCACCAGGTCGGCGGCCTCCGGCGTCCAGACCCGGGCGCCGGCGTAGCGCAG
>SLAO01000116.1 GCA_007126835.1 Nitriliruptorales bacterium | reverse complement strand
GGTCATGCTCGACGAACCCGCCCTCGTGGTCGGCCGGCGCGCCGGTGTCGGGCCGCTGGGTCAGCAGCGGCAGGATCTCGTAGGGGTACACGGTGCCCCGGCGCCGGGCTCGCAGCACCTTGGAAGTCATCTCGTCGAGTGGCTGGAGCGGGCGCGTCGGCGGGTCGGTGACCTGCAGCGTCAGTCCACGACCGGGGGGCCGGTGCATGCGCACCGCGGCGGGCTTCGTGCCCCCCTCAGGGGTAGCCAGCCGCGCCTGCACCACGACCTGCTCCAAGCCGAGGTCCTCGGTCATCGGCGCGAGCGCCCGCACCACAGGATCGAGCTCGGACAGGGGAACCTCCACGCGCGGCCAGACGTACAGCAGCACGCGGTTCCACTCGGGGCGGCGGTCGGGCGGGTATCCGGCGCGGGCCTGGCGCAAGTCGGCGATGCAGGCGGCGAACACGCGCTCGAGCTCGGGCAGGCTGGTCACGTGCCCCGCGGCGTCGCGCACCGGGGTGAGGTCTCGCACCTCGCCCATCGCCACGAGGCGCTCGTCGGCGGGATGGTCCCGGGCCACGCAGCGAAACAGGTACACCTCGTCGGCAGAGGCCAACCTCGTCAGGTCGAAGTGCTCGAAGCGCCACAGGTCGAGGCGGCCGGCGATCAGCGGGTGGATCCCGCGGAGGTACCGGCGCTCGGCGTAGCCGGCGGGGCCGCGTCGGAACGTCAGGTGCTCGATGGCGGATCGTTCGGACCCGGCGGCGATCACCGAGAACGTGATGCGACGCAGTCGCGACGAGTCCGGGAGCACCGAAAGGACCCGCTCGAGCTCCTCGGCGAGACCCTCAAGGTCTACGGGAGGGTTGGGCCAGGTGACGTAGAGGTCGGCCACCGCCCCTGCGCCCGCGTCGGCCGGCAGGTCGCTGACCAGGTCGCTGGCGGCGACCACGGCGTCCTCGAGGTCGTCGCGGCTCGCGGCCATGGCCACCACCCGCCCGCGGCCGCGCGGGTCGGTGACCTCGGCGACGACCGCTCCCGAGGAGTCATCGCTGGCCCCGGAGGAGGCGTCGGTGGCCCAGCGGACCGACTCGACCGAGCGGGTCCGGTAGTACCGCCGGGTCAGGACCTCGAGCATCGGCGGCAGCCCGCCGCGGGCCATCAGCGGGTCCTTGAGCATCCCCAGCAGCGGCTGCTGCGCGGCGATCAGCGCGGCCATGCGCTCGTCGCGGTCGGGCGCGTCGGGATCGTGGATCAAGGCCGCGATGTGTGCGCGCACGGCGTCGTAGGTGGCGGTGCGCTCGCGCTCGAGCCGGGGTTGGTCGAAGCTGCGGTAGCGCGCCCGCCGAGCCAGGTCGCCGACCGCCGGATGCCGCACCTGCGTGGCCCGGATCAACCGATCGAGGGTGTCGCGCAGCGCTTCGCCCCGCTGGTCGTGGGGTGGCTCGGGGGCGCGCAGGCGTCGCTCCAGCAGCCCAAGCACCGCGGGCAGCTGCGCCGGCGCGCGCTGCTGGGACAGGTGGATCCGGTACAGGGCCTCCTCGAGGTCCGGGCTGCGCTCGAGCGTGTGCACCCCGTAGTGGGACAGCGCGCGCTCCAGCTTGGCGCGGAAGCTGTCGGGCAGCCCCTCGGCCTCGACGTCGAGCGAGCGCAGGTAGGCGTGCAGGTACTCCCGGGCGGCCCGCGCCTCGGCGCGGTCCTCCTCGTCGCCAATGCGGCGGTTGCGGGTCAGCGACGCGATATCGGCGAAGATCCCCAAGACGTCGATCTCGGCGTCGAGGACGTCTGTGTCCTGACCCGCCCCCACCTCGCCCTCTGCTCCGGCGACGTCGTCGAGCTCGCGGGCAAGCCGGCGCGCCTCGTCCACCGGGATGTCGTAGCCCAGCACGAGCCGGCGCATGGCATCCAGGATCGCGAGGGCAGGCGCGATCGGATCGGCGGGTGCACCACGAGCGGCGTCGGCCAGCGCCGCTAGGTCGGCGGGTGCCTGGGCCGCTGCTGGCAGGTCGGCTTCGGTCGCCGGCTCGAGGCGCACGACCGCGGTGCCGGCATCCAGCTGGACGTTGGGGCTGACCAGCACCTCGCGGACCCGCCCGGTGAACGGGGCGGCCAGCACGGTCTCCATCTTCATGCTCTCTAGCACCGCCACTGACGCGCCCTCGTCGACCTCGTCGCCGACTTCGACCGTGATCGCGACCAGCAGCCCCGGCCCCGGGGTGCGCACCAACCCCGCGTCGTCTTGCGAGACGCGGTGGGGGATGCCGTCGACCTCGACGAGTCGCTCGGCGCCCTGGGTGATCGACACGATGCGGTAGCGCTGGTCGCCAACGGTCAGCCGGCGCTCGAACGGGCTGAGTCGCTCGACGTCGGCCACCACCCGGTGCGCGCCGTCGGTGACGACATGGCGCTGCGGTCCCGCCCGGCTGACCGACAGCCGGTAGGCCGTGGCGCCCTCCCGCAGGTCGAGGGTGCGCGAGACCTCGGTGGAGGCTTCGGGCCGGCCGCGTCCCGCGGAGGCGTAGAAGCGGTTGCGCTCCACGTCGGCTTCGGCTTCGAAGGCCTCGATGGCCGCCGCGACCAGCGCGACGTCCGAACGCGTCCGAAACCGGTAGCCACCATCGGCGGTGAGGCGGTCGAGCCAACCGGTGTCGACCTGCCCGGCGACCAGATCAGCGTGCGCGGTCACGTCGAGCAAGAACGCCCGGTTGGTCGTGCCTCCCCGCACCAGGACCGTGGTCTGGGTCAAGGCGCGCCGCAGCCGGGACAGCGCCTCGGCGCGGTCGTGTCCCCAGGCGAGGATCTTGGCGATCATCGAGTCGTACTCGGCGGGGATGGTGTCGCCCTCGGCCACCCCGGTGTCCACCCGGATGCCCGGTCCCGCCGGCAGCGACAGAACTTCCACCGTGCCCGGCGACGGGGCGAATCCGCGCTCGGCATCCTCGGCGTTCAACCGCACCTCGACCGCGTGCCCGCGGGGCGGCGGCGCGTCGCCGGCCAGCCGCCCGCCGGCAGCGACGTGCAGCTGGAGCTTGACGAGATCCAGGCCGGTCACCAGCTCGGTCACCGGATGCTCAACCTGCAGTCGAGGGTTAACCTCGAGGAAGGAGGTCAGCTGCTCGGCTGGCTCGTAGAGGAACTCGACCGTGCCAGCGCCGATGTAGCCGGCGCGGCGGGCGAGCTGCGCCGCGGCGGTCTTGAGACGGTCGGCCTGCTCGAGGTCTAGTGCGGTGGAGGCCGACTCCTCGATGACCTTCTGGTTGCGCCGCTGCACGGAGCAGTCCCGCACGCCGGGTGTCCAGACCGCGCCGGCATGGTCGGCCATCACCTGCACCTCGACGTGCCGGGCGCCGGTGACGAGGCGCTCCATGAACACCGTCGGGTCGCCGAACGCGCGCGCGGCCTCGTCACGGGCTCGCTGGAAGGCCGTGGGGAGGTCCTCGGCGTGGTGGACGACCCGGATGCCACGCCCGCCGCCCCCGGCTGCGGCCTTGACCACCAGGGGGTAGCCGATCTTCGCCGCGGAAGCGCGCGCATCCTCGACGCTGGCGACGGGCCCGCCCGACCACGCAGCGACCGGGACGCCGGCGTCCTCGGCCAGCCGCTTGGCCTCGATCTTGTCGCCGAGGCGACGCATGACCTCGCCGGGCGGGCCGATGAACGTCACGCCGTTGCGCTCGCATCGCTCAGCGAACTCGGGGTGCTCGGACACGAACCCCCACCCGACCCAGGCCGCGTCGGCGCGGGCGGCGCGCAACCCTCGCTCGAGCTCGTCGTGGTCGAGGTAGGGGTTGAGGGAGCCCGCCTCCCCGGGACCGGGACCGATGCGCACTGCCTCGTCGGCTTCCCGGACGAACATCGCGGTCCGCTCGGCTTCGGTGTGCAGCGCGATGGCCACCATGCCTCGGGGGTGCTCGTGCTCGAGCTCCTTGACGGCGTGGATCAACCGCACGGCAGGTTCGCCGCGGTTGATGATGGCGATGCGACGCGGGCCGGTGGTCGGCAGGCTCACTCGGGTCCTCTGGCGGTCGGCCGGCAGGGCGCAGGTGGATCGTGGCGTGTCCGCCGTCCACCGTGGACGCTGGCAACCTACTGCAGTCAGCGGTCGTGCTCCACCGGCCTCCGGGGGTGCACCATGCGCTGCACCGCGCCGCCGGAGGGGCGCAGCTAGTGGGTCGCCGCAGGTCTGCGGCGCGGGTTCGTCTCCTCCGTAGGGGCCGCACGGCTCACGATCGCCCCGAGCCGTCTGGGTCGAGCACGCCGAGGGCGCCCATCGCGGCGATGACGGCCAAGAGCGGCCACAACGCCAGACCCAGCGGCCCCTCTGGGTCGTGCACCCCCCCGGCTGCGAGCACGCCCACGGCCAGGGCGGCGACACCCGCGCCGGCTGCGACGGCGACCGGGCCTGGGGCCGAGGGCGCCGGCCGCGCGGAGGACCCTGACGCTCGGCCCGACGAGTCGCCCGAGTCGCTCGAGTCGCCCGAGTCGGAGTCGCCCGAGTCGCCCGAGTCGCCCGAGTCGGAGTCGCCCGAGTCGCCC
>SLAO01000180.1 GCA_007126835.1 Nitriliruptorales bacterium | reverse complement strand
TCGGTGGAGGCCGAGGTCGAGGAAGCGATCGCGCGGACGGCGCGCAGCCCGATGATCCGCGACGCGCATGACTTCCGCGCCGGCATCCACGACCGGCGCCTGCGCAAGCTCACCGGGCGCAGCTACTCGGCGCTGGTCCACCCGGTCGCGCGGGACTTCCCGCTGGAGACGATGCGCCCGGGCGACGTGTACTTCCACAACGACGTCTACCTGTCCGAGGGCGGCATCGGCCATCTGCCCGACCTTTGCGTCACCGTGCCGGTGTTCGACCCCAGCGGCGAGGGCGCGCCCGAGGTGGTGGCGTTCGTGCAGGCGTTCGGCCACCACGACGACATCGGCGGGGCCGTGCCCGGCACGATGCCCTCGGGCGCCACCAGCGTGTTCGAGGAGGGGTTGATGGTCCCGCCAATCAAGCTGTGGGACCAGGGCGTGCCCAACGAGGCGGCGCTGGCGATCATGACGCGCAACTCGCGGATGCCCCAGAGCCTGGCCGGCGACCTCGACGCGGAGTGCTCGGCGTGCCTGATGGGTGCGCGGCGGCTGCAGGAGCTCTTCGGCCGCTACGGGCGCGACGAGGTCGAGGGCTGCTTCGACGCGATCTTGGATCGCACCACCGAGACGTTCCGACGGGAGATCCTGTCCAAGATCCCCGACGGCACCTTCGTCTGGGAGGACTACGCCGAGCACGACGGGGTCGACCCTCCCCGCCTGCACGGCCAGCGGATCACGCTGTCGAAGGACGCCGACCGCCTGGTCATCGACTTCACCGGCACGAGCCCGCAGGCCAAGGGTCCGATCAACCACGCCGGCGACTACGCCGACGGCAACTTCTTGAAGAAGTGGTTGGCTCCGATCCTGCGCAACCTCGCCGACACCCCCGAGCGCGCCGCCGAGCTCGACGTCAACGAGGGCGTCGTGCCCCTGATCGAGATGCGCTTCCCCGACAAGGGCACACTGCTGACACCGATCTTCCCTGCGCCGACCAACGCCCGCACGTTCGTGATCCTGCGGCTGCTTGGCGTGCTCGCGGGTGTGCTGGCCAAAGCCACCGGCGGGCAGATGCCCGCCGACCAGGAGACCATCCGCTACACCGGGTTGTACGGCCACGCACCACCCGAGCGCGGCGGCGAGTTCTACCTCATGCGCGAGGTCCTGGGAGGCGGATCCGGCGGGCGCTCGTACGCCGACGGGGAGGACACCATCCACGTGGTGCCCGACTCCCGGAACCTGCCGGTGGAGTTCACCGAGTCCCGGTTCCCCCTGCGCGTCGAGCGGCTCGGCCTGGCCGTCGACTCGGGAGGCGCCGGTTACCGCCGGGGCGGGCTCGGTTACGACAAGTGGATCGTGCCCTTAGCCGACGCGTCGTTCATGGCGATCGCCGACCGCTCGATCCTGTCGTGCTGGGGCGTGGCCGGCGGGCGCGCTGGGGCGCCGTTCACCGTGGACATCGACCCCGGAGGTCCGAACGAGCGGCGAGCCGACGCCCTCGCCGACGACGAGCCGGTGGCGGCGGGCGAGGTGGTGCGCATCCAGACCACCGGAGGGGGTGGTTGGGGCGACCCGCTCGACCGCGAGCCGGGCCTGGTCGCGCGCGACGTGTGGTGGGGCAAGGTCAGCACTCGCGCGGCCAGGGAGGCCTACGGGGTGGTCCTGCGGCCTTCCGACGAAGCCGACGACCCGCCGGCTGTCGAGGAGGAGGCGACCCGCACGCTGCGGGACCGGATGCGCGGCCAGCGCGGGGGAGCGCCGTTCTTCGACCGAGGACCCGGCTACGCCCAGCTGTCGGGCGGAGCGCCGGCAAACCCGTTCGATTCGGTCTGACCAACCCGGCCGGTGTTCAGGTGCGCGTTGCCGCGGGGTCGGGTCGCAGCACCGGGCGGCCACCCTCGAGGTGGGCGCGCAGCGCGAAGTCGACGGCGTCGACTTGGCAGGCGGTCTCGACGTCGGCGCCCGGGAAGTCGGGATCATCGCCGGCCAGGAACGGTCGCGCCGCGTCCGAGCCCCGCACCCGGGCCAGGTATGGCGCAGGGTCGGGCGGGGGACCGGCCAGCAGCGCCGACAGGTAGTCGGCGCAGGCCAAATCCTCCTCGCCGTCGCGGTCGTCGACGCCGGTGGCGACGAACGTGACTCTTTCGGGGCGCAGGGCAGCCACCGCACGCGCGGTGCCCGCCGCGCTGGCGAAGGAGGTCGCGAACAAGGCGGTGGCCCCGACGCTGCCGACCACGCCCTGGGTCCCCGCGCTGGTGCGCTGGATCAGGGTGCGCCCGCGGACATCGACGCGGGACAGCGCACTCGGGGAGTTCGACAGGTCAAAGCCCTCCACGGGGCGTCCCCCGACCTCGCCCATCACCAAGCTGCCGGGCCAGCGCTCACGTTCGGCCAACGCGTCGGCGACGCTGCTCACGCACACGACCTCGGCCGCGCCGGCGCCGAGCGCGTGGGCGGCGGTCGTAAACGCGCGAAGCACGTCGACGACGACAACGACGCCGGAGGCCTCGGCGCAACGCGACAGCGTGATCGTCTCGAGCTGCATGGTCGCCGCATCGTGCCCCACGTCGCCCGGCAGCGCATCTTCGTCGCCCACCGCGGTGGAGGCGGTGGCATGCTCGCGGGATGAATCCACCGCACGCGCGGCGCTGGTCCGACCTGGCCGCGCTCGAATCCACCGTGATCGAGTGCCGAGCATGCCCGCGGCTCGTCGAGTGGCGCGAGCAGGTGGCAGCCGACAAGCGCGCTGCATTCTCCGACGAGGAGTATTGGGGTCGCCCCGTACCAGGATTCGGCGATCCGCAAGCGCGGGTGGTGGTGCTCGGCCTCGCTCCGGCGGCCCACGGCGCCAATCGGACCGGCCGGATGTTCACCGGGGACCGCTCGGGGGACTTCCTCTACGCCGCGCTGCACCGGGCGGGATTCGCCAACCAGCCGATGTCCCGACGCCGTGGCGACGGGCTGGCGTTGGCCGACTGCTACGTCACCGCGCCGGTGCGTTGCGCTCCGCCGGCGAACAAGCCGACGCCGGCGGAGCGGGATCGATGCGCGGCCTACCTGGACGCCGAGCTGGCGTTGCTGCCTGCCCGCGTGGTCGTGGCCCTCGGGGGGTTCGCGTGGGATGCGGCCCTCGCGCACCTTGGCCCGGTGCGTCCCAAGCCCCGGTTCTCCCACGGCGCGGAAGTCGCCCTCGGGGATGTCAGCCTGCTCGGTTGCTACCACGTGTCGCAGCAGAACACCTTCACCGGGCGGCTGACCCCGGCCATGCTCGACGGGGTGCTGACCAGGGCGCGGGCCCTGGCCGATTGACCCGTCGGACGGCTTCAGTCGCGGGGCTCGTCGTCGGCCGCGGTCGGAGGCTCGCCTTGGTCGGGCGGGTCGTCGGCGGAGGGCTTCGCGCGCTTGCGCAGGAGTCGGAGCGTCATGAGGACCAGGAACACCGCGAACAGACGCTGCAGCGCGAGGCCGTCGAGCGCGAGCGCGAGGTTGGCTCCGCCCAAGCCCCCGACGACCCCGGCGCCGCCGATCAGCGCGCCGCGGCGCCAGTCGGTGTAACCCGACGGGGTGTGCCGCGCCGCACCCACCAGCGCGGTCGGGATGACCACCGCCAGCGAGGTGCCCTCCGCGGCGTGCTGGCCGAACCCGAAGAACAGCACGAGCATCGGGATCAGCACCAGACCGCCGCCGATGCCCAGGATGCCCGACAGCACCCCGGTGACGAGCCCCAGGGCAGCCATCCCTGCCAGCGCGGCGGGCGCGACGGGGCCCGGGCCGGGGTCGACGTCGACGCCCACCAGCATCCGCGTGGCGATCAACAGCAGGAAGATCGCGAAGATGATGCGCAGTCGGTCCTCGGGGATGTGCCGCATGAACCCCGCGCCAAAGAACGAGCCGATCATCGCCGACGGAGCCAGCACAGCCGCGCCTTCGATCGCGACCTCGCCGGCGAGGGCGAAGGGCACCAACGCCGCAGCGGCCGTCAGGACCATGGCCGCGAGCGAGGTGGCGTGCGCCTGGTGCTGCGTAAACCCGATCCACAGGAGCCCGACGATCAGCAGGGCGCCCCCGCCGATGCCGAACAGGCCCGACATGACCCCGACCGCCGCCCCGATGAGCAGGGCCTTGACGACGTCGGCCCGGTGCATCGGGCTTCGTGCGGTGACCATCGCGCGGCACGCTACACCCGTCTGCGGGGTCTCCCGACCTCGAGACGGCGGGGTCAGGAGGCAGGCGGTACGCAGGTGGCGGGGTCAGGCGGCGGGCAGCACGTAGGCGACGACGACCACGAGATGGCAGGCCACCGCTGCGATCACCAGCGCGTGGAACACCTCGTGGTACCCGAACACGCGCGGCGCGGGGTCGGGCCGCCGCCGCGCATACACCAGCGCTCCCACGCTGTAGAGCACACCGCCGGCAACCAGCCACCCGATCGCTGCGCCGCCCAGGGACTCCCACATCGCCGGGAGGGCGGCGACGGCGACCCAGCCAAGGGCGACGTAGGGCACCGCGTGGACTCGAGGCGACGCGTCGATGAACACCACCGCCAAGGCGATCCCGGCTGCGGCGCCCAGCCACACCACCAGCAGGAGCGCGGTGCGCCATGTCCCCGTCAGCGCGATCCCGGCGACCGGGGTGTACGTTCCGGCCACGGTGACGAAGATGCTGGCATGGTCGGCCCGCCGCAATGCCCGCTTGGCCGCAGGCCTCCAGTCGGGCACGTGGTACAAGGCGCTGATGCCGAACAGCATGGCGATCGCGGCCACGTAGACCACGGTGGCTGTCCGCGGCCAGCCGGCGGGTGCGGCGGCCAGGACCCACGGGGAGATGCCCGCCCAGGCGATGAGCGCCAGGAGGTGGCTGACGCCCCGCAGCATGGGCTTGCGGTCGCTTGCCGCTGTGGCTGCCGCCGGCAAGGTCTCAGTTCGCGTTCGGGTCACGGAGAATCCTTCACGGTGGCCGGTCTGGACACCAACCTACGGTTACGCAACCGTAGGTTACCCTATAGTAGGTTCCCGTGGCGGCCACCAGTACACTGCCGTCACCGCAGCCAACCAAAGGGCAAGCGGGAGGGCGCTGTCGCGACACGATGAACATC
Source organism: Nitriliruptorales bacterium (assembly GCA_007126835.1). Taxonomy (GTDB): domain Bacteria; phylum Actinomycetota; class Nitriliruptoria; order Euzebyales; family Egibacteraceae; genus SLAO01. Next base: position 10,537 of record SLAO01000180.1, on the reverse strand, counting down.
AAGGACAAGCAGGTCGTCTATCACGACTGGGAGTCGACCCACTACGACGACAAATGGTCGATCTCTTTCGACCAGCGCTGCATCGACTATGCCGCGGGCCGCTTCTCCAAGATCGTCCCCGAGATCGTCGAGCCCTATCCTCGCGTGCTCGAGATCGGGTGCGGGACGGGGTTCTTCTTGCTCAACCTGGCCCAAGCCGGGATCGTCGGGCAGGCCTGGTGCACCGACATCTCTGAGGGGATGGTCGCTCAGACCATCGAGAATGGGCGGCGGCTGGGCATCGACGTGCACGGCCGCGCCGCCGACGCCGAGGCGTTGCCCTTCCCAGACGACAGCTTCGACCTAGTCGTTGGCCACGCGGTCGTGCATCACCTGCCCGACCTGCCGGCCGCCTTCGCCGAAGCCCGGCGCGTCCTCAAGCCCGGCGGCCGGCTGGTGATCGCCGGTGAGCCGACCCGGACCGGCGACCGCATCGCCTCGCAGTTCAAGCGCCTCGGTCGCGTGGGGGTCAAGCTCGCCGCGGTCGCCCTCGGGTCCCGTCGGGTGGTGCACGACCCCCGTGACGTGCTTCCAAGCGAGGAGCGCGCGGCAGCAGATCTCGAGTGGGAGGTCGACTTGCACTGCTTCACTCCCGACGAGCTCGAGCACCTGGCCACCGCGGCGGGCTTCTCCAACGTCGCCACCGTGACCGAGGAGCTCACCGCCAACTGGCTCGGGTGGACGGCACGAACCGTCGAGGGAATGATCGGTCAGGATCGCCTTCCATCGCGGTACCCGTGGGTGGTGTACCGAACCTGGCAGCGCCTGTTCACGTTCGACGAGCGCGTCGCCTCGCGGGTCGTGCCCAAGGGCGCGTTCTACAACTGCATCGTGACCGGGGTCGTGCCCCATCCAAAGGGGCGAAGGGCGTGAGGCGCGCAGACGACGCCGCTGCTGCCAGCGACGAGGCGGACCACGACCTCGACGACCGCGTTCACGAGGATCGCGCCGAGCTGTTGCGGCGCCGGCTGCACGCGCTGACCGTCGCCACCGAGACCGCCCGCGAGGGTTTGCGCAGAGTCGACGCGTTGGCCGCGGACGAAGCGCCCGGCGGGCTGGCGCCCCGATCGATGCCGCGTTACCCGCGCTGGGGCTGGCGCCAGGCGATCAGCTTCGCGGTGGAGCGGCGCATGTTCTCCCGCGAGCACCTCGCGCTGTACCTCCGCTACGCGGCGCATCGCGTGCGCCACCCCCACGTGCAGTTCCAGGGGCTGGCCTTCCTCGGTCGGAACGTGGAGCTGTTCGCCCGTGGCGGTCACGGGCGCATGGTCATCGGGCCATGGTGCTGGATCGGGTCGCACAACTCGCTGCGTGCCCACGAGGGCAACGTGCGGCTCGGAGCCAAGGTCGTGCTGGGCGCCCGGAACGTGATCAACGGCTACCTCGACATCGAGGTCGGGTCGGACTGCCTGCTGTCGGACTGGATCTACATTTGCGACTTCGACCACCGCTACGAGGACCTGTCGGTGCCGATCCGCAAGCAGGGCATCCGCAAGTCCCCCGTGCGCCTCGGCCAGGACGTCTGGGTGGGGGAGAAGGTCTCGATCTTGCGCGGGGCCGACGTCGGCACGGGCAGCGTCATCGGCAGCCAGTCGGTCATCAAGGGGTTCGTCCCACCGTTCTCGATCGCGGTTGGCAACCCCGCGCGCGTCCTGCGCAGCCGCTTGCCGCGCGGGATGACCCCGGAGGAAGCGGTTGACCTCCGGGCACGCGGCATGCCCATTCCGGGCGATCCCGTGGGCTGACCGAGGCCGAAGAAGTCCGGACAAACTTCGCGCGACTGGTACATCTGCACGAGCACTCGTGCAGATGTACCAGTCGCGCGTGGAACGTCCGGTTTGCACTCCCGAAATGTCTGTTTGTAAGGGCTCGGCCCCGGCGAACAGGGCGGCGGCGATGCCTCCTCGACTGCGGAGCAGGCTAACGGCGCACGGCGACCGCGATGAGGTCGAGGCTCTCGGCTGGAGCCGTCGCGGCGAAGTCGCCGGGTTCGGTGCTTTCCACGGCCTGGACGAGCCAGCCGGGCCACTGCTGCCAGGCGCTTTCGGTCTGGGCATCGGGCAGTGCGACGCCGTGCTTCTGCTCGATGGCGGCAAGCCGGGGGCCGTGGCCGATGCCGCCGACCTCGACGACGGTGAAGTGCTGTACCAGGGCCGCTTCCAGCTCGCCGGGGTCGAACTCGGTGGCGTGAAAGGGGTTTGTCGGTGGGCCCCCACCGGGGGTGAACGTCAGGCGGTTGGGGGTCAGGACGACGAGCACGCCGGCGTCGGCGAGCACCCGCGCCGTCTCGCGCACCCATGCCCCCACGTCCCACAGATGCTCGATGACCTGGGACGACACCACCGCCGCCAGCGCACGGGGGCCGAAGGGCAGCGCGGACACCTCCGCGACAGCGAACTGCTGGTGCGGGTATCGGGCGGCGGCGTGCGCCACGACGTCTGGCGCGTAGTCCACACCGACCACCTGCGCGACCTCGCCGCCTGCGGTCGCCGTCGCGCCGACCTCGCTGCCTGCGGTCGCCGTCGCGCCGACCTCGCCGCCTGCGGTCGCCGTCGGCCCGACCTCGCCAGCGAGCAACTCCGCGCCGTAGCCCTCACCACAACCGGCATCGAGGAGGGGGCCCCGAAGGGCTCCTCGCGGCCCGTGGGCGGCCACTGCCGCCGCCGCCCGCCGGTAGCCGGCCACGTGCCGCGCGAACCAGTACCGCTCCCGGGCGATCCCCGGCATGGTGCGCTCTCCCGTCAGCGGCAACGAGGAGGGCGCCGGCTCGCCGGAGGTCGGCGCTGGGCGAAGCTGGGCCATGACGTAGGGGAGTCTATCGGGCGCTACGCTCAAGGAATTGGCGAGGGTGCTCGCGGGAAGTTACCGTGGGGTAACAACACGGTCCGCTCCGACGGAGGTTTGACGTGCGCATCATCTGCCCGGTCAAGCGTGTGCCCGACACGGCCGCGGAGAAGCGGATCGATCCCAGTGACTGGACCGTCGACCGCGACGCTTCCGAGCCGATCCTCAACGCCAACGATGAGTGGTCGATCGAGGAGGCGATGCGGATCAAGGAGCGGACCGACGACACCGAGGTCATCGCGCTGTGCATGGGGCCTGACAGTGCGCAGCAGACGATCCGCAAGGCGTTGTCGTATGGGCTCGACGGGGCGATTCACGTCACCGACGAGGCGATCGGCGGGTCGGATGCGCTGGCAACGGCGCGGGTGCTGGCCGGGGCGTTGGCCAACGAGACGTTCGATCTGGTGCTGATGGGCAACCAGTCGTCGGATGCGCGCACGACCCTGGTGCCGGCCATGCTCGCGGAGCTGCTTGACCTTCCGGCGTTGACCTCGGTGAAGTACCTGGAGGTCGACGGGCAGAACCTGCTGGCGCACCGGGAGACCTCGGCGGGGCACGTGGCGGTGGAGACCGTCGGCCCGGCCGTGGTCAGCGTGGTGGAGGCCATCAACGAGCCGCGGTACCCGTCGTTCAAGGGGATCATGGCGGCCAAGAAGAAGCCGCTGGAGGCCAGGGACCTTGGCGCGGTGGACGTGGACCCGTCCTTGGTCGGCCTGGAGGGATCGGCAACGGCGGTCCTGGAGATCGAGTCGGCGCCGCCCAAGGAGGCTGGGCGCAAGGTCGAGGACGACGGCTCTGGGCAGATCGGCGCGGAGGCGATCGCCGACTGGCTGGTTGAGCAAAAGCTGCTGTAGGCACAAGGCGCAGGCGTCACATCCGGGAGCTCTAGGAGCGCATCGATGACCGAGATCCTCGTGCTGGTCGACCACGACGGGACCAGCCCCAAGAAGGTCAGCAACCAGATCCTGACCGCGGCCGGCGGTCTTGGCGCGGATGCGGTGACCGCGGCGGTGTTCGGCAAGGGAGCCAGCGAAGCCGCCGCTGGAGTCGGCGCGTACGGCGCTTCCAAGGCCTGGGTGTGGGACGCTTCCGAGGCCGACGAGTACGACACCGAGCCCAGGGTGGCTGCGCTCACGGCCGCGTTGGAGGCCTCGGGGGCCGACGTGGTGCTGTACCCCGCGGAGCCGTTCGCGTCCGACGTGGTGGCACGCACGGCGGTGCGGTGCAACGGCGGGGTCATCGGCGACGCCAGCGAGGTGGAGCTGTCCGACGGTGAGGTCGTGGCCACCAAGCAGATCTTCGGCGGAGACATGGTCTCGCGGTGCAAGGTCAAGGCCGGGCGGACGGCCTTTGTGGGGATCAAGCCCAACGCCTACTCCGCTGAGGCGCAGGACGGGGCTACCGCCGAGATTGTCGCGCTGGATGTCGAGCTCGATGACCGCGCGACCCGGGTCAAGGTCACCGAGGTGGTCGAAGAGGACGCCGGCGGGCGCCCGGAGATGACCGAAGCGTCGATGATCGTGGCCGGCGGGCGCGGCCTGGGCGACGCCAAGGGCTTCGAGCTCGTCGAAGAGCTCGCCGACGCGCTGGGGGCCGCGGTGGGCGCCTCGCGCGCGGCGACCGACGCCGGCTGGTATCCCCACCAGCATCAGATCGGCCAGACCGGCAAGACCGTGGCCCCGCAGCTGTACATCGGCGCGGGGATCTCCGGAGCGATCCAGCACCGCGCGGGGATGCAGACGTCACAGCGCATCGTCGCGATCAACAAGGATGCCGAGGCGCCCATCTTCTCCATCGCCGACCTCGGCGTCGTCGGTGACCTCTACACCGTGCTGCCTCCACTGGTCGAAGCCGTCAAGAAGCGCCGCCAGTAGGCCCGGCGGCACCAAGGCGTTACCTTCGATGGCCGGTTCGCCGCCGCGTTTGCGACCTCCGGGCTTGGACGCGTTGGAGGTACGCCTCGCGGTGCCCGAGGACCACGATGCGGTGGGCACGCTGACCGTGCGGGCCTACGAGGCCCTCGACGGGATGCCCCTGGGCCATTACCGCGAGACGCTGCGTGACGTCGCCGGCCGGGCCACCGACGCCGACGTGCTGGTTGCCGTCGAGGCCGGGGGACGCATCGTGGGCGCGGTGACGTACGTGCCGGGGCCACACAGCACCGCGGCGGAGTTCGAGGACGACGACGCTGCCGGTATCCGCTTCCTCGCGGTGGACCCGGACGCGAGGGGACGCGGGGTCGGTGGTGCCCTCGTCGACGCGTGCATTGAGCGCGCCAGGGGGGAGGGACGCTCCCGGGTGCTGCTGCACTCGACGCGGTGGATGGGTGCGGCCATGCACCTGTATGAACGACGCGGGTTCCGCCGGGAGCCTGCCCTGGACTGGGAGCCCGAGACGGGCGTGGTGCTGCTCGGGTACGCCTACGACCTGCGGTGGCCGTAAAGGCGGGACAGTAGGCTGCCGCCGAGCTTGGCACCGCCCGACAGGAGCCCTCGATGCGCCACGTGATTCTCGACTGCGACCCCGGTCACGACGACGCGATCGCGATCCTCATGCTCCTCGCTGACCCGGACCTCGCGCTGGATGGGATCAGCGTCGTGGCGGGCAACCAGACCCTAGACAAGACCGTGCACAACACCCTGCGGGTCCTGACGGTCGCCGGACGGACCGACGTGCCGGTGTACGCGGGGATGGCGAGGCCGATGGCACGAGACCTCGTCACGGCTGCCTACGTCCACGGTGAGTCCGGTCTCGATGGCCCGGACCTGCCCGAGCCGCCGGTGGGTCCCGCCCAGATGCACGCGGTCGACTGGTTGGCACAACACCTCGAGGCTGTCGAGGAGCCCATCGACGTCGTGGCCACCGGCCCCCTGTCGAACCTGGGGATGGTCCTGCGTCGGGATTCGACCCTGGCGCGCAAGGTGCGCCGCCTGGTCTTGATGGGCGGCGCCGTCGCCGAGGGCAACGTCACCCCCTCGGCCGAGTTCAACATCTACGTGGATCCCGAAGCGGCCCAGACGGTGTTCGAAGCGGGCATCGCCACGACCATGGTCGGCCTCGACGTCACCCACCGGGCGATGCTCTACCGCGGCGATATCGAACGGCTACGCGCCATCGGCGGGCCGGTTCCGACGATGGCCGCGGACCTGTTGGCCTTCGTGTCCCGCTTCCACCTGCGCCGCTACGGCGTCGACGGCACCGCCGTGCACGACGCGTGCGCGGTCGCGGCGCTGCGCCAACCTGACGTGCTGACGACGCGGCACCTGCGCGTGGACGTCGAGACCCGCGGGTCGCTGACCGATGGCCGGACGGTCGTCGACTTGTGGGGCGTCACCGGGCGTGAGCCGAACACCGAGGTCGGCTTCGACATCGACCGCGACGCCTTTGTGGCGCTGCTGGAGAAGGACCTGGCTCGTCTGGCGGGCAGTTCGGAGTAGTCGTGGCTGACGGGTACCGTGGGTGGTCAGACTCGCTTCAGCCGTGCGCACCGACCGCTTGCACGGCGCGACCCTGCGCGAGGTGACCTGGAGGGCTTCTGGTGGTCAACCCGGAATTCGTGCCGTCGGACGAGGTGGCACAGGCCGTTGCGGACGGACGGCCCGTGGTGGCGTTGGAGAGCACGCTCATCGCCCACGGTCTGCCGCGTCCGGACAACGCGCGCGTGGCCCGCAGAGTCGAAAGCGTGGTGCGGGCCGAGGGGGCGGTTCCTGCCACGATCGCGATCCTCGACGGCGCCGCGCGGGTCGGGCTGTCCGACGAGCAGCTCGACCGAATCGCGGGCGGGCGCGGGGTCGCGAAGGTCTCAGCCCGCGACGTGCCCGCTGCTGTCGTCGACGGGGGGATGGCAGCGACGACCGTGGCCAGCACGGTCCGGCTGGCCCACCGCGCCGGCATCGGCGTGTTCGCCACGGGCGGCCTCGGGGGGGTGCACCGCGAAGCCCGCGAGACCTATGACGAATCGGGTGACCTGCACGAGCTGTCGACTGCGGGTGTCGTCGTCGTGTGCGCCGGCGTCAAGTCGATCCTCGACGTCCCCGCCACGCTGGAGCGCCTCGAGACCCTGGGCGTGAGCATCGTCGGCTACCAGACCGATGCCTTCCCGGGGTTCTACCTCTCGGATTCGGGCTACCCGATCGACTGGAGGGTCGAAGACGCCGGCCAGGTGGCCAGGCTGGTGACGGCGCGGCGCATGCTCGGACTGGACGACCGAGCCCTGGTCGTCGCCAACCCACTGCCCGAGGACGTCCAGCTTGATCCGGACCTTCACGACCGCGTGCTCGACGAGGGTGTCGAGCGGTTGCACGAGGCCGGGGTGCGAGGCAAGGACGTGACCCCGTTCCTGCTCGACCACTTCCACCGCGCCACGGCCGGCGCGAGCCTGACAGCCAACATCGAGATCATCGTCCGCAACGCCGGGCTGGCTGCGCAGATCGCCGTCGCGACGGCCCAGCAGGAGTGACCCCGGTCGCGGTCACGGTGCTCGGCGATGTTGTCACCGACGTCGTCGTTCGGATGCGAGAGCCCCTGGAGATCGGCAGCGACGCTGCCGCGTCGATCTCGACCCATGGTGGCGGCGCCGGCGGCAACGTCGCGGCCTGGTTCGCCGCCGCCGGCGCGAGCCCCACGCTGATCGCCCGCGTCGGCGACGACGACGCGGGCAGGATGCTGACCGGCGCCTTGGCCGACGCCGGCGTCGCCACGGTGGTGGCAGTCGACCCGGTGGAACCCACGGGCACGGTGGTCGTGCTCGTCGACCCGTCCGGGGAGCGCAGCATGCTGCCCGATCGGGGGGCGAACCTCCGGCTCGTGCCCGATGACGTCTCCGACGCGACCCTGGCGGCCGCCGACCACCTGCACGTGTCGGGATATCTGCTGCTCGATGCCCGGCCCAGACCAGCGGCGCAGCACGCGCTGGCGCGGGCCGCGGAACTCGGCACCACGACGTCGGTGGATCCCTCCTCGGCAGCGCCACTCCGCCACCTGGGCGCGCAGCGGTTCCTGTCCTTGATCGACGGCGTCGATCTGGTCACCCCCAACTTGGATGAGCTCGAGGTGCTGACCGGCACCCGCGACGCGGCCGCGGGAGCCCAGGCGCTGACGGCGCACTGCCGAGAGGTCGTCGTCACCCTCGGTGCCCAAGGTGCGCTGTGGACCGACGGGCGCGCGACGGCCACCGTTGACGCGCGCCGAGTCGATGCGATCGACACCACCGGCGCCGGCGACGCCTTCCTCGCCGGGTACCTGACGGCCAGGGTCGGTGGCGCCGAGCCCGCAGACGCGCTCGCCGCTGGGATCACCCTGGCAAGTGTGGCCATCGCCAAACCGGGCGCTCGTCCGCGCGGCAAGCTCGGCGCTGGTCCGGGCGGTGCCGGCGCCGGCGGGCTGCGTGGTGGGCCTGGCGCTGGTCCGGGGGGCGATGGCTCGGTAGGGTCGTCTCCGTGAGCGTCTATCTCGACCACGCCGCCACCACCCCGCTCGACCCGAGCGTCCTGGATGCGATGTGGCCGTACCTCCAGCGGGAATACGGCAATCCCTCGTCGCTCCACGCTGCCGGACGTCACGCCCGCGAGGCGGTGGAGGAAGCCCGTGAGCAGGTGGCCGACGCGTTGGGCGTCAGCCCCCTCGAGGTCCTGTTCACCTCTGGAGGCACCGAAGCGGACAACCTGGCGGTCAAGGGCATCGCCTGGGGGGCCCGAGATCGTGGGGCGGGCAACCACGTCGTGACCACCGCGATTGAGCATCACGCCGTCATCGAAGCCGTCGAGTGGCTGGGCGCACACCAGGGCTTCGACGTCACGGTGGTGCCCAGTGAGGCCGACGGCGTCGTCGACGCCGAGCGTCTGCTGGCCGCGGTGACCGACCAGACCGTGCTCGTCAGCATGATGACCGCCAACAACGAGCTTGGCACCGTGCAGCCTGTGGAGGTCGTCGGCCCGGCACTGGCCGACCGGGGCGTCGCCTTCCACACCGACGCGGTGCAGGCCTTCGGCCGGGCACCCCTTCGCGTTCGCGAGTGGGGGATCGACGCACTGGCGCTCTCGGCGCACAAGTTCAACGGGCCCAAGGGCGTCGGGGTGCTCGTGCTCGCCCGCGATGTCCCGTGCGAACAGGTCCTCCACGGCGGCGGCCAGGAACGCGGCGTGCGCTCAGGCACGCTTAACACCGCGGGCATCGTCGGCTGCGGGGCCGCGGCGGCGCTGTCGGTCAAGACCCAGGACGACGAGATCCCACGTCTCGACGCGCTCGGGCAGCGACTGCGCCAGGGCCTGCTGGCTGTCGACGGCGTCTGGGTCAATGGGTCGTTGACGCGCCGGCTGCCGCACAACGTGCACGTGGGTGTCCCCGGATGTGACGGCGAGGCGCTGCTCCTGGCCCTCGACGTCGCCGGCGTCGCCGCGTCGACCGGGTCCGCATGCCAGTCCGGCGCCGCTGAGCCCAGCCACGTCCTCCAAGCCATCGGCGCTCCCACCGACACTGCGGCCCACCTGCGGTTCACCTGTGGGCGGGGCACCGACGAAGACGACGTGGATACCGCGATCCACGCGTTCACCGAGGCTGTCGCCCGGCTGCGCACCGCCGGCGGCGGGTTCGTCTAGCGCCTCGGTCAGGCGCTGACGGGCGCTACCGTGGCTGCATGCGAGTGCTCGTGGCCATGTCCGGCGGCGTCGATTCGTCGATGACCGCTGCGCTTCTCGTCGACGCGGGGCACGACGTCACCGGCGTCCACCTCAAGATGGCAGACACCCCCTCGGGCCTGCCCGGCAAGGGCTGCTGCACCCTCGACGACGCTCGCGACGCGCGTCGGGTGGCCGATGCCCTCGGGATCCCCTTCTACGTGTGGGACCTTTCCGCGCCGTTCCAGGATCGGGTCGTCGACGACTTCGTCGAGGAGTACGCGGCCGGACGGACCCCCAACCCGTGCATCCGCTGCAACGAACGCGTCAAGTACACCGCGCTGCTCGAGCGCGCACGGGCGGTCGGCTTCGACGCGCTGGCCACCGGCCACCACGTTCGCATCGAGCATCGAGATGGTCGTTGGCGGCTGCTGCGCGCCGCGGACTCCGGCAAGGACCAGACCTACGTGCTGTACATGGCGCAGCAGGAGCAACTCGCGCACACGCTCTGGCCGGTTGGCGAGCATCGCAAGGATGACCTGCGCGCCATGGCCGTCGAGCGGGGGCTGGTCACGGCCGGTAAGCCCGACAGTCACGACATCTGCTTCATCCCCTCGGGCGACCTCGATGCGTTCCTGCGCCCGAGACTCGGGGAGCGCGAGGGCGCGTTCGTCGGACCCGACGGTGCGGTCGTCGGACACCACGACGGCGCCTACCGCTTCACCGTCGGCCAGCGGCGAGGCCTCGGGCTTGCGGGTTTTCTCGAGCCGATGTACGTCACCGGGATCGAGGGCCCGACCGTGCACGTCGGCCCTCGTGACCGGCTCGCTACTTCTGTCCTCGAGGCCGATGACGTGTCGTGGGTCGCCGGGCAGCCCCCGCGGGTGGCCGATCTGGGCGCACAGGTTCGGTATCGCGGGCAGCCGCTGCCGTCGCGTGTGTCTGACCTGGGGGGCCGGCGGGTCCGCGTCGAGTTCGCCGGTGACCCTCCGATGGGTGTCGCGCCGGGGCAGGCCGTGGTGTTCTACGACGGCGACGAG
>SLAO01000030.1 GCA_007126835.1 Nitriliruptorales bacterium | reverse complement strand
ATCAGTTGTTGGGAAGGTATGTGAACGCGAGCACAAAGCGATGGGAGGCAGGATCAATGTCCGTGCCTGACGACCTCCTCGATCTCTACTTCTCCGAGCTGGGCAAGGTCCGGCTGCTGACGGCAGAGGACGAGATCCGGCTGGCGAAGGTCATCGAGGCCGGCCGCGAGGCACAGGAGCAGCTCGACGCGTCGGAGGACGCCCCGCTCACCGAGCGGCGCGCGCTCCAGCGCAAGGTGCGCGAAGGCGAAGCCGCCTTCGACCACTTCGTTGCGGCCAACCTGCGCCTGGTGGTCAGCGTGGCCGCGCAGTTCTCGAAGCGGTCAACGCTCGACCTCGGCGAGCTGATCCAGGAGGGCAACCTCGGGTTGCTGCGCGCCGTCGAGAAGTTCGACTGGCGTCGTGGCTACAAGTTCTCGACCTACGCGACCTGGTGGATCCGCCAGGCGATCCAGCGTGGTGTCGCCGGAAGCGAGCGGACGATCCGCTTGCCGGTTGCACTGCACGACGCGCTCGTCAAAGTCCGCGCAGCTGCGGCCAGGATCGAGTCCGAGACCGGCCGTGAGCCCACCGTCGACGAACTGGCGCACGCGACCAAGCTGTCGCCGGCCAAAGTCCTGCGCGCGATGGAGGGCGACCACTCGATGACGTCGTTGGATCGGCCCGTCGGGTTCGACTCCGACGCGTCGGACCTGGGCGAGTTCGTGGCAATCGCCGAGGACGCCCCCGACGACGAGGTGGTCGAGCGCACCTTCATGGAGGGGCTCTTCGACCTCGCCAAGGACCACCTCGACGAGCGCAGCTGGTATGTGCTGCAACGGCGATACGGCCTGGACGGGCTGCAGTCGATGACCCTCGATGCGCTGGGCCGCGAGCTCGGCCTGTCGCGGGAGTCGGTCCGCAAGATCGAGAACCAAGCACTCGCCAAGCTCCAGAGCGAGCTGGGGGTCGGCGCCGCAGCCTGACACCCCTGGCGAGTTCCCGCAGACGAATCGACCCCGGCCCGGCGCCGGGGTCGATTTGCGTCGGAGCGCGCGGCACACCGCCTGTGCGGCACACCGCGGTGCGGCACACCGCGGGTGCGACACACCGGCGGGCGACAAGGGGTGTGACACCCCTGTGGCACTCTGCCAGTCGTGAGCCAAGCTTTCGTCTCGACCCCGCTTCACGGGGCACCCCGCGCCCTCCTGGCGACCGGCCGCTGGGAGCTGCCGACCGACCTCGACGCGGTGGGCTGCGACCGCACGCGCACCGGGGCGGTTGCCCGTCGGGGACCTGGACCGGTGGTCCGGCGCGCAGAACCTGGCACCGGAGGGCCGCTGGTCCTCGAGGCCTGGGCGGGCAATGGCAATACGACAGTCAGGGTGTGGGGCTCGCCTGACACGCCCCCCGCCGAGGCAGACGCCGCCGTCGAAGCCGGGGCGGCCTGGGTGGGGCTTCGCGACGACCCTTCGCCGCTGGACGACCTAGCCGCCGCCGACCGACGCATCGCCACCCTTGCGCAGGAGGTCGGGTGGTGGCCCCGGCTCGGTCGGCTGCCTCGCGTGACCGAGGCGATCGGCCGGGCCGTCCCCGCCCAGCTCGTGCAAAGCGTGGAAGCGCATCGATCCATCGCGCAGTTCGCTTCGGCGACGGGCGTTGCGGCGGGCGATCTGACGGCATGGCCGACGGCGGCGACGGTCCGCGCAACGCCTGACTGGACCTTCCGTCGGTGTGGGATGTCAACCCGTGGGGCGCGCTCGCTGCGGGCGGCGGCGGCCGAGGAGCCCCGCCTGGTTCGCGCGGCGGGAGACTGGCGGCAGTTCGACGCCCGAGTCACCGCCCTGCCCGGGATCGGTGCCTGGACCAGCGCCGAAGCGCGCGGCGCGCTGGGTGATCCCGACGCGGTCAGCGTGGGCGACTACAACCTGCCGGGGCTCGTCGGTCACGTGCTCGCCGGCGATCGGTTCGCCGACGATGGCGCGATGCTGGAGCTGCTTGCCCCCTTCACCGGCCAGCGCGGTCGGGTCATCCGCCTCATCCTCATGGCGGTGTCACGCCGGGTCGTGGCACCCCCCGGCCGGCGTGCGCCCCGCGCTCGGCTGTCCGCACATCGCTACTGGTGATCGGCACCATCGCCACCGGTGCCCGGAGTGGCTCGCACAACCCGCCCCAGGACCTGCCCACGTAGGCAGGGCTCCGACGAACCGACCGGGCGCTACCCTTGCGCGCGATGCTGCCGGACCACTACCAGACCCTAGGAGTGCGGCCCGACGCAGACGCGGACGAGATTCGCGCCGCGTACCTGCGCCTGATGCGGGCCAACCACCCCGACCACCGTCCGGACGACCCGCGCGCCGCCGCGCGCGCCCGCGCAGCCAACGCCGCGTGGGAGGTGCTCGGAAGCTCCGCACGGCGGGCGGCCTACGATCGTCTGCGCACGGTTCGCGCCGCCAGCGAAGAGCGGCGCGGTGGCCGGGTCAGTCGCCGTCACCCCGACGCGGCGATCACCACCGTCGCCTACAACGCGGAACGCGAGCACTACCGGCAGCGGGTCACCCGCTCCCTGCTGCGCTTCAGCGCGGGGACGTTCGGCGCCGGCTTGGTGCTGCTCCTGCTCCTGGCCTGACCGGCCAGTCAGCGCCACGACACCCACCGCTTGCGCCGCCTCTTTGAGCCGCGCAGTCACCGCACCGCGGTCACGTCCGGCGGGCCGGCGGCATCAGCGGCCGCTTGCAGCGGCGCCAGGAACGGCAAGGCCCCATGGGCGACGGGCTCGTCGTCAAGGAACGGGGCCAACCCCCCGTCCTCGAACGGGGCGGCAGTCACCCGCGCGCCCTGGCCGCGGGCCCCGTAGGCGACCAGCAGCACGTCACCCCCGCCGGCCAGCTCGGCCTCGGCGAGAAAGCCGTAGCACGGCACACCGCGCGGGCGCATGCGCTGCTCGGCGAAGTCCGCCAGCGCCGCAGCGCGAGCGTCGTCGCCGGCGGGAAAGCCCGGCAGTGTGACGATCTCGGTCGTCTCTTCGCCCGGCAGGACCACGGCCGCCGGCAGCGGACGGGCCTCGCGTCCAGCGAGATCGCGCGCGGCCTCGCGGCACAGGTCGGCAAGCTCGCCCAGGGTCACGGGTCTCGCGGCTCCAGCTCCTGGGCCAGGTGCTCGGCGCCGGCGCGGAACGCTCCCACCCAGTCGTTGTCCGCCGCATATGGCGGGACCACCCGGTCGGTGACGTCCTCGCGCAGATCGCCCGGGACGTCGAACGCGCTTGGGGCCTCCACGCCGAAGAAACGCCGCCGGTCCTCGGCTTCGCTGTCGAAATCTCCGGGCTCAGCCACCGCAACCAGGACGATATCGGCGTCCCAGGCCTCCAGAAGGGCCCGGCCGCCGCGCTGCGCTTCCCCCTGGTTGGCGGCTGGGGTCTCGAACGTCAACGCCACCGCGTCCCAGCCGTCATCGGCCAGGGCCTGCAGGGCATCGTCGACCTGCCCGTCGAGGATCCCCGCGAGGTCGGCGCTGACCTGACCAGCGTCCCGCGGCGGGACCTCCAGGTCCGGCTCGGGATCCCGGGCGACGAGCACGACCACGAGCGCGACCGCGGCGACGCCCAGGGGCAGGCCGAACGCCAGCCAGCGGCTCACGGTCCCCCGCCCGACCCAGAACCGGACGTCGTCGCGGCGTCGGCACGCGCGGCCCGCAGGCGACCGACGGGACCGTCGACGTTGCGGGCCGCAGCGAGCCGGTCCAACGCGACGCCGTCCTCGGCGGACTCGTGGGTGGTGACGGCGACGTCGCAGCGCACTGGCACCACCTCGCGCATCGCGGCGAGGTAGTCGCCGGCCGCCGCCAGGCGCTGTCCCAGCCTCGGGGTCAGCGAGCCCGCATCGTCCACAAGCGAGGCGAGATCGGGGTAGCGGGCCACGAGCTCCCTGGCGGTCTTCTGGCCGACCCCGGCGATGCCGGGCAGGCCATCCGAGGGGTCGCCACGCAGGATCGCGTAGTCCACGTACCGCGCCGCGGGCACACCGTATGCGTCAGCCACGGCCGCTTCGTCGAACTCGGTCAGCTCCGACACTCCCTTTACGGTGAACAGCACCCGCACAGCGGCCCGGTCAGCGGTCCCGTCCGTTACGAGCTGGAGCAGGTCGCGGTCCCCGGTGACGATGTCGACGACCTCACCGGCCTTGGCGCGAGCACACAGCACGCCGATCGCGTCGTCGGCCTCCCAGCCCGGCGCGCTGATCACGGTCTCCCCTGCCAGCGACAGCAGCGTTGCCAACAGCTCGAACTGGTGGGACAGCTCCTCGGGCTCGGTGGGACGATCGGCCTTATAGCCGGGCCATGCATCCACCCGCGGCTGTGGCCGCCAGTCGTCGTCGAGGACGTGCCACAGCTCGTCGGGCCCTCGGGTGGTCAGCAACCGACTGACCATGTCGAGGTAGCCGCGCACAGCGTTGACCGGACGACCGTCCTCATCGGTGATCGACGTGGGAAGCGCGAAGAAGGCGCGGTACATCAAGCTTGACGTGTCGAGCAGCAGCCGATAGGTCATGGTGAGTGCAGGATAATGGTCGCATCGGTCGGCGCTGCACTCCGAAGGCGCCGGCGATCCGCGAGACAAGGAGCCTTCCGCCGTGACCGACACCATCGCTTGGATCTCCGGTGCGTCCTCGGGCATCGGCGCGGCCTTGGCCGCCACGGTCCCGTTCCCCGACGCCCACATCGTCGACATCTCCCGCTCCGGTGGCACCGTGGGCGCCGAGCACGTGCCCGCCGATCTGTCCGACCCAGGGTCGTGGTCGGCTGTGGGGGCGCACTTTCGCGCCCGGCTCGACTCGTTCGACGGAAGCAGGGCCCTGTTCGTCCACAGCGCCGGGATGCTGCAGCCCATCGGCTTCGCCGGCGAGGTCGACGACGGCTTGTACACCACCAACGTGCTGTTGAACAGCGCGGCGCCGCAGGTGCTCGGCCACTTCTTCCTGCGCGCGATCGACGAGTCGGGGTTCGACGGACGCGCCGACATCGTGATGCTCACCAGCGGCGCCGCCAAGCGGCCCTACGCCGGATGGTCGAGCTACTCGGCCGGCAAGGCGGCGGTCGATGCGTGGGTGGATGCCGCCGCGCAGGAGCGCGAAGCCCGCGGCAGCCGGGTGCGGGTCGTGGCCATCGGCCCTGGCGTCGTGGCCACCCCCATGCAGGAGACGATCCGCAACACCTCGGTCGAGGACTTCCCACGCAAGGACAAGTTCGTCGAGCTGTTCGAGTCCGGGGGGTTGGCCGACCCCTCCGAGGCAGCCAAGACCATCTGGGGGATGCTGGACAACCTCCCCAATGGTGCGGTGACGGACGTCCGCCACGCTTGAGCCGGATGGTTCGCGTCCGGTCGTGCTGCGGTCGATCTGGCGTGCTGTAGCTCGACCTGGCGGTGACGGAAAACCGGATAACCTATGACATATCATCGCGATCCTGCGCACGAGGTTGCGATTGGGACGCGTGAGACGTCGAAAACGCAACCTCGTGCGAGGCCCCCGACCTTCCGTCAGCCGAGCGTTCATTCTGACCGGGTAAGCGAGCGCCCGCCCCACCGGGTCTCCGGTGCACACCGGGCTGCGGCGGTAGGGTGCGACCAATGCGCGAACGTCGAATGACCGCCAGCGAACGCCGCACCCAACTCGTCGGAGTGGCCAAAGAGGTGTTCGCCGAGTTCGGCTACGACGGCGCCTCCATCGAGGAGATCGCGGCGCGCGCGAAGGTCTCCAAGCCGGTCATCTACGAGCACTTCGGCGGCAAGGAGGGCATCTACGCCGTCGTGGTCGACCGGGAGTCGGCACGACTGCTCGACATGATCGCCTCCCGCCTGGGACCCGACATCGGCGCGCGCCAGCAGGTGCACTCGAGCGCGATGGCCTTTCTCGACTACATCGAGGAGGACCCGGACGGGTTCAGGGTGCTGACGAGGGACTCGCCGTCGGGGTCATCCGGGGTGTCGGGCGGGAGCATGGCTGGCTTGCTCAGCGACGTCGCGGCCAAGGCGGAGGAGGTGCTGGCCGGGTTCTTCCGCAAGTCCGACATCCCGGTCGAGTCGGCGCCGCTGTACGCCCACGCGCTGGTGGGGATGATCGTGCACGTCGGCGCCTGGTGGGCCGAGGTTCGAAGCCCCAAGAAGGAGGAGGTCGCCGCGCATATCACGGCGCTGTGCTACCTCGGCCTGGCGCGGTTGCCCTCGGACCCCCAACCCCACGTCGGCTGAGCGGGCGCACGTGGCGAAGGGTTTCCTATTGGCCCCGCTGCGACAGCGCCGTGCGCGGCGAGCCCGCCAGCAGCGCGTCCACGTCGATCGCGGCGAGGTCGTCGACCACGACATGCGCGGCCTCGAGATCGCCGTGGTCGCCCATGGGGCACCCGACCACCCAACAGCCCGCAGCCCGGGCCGAGCGGGCGCCCACAGGCGAATCCTCGAACGCGACGGTCCGCGCGGGTTCCACACCGAGCGCGGCGCAGGCTGTCACGTAGGGCGCCGGATCGGGTTTGGCCGCGGGCACCTCATCAGCGGTGATGACCGCGGTGAACGTCCCCGCGAACCCCGCAGCCGCCAGCGATTGCTCGGCGAGCTCGCGCCGCGAGTTCGTCGCCACCGCGAGCGGCACGCGGCGCGCAAGTTCGTGGACCAGCGACGTCGCCCCAGCGCGGGCGCTGACGTTGCCCGCGAACTGCGCCAGCGCAGCCTCGAGCAGGCGAGCTTCGACCTCGACGGGGTCGGGATGGCCCACGTGGCGCGCTAGTACCGCCGCGGCATCCGCTGGTCCGCGGCCGATCATCGCGCGCTGGACCTCGGGGCCCCACAGCCCCCCGAGGTCGACGGTGACCTGCTGTTCTGCCCGGGCCCAGAGCCCCTCGGTGTCGACGAGGACGCCATCGAGGTCGAAGACCACGGCGCCGGCGGCAAAGGGCGGGATAGGAGATGGCATAGCGAGCCACTCTACCGGCTCCAGCCGTCGGGTGGAAAGCGGGCGGGCTCGGCGCTCCCACTGGCAGTCCAGCGCCGGATAGCCGCATAACCACGCACCAATGGCACGCGCCGGCGACGAGGCCTGATGGCGGCCAGCGCCGACCGTCCCCGACGGCCGGGACCCTCGTCCCTGCACAGCAGGACCGGGGAGGTCGATGCTTGGTGTGTCCGCTCGGGCTGCCGCACGCCAGCCCGCTGTTCGCCTGATGCCACGACTTGGAGTGATCACGTGCCACGCCGCCGCGCCGGCCTTGCCGCCTTGACCACCGCTGTCGCACTCCTTATCGGAGCCTGCAGCGGGACCGACGACGCCATGACCGCAACCGACCGCGAACCAGAGGTCGACGAGGCCGTGACCGCGGTCGTCTACAAGACCCCGACGTGTGACTGCTGCGCCAGGCACGCTGCGCATCTCGAGGCATCTGGCTTCGAGGTCGAGTTCGTCACCGTCGATGACATCCGCTCGGTCAAGGACGCTGAGGGTGTCCCCGCCGAGTTGGAGTCCTGCCACACCACGGTCGTCGATGGCTACGCGGTTGAGGGCCACGTCCCGGCCGCGTCCATCGAGCGCCTCCTCGCTGAGCGTCCCGACAGCGACGGCATCGGCCTGGCGGGCATGCCCGCCGGCTCACCAGGCATGGGAGGCAGCAAGGACGAGCCGTGGGACATCCAGGCATTCACGGGAGGCGAGGTCACCGGCACGTTCGAAACGCGCTGACCTTCGCGGCAAACCGCCCGCGCTTGGTAGCGTCCGACACGAAAGCCCCAAGGAGGAGGACACTGTGAGCACGCTCATCCTGGTTCGCCACGGCCAGTCCCAGTGGAACGCCGAGAACCGCTTCACCGGCTGGGTGGACGTGCCGTTGTCCGACAAGGGGCAGCAGGAAGCCCGAGAGGGTGGCGAGCGCCTCGCCGCCGAGGGAATCGTGGTCGATCGTGCGTACACCTCCACGCTGATCCGGGCCATCGACACGGGCCGGATCGTGCTCGAGGCCCTCGGCCAGGGCGACCTCGAGCAGACTCAGGCATGGGAGCTGAACGAGCGCTTCTACGGGGCGTTGACCGGCCGGAACAAGGCCCAGACAGCTGAAGAGTTCGGCGAGGAGCAGGTGCACATCTGGCGGCGCAGCTACGACGTCCCGCCGCCCGGAGGCGAGAGCCTCAAGGACACGACCGCCCGCGCCCTCCCCTACTTCGAAGCGGAGATCCTTCCGGCGACTCGCAAGCATGACGTCGTGCTCGTGTCCGCCCACGGCAACTCGCTGCGGGCGATCGTCAAGCGCCTCGATCAGATCTCCGACGAGGACATCACTCGACTCGAGATCCCCACCGGCGTGCCCATGCTCTACGAGATGCAGGACGGCGAGCCGGTCGACAAGCGCATCCTCGAGGGCTGAGGCGGGGATGGGCCCCGAGGCCCCGCGCAACATGGCCTGACGCCGGCGGCATGGCCCGGCGCCGGCGAGACGGCCCGGCGCCGGCGAGGTGGCTACGCCTTGGTCTCTCGGCGGTGCCGCTGTCCGCAGGCCAGGCAGTCGAACCAGAGGGTCTCGCCGGCCTTCGAGAGCACGCCGCCGGATGCGGAGCATCCTGGGCAACGTGCGGCTGACGTCCAAAGCCTCGGCGCGTCGGTGACGTTGCCCCACTCAGCGTCGGGAGCGCTCCCGCGGCGGAGCTCCCGGCGAGTGGCAGCCAGCCACACGGCTAGCAGCACCCCACCAAGGCTGGCCGCCACGATGAGGCTTTCCATCTCATCTCCAGCCGCTGGTGGGTGCCACTCGTCGTAGGCGTGCGATTATCCCTCCGGGGCCGGCATGCCCTCGGGCTGCTGCATGCCGCCCTCCGGCACCACCTGGGCGCTTTGGGCGTCCCAGAGCCCGTACTCCTCGTCAACCTCAACTTCGCGGGCCTCGAGCTGCTCGAACAGCCACTCCTGGACGGCCATGTCGGCCTGCGACAGGCCCATCTCCTCATCGGCCTCGAAGTCCTCCTCGTCCATACCAGCGGTGAGCTCCTCCTCGATCTCATCGAGGAGCACGATCGTGCGCAGCTCCTCCTCGAGCTGCTCGGGCGAGATGCCCTGTGCAGCGAGCTCCTCCTCGAACGCCTCCTCGCCGCCGGCGGCCTCGGCCTCCTCGGCTTCGCGCTCGGCGATGTCCTCGTCGGAGGCCTCAACCCCAAGGTCGTCCGCGCCCAGCGTGACGATCCGGTCGAGGATCAACCGGGTCAGGATCTGGGCGCGAAGCTGCTCTGAGACCATCTCGCCCTGCTCGCCTTCGAGCTGCTCTTCCACCTCGGGGACGCTGGTGACGCTTTCGTAGCGCTCCTCCACGGTGTCCGTGGTGATCTCGCGGTCGTCGACGATGGCCGCGAGGCCGTCCGGCAGGTCAACTGGGTCCTCGGGCTCAGGCTGCTCCATACCCAGGTCCTCAAGGTCTTCCTCGTCGAGGTCCTCGAGGTCTTCGAGGTCTTCCTCGGCCCCGGGGTCTTCAGGATCCACGTCCTCCTCGATCGCGCCTTCGCCATCGTCGCCGCACGCGGCGACCAGCAGGGCCAAAGCCGCGAAGAGGAGGATGAGACGTCGTACATACATGATGAGTTCTCTTCCGTCGGTGAGTGGCCACCGTAGCGCAGGAGGGCCTCCGCGCCCGCCCGAACCGGGCAGATCCATGCCCCGTCGGACGAGCGTTTACCAGGGTTTTACCTGGGGTGATGCGCGACTTGGTCCAGGCCCGCCCGTGCACGTTGCCTGCAGGCGCGCAAGCGGCTGCCGCCTTTCTTGGCACCACTCATGTGGTCGCGCGCGCCGGTTGGCAGTGGGGGCAGGCGTAGACCCGGCGGCCACCCAGCTGCCATGAGATCACGGGGGTCTGACATCGCCGGCAGGGCAGACCTTCACGGCGGTACACGTACCGCGCATCGTCGGTCGCCAGCTCGTCGGGGCGCTCGCTGGTCTCGACCGTGACGATCCGGCCCCTGCGCTCCCCCTCTTGGAGCATGCGCCGGAGGGTGTGCCACAGCGCCGCCACCTCGTCAGCGGACAACCCCCGCGACGCTGTGGCTGGATCGATGCCCTCGATGAACAGTGCCTCGGCCCGGAACACGTTGCCGACGCCCGCGATGACACGCTGGTCGAGCAGCGCCTGCCCGATCGGCACGCGGCGGCGGCTCAGCGCCCCGGCGAACGCCGAGGGCTCGGCATGCTCGTCGAGCGGGTCGGGACCCAGCCGGGCGCGCAGCGCTTGCTCGTCGTCGGTGTCGAGCAGCTCACAAGCGGTGGGGCCGGCCAGGCGCACCTCCACCGCCGGGCGCAAACGACCGCTGCCGTCATGGCCCTCGTCGGCGCGAAGCCGCAGGCGGGTGCCCGACGTGGGGTCGGGGACGTCGCCGTCGGCTGACCCGTAGGTCACGAACCGTCCGAACAGTCCCAGATGCACGTGCAGCGCCGGAGCGCCCTCGAACCGGTACAGCAGGTGCTTGCCGACCGCCTCCACGTCGTCGAGCACGCGCCCGTCGAGGATGGACGCCCCCTCGGCGAACCGTCCCTGGGGGGAGCTCGCTTCGACTTGCCGTCCGCCGAGCGTCTCGCGGTGCAGGCGCGCGTAGCGGTGGATGGTGTGTCCCTCAGGCATACAGCGAAGCATGCCACGGGCGAGCGCTCCAGAACGGCGGGTGAGCTGGCAACAAGCCGCGGAGCTACGGCCGGGTCAACACCCGGGCGATGGCCGCGTCGAGCCCCTCGGGCACAGCGCCAACACGGGCGATGACCGCCGCGCGGACCTGACCGTGGAGCTCGGCGCGGTCGGCGGTGGCGTGCTCCGCTCCGGCGGCACCTTCCGCAGAAACCGCACCGCCAGGAGGCGCACCGCCCCCAGCGGCTGCGCCGCCTCCGGGGGCTGCGCTGTCGGCTGGAGCGGCCCCGGCCGCGCTTGGCCCGGTCCCCGCCGCGCCATGCGTGCTCGGCGTGGTGGTGTCGACCAGGCGCACGCCACGGCTGCGGGCATGCTCGCGCGCCAGGTCGGTCACGGTCACGTGGTCATCGATCTCGAGGGTGGACGTGCCCGCGTCCGCGCACTCGTCGATGTCCTGCTTGGTGATGAAACGTCGCCGCATGCGGACTCCTTCGCTGGATGACCCGGGCGGGGCGGCGGTCACGGTGTGCCCTCGACCGCTTCGATCGCGCCCACGGCCGCGTCGCGCGCGGCCAGCACGTCGGCCTCGGTGCCCGCCATCCACAACCGGCCGAAGCGGCCGACCGACGTGACGTGCATGAGGTTGACCGGGGCGGCCTTCTCGGCTTCGTTAGCCGCGAGGTTGATGTAGGCCGCAGGGGCGCATTCCACGACGAGCATCGTCTCGCCAGCGACGAGCATCATGCCCCGGGTGAACCTGTTCAGCAGCTGGGCCTGGTACGGGTTGACGTTGGTGATCACCTGCAACGAGGCCACCTCGGGCTTCTTGCGGCTCGTCACGTCGAGGCCGAGCTCGGCCAGGACCATCTCGCCGGCGCGCAGAACGTCGGACTGGGAATGGGAGTGGACCTCGAACATCCCGAACTCGCGCTCCACGATCTGGGCTCCGGGCTTGGCGTCGGTCCCCTTGACCGCGACGTCCACGACCCGGAACACCCAGTTGCCCGGGGCCATCTCCACGTAGAGGCTGGCCATGCCCTCCACTGGCAGGTCGCCTTGGGTCACCGTCCCCACGAAGGACGCGTACTGCGGCTGCATGCGGTCCAGGTAGACGTACGCGCGCAGGGAGAAGTCCTCGCTGCTCATCCGGTCATCCTCGCAATCGAAGGGTTGGGCATGGCCCCGCGAGCGTCGTGCAGGGCCACGCCGAGCGGAGTCACGAACAGGGGGTTGCCCGGCACCGCGGTGGGGACCCCGCAGGCCTCGCCAACGATCTCGGGCATCCCCGGGAAGGCGCTGGTCCCGCCCACCAGATGGATGGAATCGACGTGGTGACCGTCGATGTGGGCCGCGACGATGCTGCCGATCTTCTCGAGCACGGGGCGGATCACCGGCAGCAGGGCGGCCTGCTGGCTGGGGTCGGTCTTGCGCTGCTCGGCCTCCTCGATGCTGACGCCGAGCGCCCCCGCGATGACCAGGGTCAGGTGGGTCCCGCCCGTGGGCTCGTCCATGGTGGCGGTGACCCGCCCCCCGGCCAGGATCGCTGTACCCGTCGTGCCACCACCCACGTCGACGACGGCGCCGTCCCGCAGCCCCAGCACCGAGTTCGCCGCGGTCGGTTCGTCCACCAGCGCGGTGCAGGTCATCCCGCTGGCCTCCACGACGTGCCCGACGGCTCGGACTTCGCCCCGACCGACGCCTGGCGGGTAGCACGTCGCCGCGCTGTCCAGGACGCGACCGAGGCGGCCCTCCACCTCGGTTTTGAGCTGCGCGACCAAGTCGCAGGCGCCGACGAAGTCGACCACCACGCCGTCGCGGACGACGTGCGCGAACCGCGACGAGCCCGCTACTGGCATTCCGCGCTCGTCCACGACGACCAGCACCGTGTACGCCGTGCCGAGGTCCACGCCCACGCGCAGGTCGCCGTGGGCCTCAAGGACCTCACCACGGCCGATCGTCGCATCGGCGGCCGACAGGACGTCGGCCAGCTCGGGCGTCATGGCACATCCTCGGTGGGGCTCGGGGACCGCGCGACAGGGCCCGGCGGTGCTGGCGTGACAATCGCCTCCCTGCCTCGTCCGCAGGTACGCAACGTGCCGACGCTACTCGACCGACTCTCCGCCCCCCTGGGGCAGGATGATCTCGACGTCACCGTGGGGACGCGGGATCACGTGGACGCTGGTCAGCTCGCCCACCCGACCGGCCGCCGCAGCCCCGGCGTCGGTGGCGGCCTTGACCGCGCCCACGTCGCCGCGGACCATCACGGTGACGTACCCCCCGCCGATGACCTCCTTGCCGATCAGCTTGACGTTGGCGGCCTTGACCATGGCGTCGGCTGCCTCGATGGAGCCGACCAGGCCCTTGGTCTCGACCATCCCGAGCGCGATCATCTGCACGTTCGCCATCTCTGTGCTCCTTTTCCGTGGCGTGGTTCGTTGCGGGTCGTCTGGTGGTGACGCTGTCGGGGGCGGCTCACGCGCCGAACTCGTGGCTTCTGCCTCGGCGAGCTTCTGGTGGGCCGGCAGCCCGCAGTACGCCGACCCTGCACGGGCGACGTTGCGGCACCGCGTCCCGGCCCGGGTGACCACGGCGCACCGGCGGTCCTCGCTGTCAGCCACGGGACCACCTCCGGCTGATCGCCGGCCCGGGCTGGCTCATCGCCGGCCCGGGCTGGCTCATCGCCCACCCCCACCGGCTCATCGCCCGCCCCCCTTGGCATCGAGCTCGGTCAGCACCCGGCGCACGACCTCGGCGATCGCGTCAGCGTCGAGGCTCTCGGGCTGTCGGGTCGCCACCGACTGCGCTGCCCCGTCGACATCGGGCGCGAGCGCATACGCCAGCTCGGGCGGAGCCGAGGTGCCGTAGGCCAGCCGCTTGATGTTGAGCAGGTGCGTCACCGTGATGTTGTCGCTGACCGACGCGCCGCCGATCCCGCCGGGAGCCAGCGTCATGGATGGCATCACCCCGGTAGTCCCGCCGATCGCCCCGAACGTGCCCCAGGTGTTGACCACGATCCGGAACGCGGGCTTTTCGAGGCCGAAGGCGAGGATGACTTCCTCGTCGCGCGCGTGGATCACCAGCGAGTGGCCGTCGCCGCCGAAGCGCAGCAGCTGGATGCAGCGCTCGCAGCCCGGCCGCCAGCCGTCCTCGACCATGAACCCCAGCACGGTCGTCAGCTTCTCGCGGGAAAGCGGATGGTCCTTGCCCACGCCCTCGAGGTCGGCGACCAGGATCCGCGCGGAACCCGGGACGGTGATGCCGGCGATCGCGGCGAGCTGCTGGGGGCTCTTGCCGACCGAGTTGGGTCGGATCGCCCCGTCGGGGGTGAACAGCGCCCGGCTGACCGCCTCACGGCCGGCGGGGTCGAGCCAGTACGCGCCGTGGGCCTCCATCTGGCGGCGCAGCTCGGCAGCGATCGGCGCGTCGGCCACGACGGTCTGCTCGGTCGCGCAGATCACCGAGGAGTCGAACGCCTTGGAGTTGACGATGTCCTCGGCGGCCTTGTCGATGTCGGCGCTGCGGTCCACCCACACCGGCACGTTGCCGGGCCCGACCCCGATCGCCGGCTTCCCGGCGCTGTGGGCAGCACGCACCATGCCCGGTCCGCCGGTGGCCAGGATCAGATCGGTGGCGTAGTGCTCCATCAGCTCCTGGGAGCCAGGGAGGGTGACCTCGCGCATGCACGACACGAGGCCTGCGGGCATACCCGCGCGCTGCCCGGCCTCGGCCATGACCCGGGTGGCCTCCGCGCAAGCGCCGCGCGCCGCGGGGTGCGGAGCGACCACGATGCCGTTGCGCGCCTTGACGCTGATGAGGATCTTGTACATCGTCGTCGACGTCGGGTTGGTCGACGGCGTCAACGCGGCCACGACCCCGACGGGCCACCCGATCTCGACCAGGCGGCGCGCGTCGTCCCGGCGCAGGACGCCGACGGTCTGCTGGTCGGCGATCGACGCCCACACGTCCCGGGTGGAGAACTCGTCCTTGAGCCGCTTGTGGACCGCGACGCCGTAGCCCGTCTCCTCCTGCGCCTGCCGGCCCAGGCGCTCCGCTGCTGCGCATCCCGCCTCGGCCATCGCCGCACCGATGCGGTCGACCTCGGCCTGGGAGGCCGAGGCAAACTGCCGCTGCGCCTCTCGGGCGGCAACGGCCAACCGGCGCGCCTCCTGGACCGACCGCAGGTCGGTGTCGTAGCCCTCAGCCATGTCGTGGCCTGTCATATCGACAATTCGTCAGAACTTCACCGGGGAACGAGCGACGTCCATGACGGTGTCACCGAACGCGGCGCAGGCGGCACGGCAGGCGCTCTGCGACCCCGACAGCAGCCCTCCGGAGAAGTTGGTCTCCGAGGGGGGCTCGAACCAGACCTGCATCTCGACCTCGGCAGCCTTGAGGGCCGCATCGAGCGCGTACGTCGCCTCGATCGGCGGGGCGATGAGGTACGCGAGCGGGGTGCCCTCGTCGATGCCGGCCTCCTTCGACAGGTAGCTCCCCGTGCGCGAGATCGTGTGGGCGAAGAACGCCAGCGAGTCGTCGGCGTTGGCCGAGGTGAACCAGGCCTCCTGCTCGGTGTAGGCGATGCACGCGTTGAGTCCCGCCCGCACCTCCGCAGGGTCAGGGCCGGCGAGCATGCCGATGATCTCACCCGACAGCGGACCCGAGGCGTGATCAGCCCCGGCATAGAAGCTATGGGCGTACACGACCTCAACCTCGGCCATCTTCGTGGCCTCGTCCAGCGCCACGTACAGCGAATCGTCGATGTCGCACGTCACGAGCCCGAGGCTGCGCTGGTCAGGGCGCAGCTTGAACCGCGCCGCGAAGCTCCGGTCGATGTTGGAGATCAGCCGCGCTGAGAGGATCTGCGGCTTGACGGGGTCACCGGCTGCCATGGTCGCTCCTGTTCGCCTTCATGCCTCACCCGCGGTGGCTTGTCGCAGGGCCACTCCGCTCGCCTGGTGGCGCAGGATGCGCTGCAGCTGCTCCACCACGTAGGCGCCTGCCTCGAGGGGGTTGGT
>SLAO01000068.1 GCA_007126835.1 Nitriliruptorales bacterium | reverse complement strand
CTGGCACCGCCGGCGTCGCTGGCACCTCCGGCGCTCATGCCACCCCCGCCGCCGGCTCTGGCCGTGACCAGCTGGCCGGCGTGGGCCAGCACCAGCTCGGCCGACGGAACGGCGTCAGAAGCAGGCCCGCCGGTCATCCCAGCGCCTCCTCGACCGCCGCCAGCGCCCCGGACAGGCGCGCTGGCACGTCGATCGTCGCGTGGTGGCCGCCTCGGACCAAGGGTCGCCCGCCGACCACGACGTCGGTCACGTCGCAGGCGGATGCCGCGAACACCGCTGAGGCGGCGGCGGTCCCAGCCGTGGCGCCGGCCGTCCGGGGGCTGGACAGGTCGATCGCGACGAAGTCGGCCAGCGCGCCGGTTCGCAACCCGACGTCCCAGCCGAGCTCGGCCTGCCCCGAGGTGGTCAACGCCTCCAGCAGCGCCTCGGGCCGGTGATGGCCGCGCTGGTGTGTCGCCAGGCGCTCATCGAGCTCGACCGCGCGTGCTTCCTCGAACAGGTCGATGACTGCGTGGCTGTCGCTCCCAACGCACAACCGGCTGCCGGCTCGGGCCAGCGCGCTGGCGGGGCCGATGCCGTCGGCCAGGTCGCGTTCGGTGGTGGGGCACAGGCACACCCCCGTGCCCGTCGTCCCCAGCGCGGCGACGTCGTCATCGGTGACGTGCGTGGCGTGCACGACCGTCGTGCCCGGGCCCAGCACGCCGGCGTCGGCCAGGACCCCGGTCGGCGTCCGTCCGGTGGCGTGCAGGCAGGCGGAGTTCTCGGCGGGCTGCTCGGACGCGTGGACGTGCAGCGGGGCGCCTCGCTGCTGTGCCAACGCGTGCACGGTGGGCATCGCGGAGGCGGGCACCGCCCGCACGCTGTGGATCGCCGTCCCGTTGCGCAGCGTGGCGTGGTCAGTCAACGCGCTCGCGCGCGCCGCCCAGGCATCGGGGGTGCCGTCGCCGAACCGTCGCTGGGGCCCTTCGAGGTCGGCGTCGAACCCCCCGCGCAGGTAGCAGGTGTCGAGCAGCGTCAGCCGGACACCTGCCTCGGCAGCGGCGCTGGCCAGCGCGTGGCCCATGATGTTGGGATCGTCGTACGGGCGCCCGTCGAGGTTGTGGTGCAGGTAGTGGAACTCACCGACGGCGGTCACGCCGGCCAGGGCCATCTCGGCGTACACCGCAACCGCCAGCTCGCGGTACAGGTCAGGGTCGAGCGCGCCGGCCACGGCGTACATCCGCTGGCGCCATCCGAAGAAGTCGCCGGCGCCCTCGTGGGTCCTGGCCCGCAGCGCGCGATGGAACGCGTGCGAGTGGGCGTTGGCGATGCCCGGCAGCACAAGCCCGGCGAGCTGCTGCGCATCTGGAGGCGCCTGGGTGTCGGCATCGACGGCGCTGAGCCGGTCCCCGTGGCAGCGCAAGGTCACGTCCTGACGGACGACGCCATCGACCCAGGCCAGCGCGGCGTGGTAGGTGGTCATGCCAGGAGGGTGCGCAGCACCGTCGTCAACGCCGCGATGCCCGCGACGCAGTCGTCGTCGTCGGCGTGCTCGGCGGGGCTGTGGCTCACGCCGGTGGGATTGCGCACGTACAGCATCCCGGTCGGCATGCGCGCCGCCAAGGCGCCGGCGTCGTGACCCGCGGCGGTGGCCAGCCGCGGCGGCCGATCGTCGTGGCCGGCGACGCACTCCTCCAGGCGTGCTCGCAGCGCCTCGTCGAAAAGAACTCCTGCGGCGGCGGATTCCTGCACGACGTCGCATCGCACCGCCGACGCGTCTGCGGCGTGGCGGGTGCGCTCCTCGATCGCCGCGACGAGCCGGTCGAGGGTGTTGTCGTCGGGGGCGCGAGCGTCCAGCCAGGCCTGCACGAACCCGGGTACGGCGTTGGTCGCGCCGGGCGAGGCGGTCACCCGCCCGACCGTGGCGATCGCGTCGTGGCGCTGCGCCTCGGCGCGGGCAGCGTCAACGAGCTCGGCGGCGGCGAGCATGGGGTCGCGGCGGTCGGCCAGGACCGTCGTGCCGGCGTGGTTGGTCTGGCCGTGCAGCTCGAAGCGCCACCGCCCGTGGGGCCAGATCCCCGTGCCCACACCCACCGGACGGCCCAGGTGGACCAGCCCTCGGCCCTGCTCGACGTGGAGCTCGACGAACATCGCCAGCACCCGCAGGCGCTCGGGGTCGGGGCCGATGCCGGCAGGGTCGATGCCCGCGCCCGACAGCGCGTCGCGCAGGCGAACCCCAGCGGCGTCGCGACGGTCGAGGATCGCCTCGCGTGCCAGGCCCCCCGCCGACAGCCCGCTGCCAAAGCAGGGGGTCCCGAACCGGCCGCCTTCCTCGTCAGCCCAGGCCACCACAGCCAGCGGCCACCCGGGCCGCAGACCGGAGGCCTGGAGCGCGTCGACGGCGGTCAGCGCGGCGACCACCCCCAGCGCGCCATCGTAGGCGCCCCCGTCGGGGACGGTGTCAAGGTGGCTGCCGACAGCGACCGCCACCTCGTCTGGCATATCGGCAGGCGCCGCGCGCCGTTCCGGCCACCACCACGCCCAGCAGTTGCCGTTGCGGTCCACGTCCACGTCGAGGTCGAGGTAGGCAGCCTCGGCGTGGAACCACGCTCGTGCTTGCGCGTCGGCGTCGGTCCACGCCAGCCGGTTCAACCCGCCGGTGTCGGGGTCGCGACCGATGGCGGCTAGCTCGTCGAAGCGGCGGCGGAAGGCCTTGCCCATCCGGTCGGGATTCATGCCGCAGTGTCGGGTCGGTGGGGACCGGCATCTGCCATGGGCAGGTGCACTCCGCGCTCGGCAGCGACCTCGCGGGCGCGGTCGTAGCCGGCGTCGGCGTGGCGCATCACCGCCGTGCCCGGGTCCGACGTGAGAACCCGATCGAGTTTCTCGGCGGCGAGCTCGGTGCCATCGGCCACGACCACCGCGCCCGCGTGGATGGAGCGGCCGATGCCGACGCCGCCGCCGTGGTGCACGCTGACCCAGGCGGCCCCGCTGGCGGTGTTGAGGAGGGCGTTGAGGATCGGCCAGTCGGCGATCGCGTCGCTGCCGTCGGCCATCGCCTCGGTCTCGCGGTGCGGGGAGGCTACCGACCCGCCGTCGAGGTGGTCGCGGCCGATGACGATCGGCGCGGTGATCCGCCCGGAGGCGACAAGCTCGTTGAAGCGCTGGGCCAACCGGTCCCGCTCGCCGAGGCCTAACCAGCAGATGCGCGCGGGAAGCCCCTGGAACCCGACTCGCTCGCGGGCCTGCCGGATCCAGCGGACAAGGCGGTCGTCGTCGGCGAAGGTGGCCAGCGCCGCGTCGTCGGTGGCGGCGAGGTCGGCTGGGTCGCCCGACAGCGCCGCCCAGCGGAAGGGCCCGCGGCCTTCGCAGAACTGGGGACGGATGTAGGCCGGCACAAAGCCGGGATAGTCGAACGCGCGCTCGTTGCCGCCGAGGCGGGCCTCCGAGCGCAGGGCGTTGCCGTAGTCGAAGACCTCGGCGCCCTGGTCGAGGAAGGCGACCATCCCGCTGACGTGGCGCACGATGCTGTCGCGGGCGCGGCGAAGGTACTCGTCGGGGTCCCGCTCGCGCAGCGCCGCGGCCTCGTCGACGTCGTAGCCCGACGGCACGTAGGTCATCGGATCGTGGGCCGAGGTCTGGTCGGTCACGACGTCGGCTTCAAAGCCCTCGGCGGACCAGGCCGGGATCACGTCTGCGGCGTTGGCGTGGACGCCGATCGACACCGCCCGACCGTCGGCCTTGGCTTCCCGCGCGCGCCGCGCCGCGTCGTTCACACCGTCGGCGACCTCGTCGAGGTACCCGTGACGCAGCCGCCGCTGGATGCGGGCGGCGTCGACCTCGACGCACACGGCGACGCCACCGTTCATGGTCACCGCCAGCGGCTGGGCGCCGCCCATCCCCCCGAGCCCCGCGGTCAGCGTGATCGTGCCCGCCAGGGAGCCGGCGAAGCGCTGCTCGGCTACCGCTGCGAACGTCTCGTAGGTGCCTTGCAGGATCCCCTGCGTGCCGATGTAGATCCAGCTGCCGGCGGTCATCTGCCCGTACATCGTCAACCCGGCGCGCTCCAGGCGGGTGAACTCCGCCGGCGACGCCCAGTCGGGCACGAGCAGGGCGTTGGCGATGAGCACCCGCGGCGCCCATTCGTGGGTGCGGAAGACCCCCACGGGCTTGCCGGACTGGACCAGCAAGGTCTCGTCGTCTGCCAGGTCGCGCAGCGTGTCGACGATGACGTCGAACGCCTCCCACGAGCGCGCCGCTCGGCCCGAGCCTCCGTAGACGACGAGATCCTGGGGTCGCTCTGCCACCTCGGAGTCGAGGTTGTTGCACAGCATGCGCAACGCGGCTTCCTGGGCCCACCCACGACAGCTTCGCTGCGGGCCTCGAGGGGCCGTGACGGTGCGCATGGGCGGTCCTTCCTCCCGACCGCGGCCGGTGCGCTCCGCGGCGGGTCACGCGGCCGTGCACGCTAGCCCAGGCGACCCGGCGAGGCGAGCGCCCCGCAGCGGCTCAGCCGCAGCGAGCCAGCAGCCGGCTCAGCGCAGCGAGCGTCCGAGGGCCTGCTCGGCAGCGGTGGCAAGCCGCCCGTCGGCCAGCAGGCGCCCGGACTCGCTCAAGTCAGGGGCGAGCTCCCGGTCGCCGTCGAGGGGG
>SLAO01000027.1 GCA_007126835.1 Nitriliruptorales bacterium | reverse complement strand
GTGGCCAGCAGCGGCGCTCCGACGATCATCGCCCGGCGCGGGTCACGCGGTGGTCGGGCCGGGCACAGGGGATCGGCACGCGCTGCGGCT
Source organism: Nitriliruptorales bacterium (assembly GCA_007126835.1). Lineage (GTDB taxonomy): Bacteria > Actinomycetota > Nitriliruptoria > Euzebyales > Egibacteraceae > SLAO01. The sequence goes on along the minus strand of SLAO01000027.1, from coordinate 15,781 downwards.
TGCTGCGCTTGTCGCACCATGCGCGACGACCACCGGTGCCCGGCGAGGCCGAGCGTCACGGCCAGCAGGCCGAGCCCCACTCCCAAGGGGGTTGCGTAGAAGGCCAACGCCGTCGGATCAAGCGCGATGAGCAGCACCCATACGACGGCGGGGATGGCCGACAGCAGCAGGGCGGTGCCGCGCGCCTGGGCCGTGCGCACCGCCAAGAGCCGCTCCAGCGCCGCAGCGTCACGGACCGCGCGCAGCGACTGGCCCACCGCGTCACTGCCTCCCACCCCGGCGCGCTCGGCGACGCCGAGGGCGCGGACCAGCAAGTCCGCTCCACGGTCGCCCGTGGACACCGACTGGGCCTCGTCGGCCACCGCGCGGCCCAGACGCACCGAGCGGGCCACCCCGCCGAGCACCCCGTGGCCTGCCTCGGCCAGAGCCGCCCCCGGCGATGCTCCCGCCGACAGCGCCGCGCGCACCCCCACGAGCTCGGCGCTCGACAGGCCGCTCACGGCCGCACCCAGTCGTCGCGACGCCACAGCTGCCGGGTCCGCAGGGCGCCGTCGGGCCCGCGGCCGGCCATCTCGGCGATCTCGATCACCCCGCGCGCCCCGCTTGCTGGGTCACGGCCCAGCACGCACAGCAGGTCCAGGCACACGGCGATCTGTGACCTTGCCGCGTCGAGGGGCAGACCCGCGAGCAGGGCCATGCCTTCTAAGCGCACGAGCGCCTCGTCCGCGGCTCGGGCGTGCAGCGTGGTCATGCAGCCCTCGTGTCCGGTGGCCATCGCCTGCAAGACGTCGACGAGCTCGACACCGCGCACCTCGCCGACGACGATGCGGTCCGGCCGCATCCGCAGGGCCTCCCGCACCAGCTGGCGCAAGGTGACCTCGCCAGCGCCCTCGGTGTTGGCCGGGCGGGTCTCGAGCCTGACGACGTGGGGGCAAGCGGGACGCAGCTCCGCGGCGTCCTCCACGACGACGACGCGCTCGGTGGCGTCGACCTCGCCGAGCAGCAGACCCAGCACCGTGGTCTTGCCCGTGCCGGTCCTGCCGCAGCAGACCACGGCCCGGCGGTCCCGGACCGCCGCCCGCAGCAGCGCGGCAACCTCGGCCGGTACCGCCCCGTCCCCGGCGAGTCCCTCCCACGTGTGTGCGACCGGCGCGAACCGGCGGATCGTCACCAACGGCCCGTGGGGCGCCAACGGCGGAAGCACGGCGTGGAGCCGGCTGCCGTCGGCCAGCCGAGCGTCGACGTGGGGGCGGGCTCGGTCCAGACGCAGCCCGAGGGGCCCGATCACTCGGTGAATCGCTGCTCGAAGCGCATCGCCGTCGGGGAAGGACGCGGTGGTGCGTTCGAGCGCGCCGTCACGCTCGACCCAGATCTCGTGCGGCCCGTTGACTAAGACGTCGGTCACCCCGGGGGTCCGCAGCAGTGGCTCGATGGGTCCGAGACCGGTCAGGTCGTCGGCAAGCTCGCGCACCAGCCCAGCGAGCTCGCCAGCCGGCAGGAGCAACCCTTCGGCCCGCACCGCCCGCGCGGCCGCGGCCCGGACGACCGCCGGCCGATCGTCGCCGTCGCAGGCGTTGACCTGCGGGTCCTCGACCACGCGCCGACGCACCGCTTCCAGGGAGGGCCCAGCCGGCGAGCGGGTCATGGCACAGACCGGTCGAGCGTGCCCAAGGCCGTCGACAGCGTCCGCAGCCACGTACCGGGCAGACCTGCCGGGATGCGTTGCTGCCTGCCCGCGCGCGCCACGCGCGCCGAGGACGACAACCGGCCCGCCGGGGCTCGTCCGAGCAACCGGGCCGCCCCGCGGTCGTCCAGCGGACCGCTGCCGCTCAGCAACAGCGGTGCGTCGATGCCCGCGGCAGCGGCCAGGCGATCGTTGGGAGCGGCCACGAGCAGGTCGGCCGAGTCCGCGAGCGGCCCGGCGCCGACGTTCCCCGCCGGGGTGACGCGACCTGCGTCGACGACCACCACGTCGGCGGCCCAGCCGGCCGCATCGGCGATCGAGCCCCCGCCGAGGGCACGCAGTCCTGCCACACCCCGGACTGGGCAAGCCAGCACCTCGACCTCGGCAGCCGCGTCGGCCGGATGCAACGCTGCGACCTCGATCGCTCCGGGGCCGACCCACGGAGCCAGCCCGCACAGCCGGCACAGCCCGTCGCCTCCGACCACGATGACGGTGGCCGACGCCCAGGCCAGCAAGCCGGCGACGGCCAGGGTCACTGTGGACGTGCCGACGCCGCCGCCCACGCCGGCCACGCGCACGACGGGTGGCCCGGTCGGCAGGTGGCGGTCCTGACCGACCGGCAGCGCCCGCAGCCGTGCTCGACCGCTGGGCCACTCGATGACGTCGAGGGCGCCTGCGGCAGCAGCGGCGCGCGTGGTCGTCTCGCCGGCGGTGCCCTCCACGACGACGACCGCGCCGTCCACGCGCCCGTCGAGCGCCACGAGCCGCACCGCGGGGCGAGGCGGCCCGCCAGAAGCCACGACCTGCCAGCCCAGCTCCGCTTCGACGTAGACGGCGACCTGCCTGCCAAGAGGGCCGTCGAGGGCGACCTCAACGGGCACGACCGGTGCAGGCGGGGCGGTCACGGGGGGCTCCTGACGGCGGTGTCTCGCTGACGAGGGTCTGTCGCGAACGTACGCCGGGCCTGCCCCCAGCAGGCCAGATGACCGTTGCCGGGTGTGGACAGCGGTTACCCTTGCCGCCATGCCGCAGACGGAGGCTGCACGCACCGCCGCGTTCTTCGACCTCGACAAGACGGTCGTGGCCAAGTCTTCGGCGCTTGCCTTTAGCCGGGAGCTCTACCGGGAGGGGTTCATCTCGCCGCCTGTGGTGCTCAAGACGGCGTATGCCCAGCTGAGCTACCAGCTGCTCGGGGCCAGCGCCGAGAAGATGGAGCGCTCGCGCGAGGCGCTGCTGGAGCTGACCCGCGGCTGGCAGGCCGACAAGGTCAAGCGGCTCGTGCGCGAGACGATGCAGGAGGTCATCGACCCGCTCATCTACCAGGAGGCGTTGGACCTGTTCGCGGAGCACCGCCGGGCCGGCCGAGAGCTGTACCTCGTGTCCAGCGCCGGCGAGGAGGTCGTGCAGCCGCTCGCCGAGTATCTCGGTGTACCCCACGTCATCGCCACGCGGATGGCCATCGACGAGGACGGCTGCTACGCGGGCGAGCTGGAGTTCTACGCCTACGCCGAGAACAAGGCCGAGGCGATCATCGCCGAGGCTGAGCGGCGGGGCCTGGACCTGGCCGGCAGCTACGCCTACTCCGACTCCGTCACCGACCTGCCGATGCTCGAGACCGTCGGGATCCCCGTCGCCGTCAACCCCGACCGGGACCTGCGGACGCTGGCTTCCGAGCGCGGATGGGAGGTTCGGGACTTCGTCCGCCCGGTCCCGTTGCGCAACCGGCTGGCCCATCTGCCGCGCCCACCAGCCGAGGTCCTCGCCGGCGCCAGCGCTGTGGGCGCGCTCATGGTCACCGGCTGGGTGCTGTACCACCGTCGATCCCGGCCGGGGCCGGGACGGGCGGTGCTCGACCGCATCGGCGAGGCGACCGGACTGGCCCAGGCGCCGGGTGGTTGGCGCCGGTGACCGACGGCCCCGCCGTCGGCGTCAGTAGTAGTCGCGGTGCGCGACGATCCCGCCCTCACCCACATCGATCCAGGTTGCGCGGGGCAGCCGGTTCCACCGCCGGCCCCCGGCGTCGTAGCTGATCGCCCACTCGATGGCGACCACGGTGCCGTCCTCGGATTCGAGGATCCGCTCCACGGTCGCCTGCAGGTTCTCCCGCGCCTGCATCCACGAGTTCAAGTAGGCCTGGATCAGCAGCGGACCCTCATGGGGCGGGTTGTGGGGCTCCATGTACACCGCGTTGGAGGCGTACAGCCCCTTGATGGCGACGTCGTCGCCCTTCTCGAGCGCGACGCGGAACTCCTCCCAAAGGTCAGCGGCACGACCCATGTTCCCTCCTCAGACGGCGAGACGGGACAATAACCGCCCGCAGGGCAGCGAGGGAAGGGCTGACGCGATCCGGCAGCCGCTGGCCTAGAGGTACTGGCCGGTCCCGCGCCCGGACCGGTGGCCCTCCCCGGGCGCGCCCGACGGCAAGCCGCGCTGACGCATCTGCTCGAGCTGCTGGCGGGCCTGGAGCTGCTGGTTGAAGATCGCCGCCTGGATACCCTGGAACAACCCCTCGAGCCATCCGATCAGCTGGGCCTGGGCGATCCGGATCTCCGATTCGCTGGGGGTCTCGGCGTCGAGCGGCGTGACCAGCGTGTCGAGCTCGTCTTGGAGGTCTTCGGACAGCACCGAGCGCATCTGCTCGAACGCGCGGTCCTGCACCGCCTTCAGGCGCTGGCGACCGGCTTCGTCAGGATCCGCGCGTCGCACCTCCTCCTGCAGCTCGCGCAGCATGATGGCGATGCGCATCAGCTTGGTGGGCTCGGTGATCGCGGTGCGGCCCTCGGTGGATTCCCCTTCGCCGACGATCTCGACGGCGTCACCTGGCGGCTGTTCGTCGGTGGTCGGTTCGGTCATGCCGTGGTCGCTCCTTGAAGCTTCGGGGGCTGGTCGAGGTGGAGTGCATGGAAGGCCCACGCAGCCTACCCGGTGCACCCTGGACGTAGAACCGTGCTACGCGTACAGCGCCGATGCCAGCTTGGGCCGGGCCGAGCGGACCCGCTCGTCGTCCGAGCCGAGCACATCGAACACCTCGAGCGCGGCTTGGCGCGCGTCCTCGCGAGTGCGCGGATGGGCCACCGCACCAAGCAGCGCCTCGAGGGCCTTGTCGAAGTCCCCGGAGGCTGCCAGCGCACGCCCGAGGGCGAGCCTGGCTTCCGGGTCACGGGCATCGGCGCGAGATCGAAGCTCGGCCATGCCTGCCTCGTCGACGTGCTGGCTCGCGAGGCCGATCTCGGCGCGCAACCGCCCGGCCGCCGGGTCACCGGGCACGCGCTCGAGCAGGGCGGATGCCTCCTCGGTCTCGCCCCGGTCGACAAGCACACGGGCCAGCGCCACGACCGCACCGGCGTGCCCGGGTTCCGCCGCCAGGGCCTCGCGCAGGCGCGGCTCGGGATCTGCATCGTCGGCCGCCGCGGTCACCAGCTTGTCCACGTCGCTGGGCACCAGGGCGCCGAAGAAGCGCTCGATCGCCGTCTCTGGCTGCACCCCGGTGAACTCCGCCACGACCTGTCCGTCCCGGTACGCCTTGACCGCCGGGATCCCCTGCACCCGGTAGCGCTGCGCGACGTCGGGGTTCTCGTCGACGTTGAGCTTGACGACCGACACGTCGCCGGCGTAGCGCTCCGCGACGCGTTCCAACAGGGGGGACAGCTGGTGGCACGGCCCGCACCACGGCGCCCAGAAGTCGACCACGACTGGCCGGGTGCGGCTGCGCTCGACGACGTCGGTGTCGAACGATGCGCTCGTAACGGTGTCGATGACGGTCATGTCCGGTCCGGTCCTCCTGCGAGTCGCGTGGCGGGTCCTTACGGGTCCTTGCTGGAGACAACGCCGCGGACCTTCGCACGCTTCCCGGTCGTAGGCTGCTGCGAGAGCACACCGACGAGGAGCACATGGTGAGCCAGGGACAACCGGCGATCTCCAGCCCGCTCGACGAGCTGCTAGGCACGACCGTCTTGACCGTTGGGCCCGACCGGGCGGTGGTGACGTTGCCGGTGAGCGCCCGGCTGCACCAGCCAGGCGGCATCGTGCACGGCGGGGTGTACTGCACCCTGGTCGAGCTCGCTGCAAGCGTCAGCGCGAACACCTGGCTCGAGGACGGGCGGGTGGCGGTCGGCGTGTCGAACCAGACCGACTTCCTGCGGCCGGTGCGCACCGGTGTGCTGCGGGCCGAGAGCGTCCCGCTGCAGCGCGGCAGGACCCAGCAGCTGTGGGAGGTCCGCGTCACCGACGACCACGACCGGCTAGTCGCCCACGGACGGCTGCGCCTGGCCAACCTCGACGGCGCATCAGCGCCCGGGTGAGCGCTCCCCGGCGCGGTCGCGTCCTTGCTCGCAAGCGCCGGTTTAGTCCTCCGAGCGCAGGAATCGCTCGATCTCGTCGGCGAGCGCCTCGCCGCTTGGCACGTCGGCGTCCTTCTCCCCGGCGTCGGAGATCTCCTCGAGGTTGGAGATCAGCTCCGCGGCCTCGTCATGGTCGGCCACGGCCTCGTCGACCTGCTCCCGATGGAGCTTGGCGGCGGCTTCCAGCTCGGCCACGTCGACCTCGACGCCCAGCAGCTCGGCCACGGTGCGCACCATGGCCAGGGCCCCAGAGGGGTTCGGGGACCCGGCGATGTAGTGCGGCACCTCCGCCCACAGGCCGAGCACCGGCACCCCGCGGTCCGCCAGCTCGGCCTGCAGAACGGTGGCCGCACCAACCGGGCCCGTGTAGCCGGCCACGGGCGTGGCGTCGTCTAGCGGAGGCCCGTCGATCGCGTTGCTGGCCTGGGCGATGCCGACGGGACGCGTGTGCGGCGTCGCCGCCGGATAGGCGCCGAGCGTGACCGCCCGGACCACCCCGAGGCGGTCGCAGATGGCGGCGACCTCGTCGACGAGCGCGTGCCAGGCCATGTCGGGTTCCGGGCCCACGAGCAGCAAGGCGTCGCGCGCTCCCTCGAGCTGCGCGGCGTACAGCTCGATGCGGGGCCACTCGAGCCGGTTGACGACCCCGGCGTCGACGACCACGCTCGGGCGGCGGGCCCGGAAGTCCAAGAACGCATCGCTGTCGAGCTCGGCGATCTTGTCCGCCACCCAGCGGTGACGCAGGAAGACCGCGGCGTGGTCGCCGACCTCGCCGGCGTCGACGAAGCCGTCGAGTGCGATCAGCAGGATCGGGCTGCGCAGGGCAGGGGGCTCACTGGTCCAGTGCACAAGTTCGGTCATGCCCCAAGGCTAGTGACCTGCGCACGGCCACGGCTACCGGGCGGGCGGATCCTGCCGCGGGAGCTCACCGGTGGGCGCGCCGTTCCGCGGAGGGCGCGGAGGCTGTGTGTCGTCCGGGCGCATCTGCTCGGTGTCGTCCCGGGGCGTCGGCTGCGTGCTGTCGCTGCCGGTCCCGGCCGACGGGATGTGACCGGGGGGCACCGGACCGGGACGGCGCAGCGCGCGGCGGCGGGCGCTGGCCTGCGCCGCCCGGACCACCGCCAGCGCGATCCCCGCGAGCAAGGCGTACCCCAGCACCGCGATCAAGGCGGTGAGCAGGTACTCCTGATCGTCGAACATGCCCTGGAAGGGAGCGAGGAAGACCTCGGCGACCGAACGGGTGAAGCCGACGATGACGTTCTGCTCGTTGGCGTCTAGAAGGCGAAACAGCGTGTCGAAGCCGATGAACCCGACAAGCACGAGCAGGATGGTGTTGATCCAGCGAGAGGCCCCATCCCACGGACTCATCGTGCCTGGCTCCTCCCTGCGCTCGGCGTCGTCATGCGACAGCGCTCACTCTCACGGTACCGCGCACGCTAGCGGTCGCCGCAGTCAGGGGCACGCCGCAGTCGGGGGCGCACCACCAGGTACGCTTGTCTCGGAGGCGTCTGGGTTCCTGGTGGGCCCCGCGGTCTTCAACACCGTTGAGGCCGACATCGTCGGCCTGGCGGGTTCGATTCCCGTCCGCCTCCGCGAGTGCTGCGCTGCGGCGCGGCAGGAGGGCAGCAGAAGGGCCAGCGTGGTCGCACCGCTTTCCGCGCTTGCCTCGGCCGGCGCGGTCGTCGCCCTGGCTGCGTGGCGCTCGTCGCGCTTGTGGGCCAGGCAGGGACGGCTGCCGCCGGCGCGGCGGCGACCGCTGCCGGTGGCAGCGCTCCTCGACGCTTTGCCGGTGCGGCGTGCCGCCCAGCTAGGTGCGCTCGTCGTGATCGGCGTCGGGTTGGCCGGGCCCGTGGTGGGCGCACCCCGCACCCTGGCGGCGCTCGGCATCGGGTGGCTCGCGATCGTGATGGCCTCGGCGGTGCTCGGGCCCGTCTGGCCAGCGATCTCCCCCCTGCGACTCCTGCCGGATCGCTCGACGGAAGCGGCTCCCGCACTTCGGCGGGCGCACCGCGTCGGTGCGTGGCCCGCCGCCGTCGCGCTCGCCGCAATCATCGCGGCCGCGACGGCGAGGCCTGTGCCGCCCACGGTTCTGGCCGGGCTCGTGACGACCTTGGTCGTGACCGGGGGCCTGGTCACGTGGCGCCTCGGCGGCGTCGGAGCCGAACGGCACGATCCCGCCGCCGCCGTCTGCGCGGTCGTCGCCGCGGTCGCCCCCCTTGGCCGAGGCGAGGCCGGGTGGGTGCTGCGCAGCCCCGTGCCCGCCCTCACCCAGCGCCAGGAACGACCGGGGCAGCGCGCCGTGCTGGCGGTCATTGCCGGTGCCGCGGCGACGCACCTGCTCGCACCCTTGATCGCAGGGTGGCCCGGCCCGGGCGGGGCGGTCGGGCTCGCAGCGCTGGCAGCCGCCGTGGGGACCGCAGCGTTGGCGATCCGCTTGGCGGCCTTCCGGTCGTACCTGTTGCCGGCGGTGACCGCGGCCACCGCCGGGTGGGTGCTGGCCCATCACGCCTGGCTGCTCCTCGACGCCACCGGCGTCGCCCGCCCGTGGCCGGCGATCGCCGGGGTCGCGGTCTTGCTGGTCGGTCACCTCGTCGCCGTGGCCACCGGGCACCGGGCGGCGCTGGCGCGATTCGACCCGCGCGCCGCTCGAGCCGTGCAGTTCCCGCTGCGGGTGGTGCTCGCGCTGTCCGCCGCGGCGGGGGCGGCCTTGCTGACCTCCTGACCCGGCCTGTGGCCGCGCCGACCTGACCGGGCGATCCACAGCCACTAAGGTGCGGCGCATGCCACCTTCCACCCAGCGCAGCCCATACGACCCTCCCTCGGCTCCCTATCCCGATCTCATGGCGGAGCGCTTCGCCGCCCTCGAACGCGACGTGGCCTCGGCTGAGCCGGTGCGGTCACCCCACGACGGCACGGCGCGGGCCCTCGCCGACCGGTTGACCGCCGCGGTCGAGGCACGGGCGGACGACCTGATCGCGTTGTCTCACGAGATCCATGGCAACCCCGAGCTGGGATTCGATGAGCACGCGGCAGCGGCGACCGTCGCGCGTGTCCTCGAAGGCGCGGGCCACGGCGTCGACGTGGGCGCCTACGGCCTGGGCACCGCCGTGCGCGCCACCGCCGGCCATGGCCGTCCCCGGGTGGCCATCCTGGCCGAGTACGACGCCCTTCCGGGGCTCGGCCATGCGTGCGGCCACAACGTCATCTGTGCCACCGCGGTGGGTGCGTTCCTGGCGGTCGCCGAGATGATCGACGAGGTCGGCGGGTCCGTCGAGCTGATCGGCTGTCCAGCCGAGGAAGGCGGAGGCGGCAAGGAGATCATCGCCAACGCCGGCGGCTTCGACGAGGTCGACTGCGCGATCATGCTCCATCCGCACAGCTTCGACGTGGCGACGCACACGTGGCTCGGGGTGCAGCAGGTGTCGGTTACGTACCGAGGGCTCTCCGCGCACGCGTCAGCCACGCCGTTCATGGGGCGCAACGCCCTCGACGCGGTGGTCCAGGCCTACCAGGCCCTCGGCGCGCTGCGACAGCACGTGCTGTCCACCGACCGCATCCACGGGGTGATCACCAACGGGGGAGCCAAGCCCAACATCGTGCCCGATGAGGCCAGCGCCCAGTTCTACCTGCGGTCAGGACAGCCCAGCACCCTGGCGGAGCTGTCCACGCGCGCCCGGGAGGTCTTCGAAGCCGCCGCGCTGGCCACCGGGACCCAGCTCGAGGTCGACTGGGAGCCTTGCCCCGTCTACCTCCCGGTGCGCAACAACTACGCCCTCGCGGCGCGTTACGCCGAGAACATCGCCCCGCGCGGGCGGCGGCCGCTGCCCGATGGGGTCGTCCCGCGGGAGCTGACCGGCTCCACCGACCTCGGCAACGTCAGCGTGCGCGTGCCGGCTATCCACCCCACGCTGGCGATCGCCCCGCCCGACGTGACGATCCACACGCCGGCATTTGCGGAATGGGCGGCGTCCGAACGCGCCGACGCCGGCACGATCGACGGGGCCGTGGCGCTGGCGCTGACGGCCGCGGACTTCCTGAGCGACCCGAAGCTGCGCGAGGACGTCGCCGCCGAGTTCGAACGCGCCGGCGGACGTCTGACACCCGAGCAGGTCGTCTAGCCATCCACGGCGATCCGGCGTCAGCCGCGGTCCCAGCGGCGCACCCACTCCCACATGCCGATCGCCGCGGCAGCCCCCGCGTTGATCGAGCGCGTCGAGCCAACCTGGGGGATCGACGCGATCGCCGCGGCGGCCTCGCGCGCGGTCTCGGTCAGCCCCGGCCCCTCCTGGCCCAGAAGCAGCACGCACGCCCTCGGCAGGCACACGTCGCGCAGGTCAGACGCCCCGGGCAGGTTGTCCACCCCGACGATGGGCACCTGCTCGTCAGCGGCCCAGCCAGCGAACGCCTCCATGTCGGGGTGGTGACGCACGTCGAGGTAGGTCTCGGTCATCATCGCCCCGCGGCGGTTCCACCGGCGACGTCCGACCACGTGCACCGCACGCACCCCGAACGCGTTGGCCGTGCGCACGATCGACCCGATGTTGAAGTCGTGCTGGAGGTTCTCGACGGCGACGTGCAGCGGGCGCGCCCGGGCAGCCAAGTCGTCTCTGATCGCCTCGACCCGCCAGTAACGGTACCGATCGGCCACGTTGCGCCGGTCGCCCTCGGCAAGCAGCACCGGGTCTAGGCGCGGGTCGGATGGCCACGGCTTCGGGTGCGGGCCGACGCCGACCGCGGTCATCATCACGCTCCTTTGGCCCCGGTGTCTGCCCAGCGAGGCTACTGCGTGTCCGCGCGGATCCGACGCGCACGCCCGGATAGCATCGGGATGGTCCGCCCCCACAGACGGCGCGGCACAGCCAACGACGCGAGACGGAAGCCCAACGATGGTGGAGCAACGACGGTTCGGCACCAACACCTGGCTCGTCGACGAGATGTACCGGCAGTACCTCGCTGACCCCGACTCTGTCGGTGAGAGCTGGCGCGAGTTCTTCAGCGACTACCGCTCCGGCTGGGAGACCGAGCGCAGGGCGTCGGAGCGCGCTGGCGACGGCAGCAATGGCTCCGCGGCCGCCGAAACCGAGACCGAGCGGCCACGATCTCGCGAATCGACCGACACCGGGGACGGACCTGCGGGCTCGCCCGCCCCGGCTGCTGCCGACCGCCCCTCCGACACGCACAGCGACGGGGTACCACAAGGCGCGCGTCGCCTGCGGGGGGTGGCGGCGACGATCGCGGACAACATGGCGGAAAGCCGCGAGGTGCCGACGGCGACGTCGATCCGGGAGGTCCCCGCCAAGCTGCTCGAGGTCAACCGGCAGATCCTCAACAACCAGCTGCGTCGGACCCGTGGCGGCAAGGTCAGCTTCACGCACCTGATCGGCTGGGCGATCGTGCAAGCCGCAAAGGCCGTGCCGGCGATCACCACGACCTTCCACCACGACGATCAGGGCGCGCCGTATGCCCACCGTCCCGACCAGGTCAACCTGGGCCTGGCAATGGACGTGGAGCGCAAGGACGGCCGCACCCTGCTGGTCCCCAACATCGCCGACGTGTTCAACCTCGACTTCGCCACCTTCTACCGGGCCTACGAGGAAGCGGTCCGCAAGGTGCAAGCCGGACAGCTGTCCCCGGAGATGTTCGAGGGGACGACGATGACGCTGACCAACCCCGGCACGGTCGGCACCGTCGGCAGCGTGCCGCGCCTGATGAAGGGGCAAAGCGCCATCATCGGCGTCGGGGCGATCGGCCATCCCGCCGAGTACCAGGCCGCCGACGAGCGAGTCCTGGCCGAGCTGGGCATCGGCAAGGTCATCACCCTGACGTCGACGTACGACCACCGGGTCATCCAGGGCGCCGAATCCGGGCTCTTCCTCCAATCGGTGCACCAGCTGCTGTTGGGGGAGGACGACTTCTACGACGAGGTCTTCGACAGCCTGCACATCCCCTACGAGCCGGTGCGCTGGAACCGAGACGAGAGCCCCCGAGTCCTCACCGGCCAGGGTGACTCCAATGCCGAGAAGCAGATCGCCGTGGGGCGCCTCATCAACCAGTACCGGGTTCGAGGACACCTGATCGCGAACCTCAACCCCTTGTTCGAGTCGTTCACCGAACTGCACTCCGAGCTCGACCCTGCCACCTACGACCTCACGATCTGGGACCTCGACCGCGAGTTTTTGACCGGCGGGCTGGCCGGGCGCGAGAAGCTGCCGCTGTCGAAGATCCTCGCGATCCTGCGCGACGCCTACTGCCGCACCATCGGCGTGGAGTACATGCACATCGCCGAGCCCGACCAGAAGGCGTGGATCCAGGAGCGGGTAGAGGGGGCGCCCACCGCGCTCGACCACGACGAGCAGGTCCACGTGCTCGAGCGGCTCAACGACGCCGAGGTGTTCGAGAAGTTCCTGCACACCAAGTACATCGGGCACAAGCGCTTCGGGCTGGAAGGAGCCGAGACCGCGATCCCGATGCTCGACATCCTGCTGTCCGCGGCCGCCGACCAGGGGATCGGGCAGGCCGTCATGGGCATGGCCCACCGCGGGCGCCTCAGCGTGCTGGCCAACATCCTGGGCAAGGATTACGACAAGATCTTCCGGGAGTTCGAAGGCGACATCGACCCGGGCAGCGTCCAGGGTTCGGGCGACGTCAAGTACCACCTGGGGGCCCGGGGGCGTCACCATGCCGCCTCCGGGGCCGCCATCGACGTCGAGCTGGCCTCCAACCCAAGCCACCTCGAAGCGGTCGACCCGGTCGTCGTGGGCATGGCCAGGGCGCTGCTGGACCGCAAGGGCGGCGAGCACGGCCCCCACACCCCGGTGCTGCCGCTGCTGCTGCACGGCGACGCCGCCTTCGCCGGCCAGGGCGTGGTCGCCGAGACGCTCGCCATGAGCCAGCTCGACGGCTACGCCACCGGAGGCACCGTCCACCTGGTGATCAACAACCAGCTGGGGTTCACCACGGCGCCGCACCAGGCACGCTCCAGCCAGTACGCCACTGACGTGGCGAAGATGGTCCAAGCGCCGATCTTCCACGTCAACGGCGACGATCCCGAGGCCTGCGTCAGGGTGATGCGGCTGGCGTTCGAGTTCCGCCAGGCATTCGCCAAGGACGTGGTCGTGGACCTGGTGTGCTACCGACGACACGGGCACAACGAGAGCGACGACCCCTCCTACACCCAGCCGATCATGTACGACGCGATCGAGCGTCGCCGCAGCGTCCGCAAGATCTACACCGAGGAGCTCATCAACCGCGGCGACTTCAGCCTGCAAGAGGCCGAGCAGTCGATGGACACGTTCCGCGACAAGCTCGAGCGCGCCCTCCAGGAGACACGGGATTCGACGCCCGAGCCGCCCGCCGAGGTGCCCCGCACCCCGGTCGCCGGCGTCCTCCCGCCAGTCGAGACCGGCGTGGAGCGCGAGACGCTCGAAAAGGTCGTGCAGGCGGTGACCTCCTGGCCCGAGGACTTCACGGTCCATCCCAAGCTGGGCCGCCAGCTCGAGAAGCGCCGCTCGATCCTCGACAACGACGCGGTGGACTGGGCGATGGGCGAGGCCCTGGCGCTGGGCTCGGTGGCCCTGGAGGGGACACCGGTGCGGCTGGCCGGCCAGGACTCACGACGCGGCACCTTCAGCCAGCGCCATGCGGCGCTCGTCGACTACGCCGGCGGGCCCGACTGGATGCCGCTGGCCAACGTCGATCCCGACCAGGCCGACGTGGCGATCTACGACTCGCCGCTGTCAGAGTTCGCCGCCGTCGGCTTCGAGTACGGCTACGCGGTCGCGCGCAAGGACGCGCTGGTCATGTGGGAGGCGCAGTTCGGCGACTTCATCAACGGGGCGCAGGTCATCGTCGACCAGTTCCTCGTCGCCGCGGAGGCGAAATGGGGTCAGACGGCCGGTCTGGTCCTGCTGCTGCCGCACGGCTACGAGGGTCAGGGGCCCGAGCACTCGTCTGCCCGGCTGGAGCGGTTTCTGACCCTGGCGGCCGCCGACAACATCCAGGTCACCCAGCCGACCACGAGCGCCCAGTACTTCCACTTGCTCCGGCGGCAAGTGCGCCGAGCCCTGCGCAAGCCGCTGATCGTGCTCACGCCCAAGGGGATGCTGCGCGCGAAGGAGGCGATGAGCCCCACACGGGACTTCACGCAGGGCGCCTTCAGCGAGGTCCTCGACGACCCCGCTCCGCCCGAGCAGGTCACGCGGGTGCTGCTGGCGTCGGGCAAGCTCGTCCACACCCTGCGCAGCCAGCGTGACGAGCGCGCGGCCGCCGCAGCCGTCGTCGCCGTCGAGCAGCTGTACCCGTGGCCCGAGGAGCAGATCCGCCAGATCGTCGAGAGCTACGCCGACGCCACCGAGGTGTTCTGGGTGCAAGACGAGCCCGAGAACATGGGCGCGTGGCCGTTCGCTCACATGCGCCTGCACCGCCTCCTCGCTGACGACTACGCCCTGGGTCACCGGGCCCGCGTCGAGAGCCCGAGCCCGGCCACGGGCAGCGGCGCGATCCACGACCTCGAGGAGCGCTCGCTGCTCGACGAGACCTTCGAAGGCCTGTAGCGCCACCGAGCGCACCGCAGCAGGTAGGCTCCCGGCAACCATCAGCGGGAGCGGCACGGAGGTCACCGTGAGCATCGTCGTCGGGTACGCCAACACCCCCCACGGGCAAGCGGCGCTGCAGAGGGCTCGCACCGAGGCCCAGCTTCGGAGTGCCCTCCTGCACGTGGTCGCCTACGTTGGCCACGACGTGGGTGAGAGCCCCACGCAAGTCCGTGCACAGCGCGATTCCATCGACCGGCTCGAAGCCGAGCTCGAGGCGCTGGCAACGCAGATCGACGGCGACGAGGTCGAGGTCTCCACCGAGGTGCGCCACGGTCTTCCCAACGGGGTGTCGCAGGCGCTTGTCGAGGCCGCGGACCGCGCCGGGGCCGATCTGCTCGTCATCGGCATGCGGCGACGGTCCCCGGTGGGAAAGCTCGTGCTGGGCAGCGTCGTCCAGGACGTCCTGCTCGCCGCCAACTGCCCGGTCCTGGCCGTCAAGGCCCCAGAGGAGGGCCGCGCCCGCCGGGCATGAGCGTCAGCTCTGAGGGGGTTCTCCTCCCGTCGCGCTACCCGGCGGCCCCGGCACGCATGCGGCGCCCTGACCACCATTGGTAGGCGAACACGACCACGAAGCCGCCCAAGCCGATGATGTCGGTGGTGAGCTCGCCGTAGAGCAGCAGCAGGCCGGTGGCGGCCAGCACGCCGCGCAGCAGCAGCGACAGTGGCCGGTCGATGTAGCCGACCACGGCCGCGCTGACGCAGTAGATGCCCACGAGCGCCGTGATCACCGCCTTCGTGCCCGTGAACCAGGTGACGTCGACGAGCAGCAGTTCGGGCGACAGGACGAACATGTAGGGCACGAGGAAGCCACCAAGCGCGATCTTTACCGCCTGCAGCGCGGTCTTCATGGGGTTGCTGCGGGCGATCCCCGAGGCCGCGTAGGCGGCCAGCGACACCGGCGGGGTGATGTCGGCCATCACGCCGAAGTAGTAGACGAACATGTGCGCGGCGATGACCGGCATCGGGTCGAACGCCAGCAGCGCCGGCGCGGCCAGGGTGGCGGTGATGACGTAGTTCGCGGTCGTGGGCAGCCCGATGCCGAGCACCAGGCAGGCGATCATGGCGAACAGCATCGTGAAGATCAGCGTCTGCCCGGCCAGGGCCAGCAGCCCGTCGCTCAGCTTGAGGCCCAGACCGGTCAGGGTGATGACCCCGGCGATCAG